>NZ_JBIUAP010000007.1:0-367840 GCF_044547525.1 Promicromonospora sp. NPDC052451
CAGGCTCTTCCGATCTCTCGCGGGCGGCCGGTACGCCAAAGCTCCACCCGCCCCACCATAACCCCGTGCTGCAACCGGCGTGCGGGCGGGGGCCCCCCCCCCCCCCGGGGGGGGGGCCCCCCCGGGGGGGCCCCGCCTCTCGTGCGTCCCGCGCCGGCGTGTCACCGGCCCGGCCTAGGCTGTCCGGATGGCAGACGCAGCGTTCAAGGACCTGGTCATCGACGCCACCCACGGGCCGACGCTCGCCGCCTTCTGGTCGGCGGCGCTCGGCCTGCGAGCGGAGCCGGCGGGCGAGTCACCCACGGACCTCGTGCTGCGGGACGACGTCGCCGAGCACACCGTCTGGATCAACCAGGTGCCGGAAGCCCGCACCGTGAAACACCGGGTACACCTGGACCTGCACGCCACGGTCGAGGAGCTCACGCGGCTCGGCGCCACGGCGGCCGCGGAGTACGCGGGCAACGAAGCCGACGACTGGACCGTCCTGCGTGATCCCGAGGGCGGTGAGCTGTGCGCGTTCCCGCGGCGGGCCGCGACCGTCGGCAGGTACCGGCTCTACGCCCTGGTGGTGGACGCCGCGGACCCGGCGTCCGTGAGCGCCTGGTGGGGCGAGCGCCTCGGCCTGGAGCCCCTGCGGTACGACGACCGACCGTGGTACCGGCTGGAGCCCGGCGGCAGCCTGCCCTGGCTGATGCTCTTCATCCCGGTCCCCGAGCCCAAGACGGTCAAGAACCGCATCCACTGGGACGTCTGGGGCGAGACCGAGGCATTCCTCGCGGCGGGAGCGACGCTGCTCACCGGCCGCGAGGACTCACCCGACCCGCACGTCTGGTGGGACGTGCTGGCCGACCCGGAGGGAAACGAGTTCTGCGTGTTCCGCCCGGACCGGCCCCTGCGCGGGTGAGCTCACCACTTGTCGTGGACGTGCTCCTTGATCATCTCGTCGTAGATCTCGCGCACACCCGACATGAACAGCGGGCCCAGCGTCGCGGCGTCGCCGGCGGCCGCGTTGGCCCGGGCCTGCTCGACGTTCCGCGCACCCGGGATCACCGAGGAGACGCCCGGCCGCTGCCAGGCCCAGGCGATGGCCGCCTGCGCCGGGGTCAGCGCGTCGCCCACGCGGTCGCGCGCCAGCTCCGTGAACCGGGCCGCGGCCTCCAGGCCCACCTCGTACGGCACGCCGGAGAACGTCTCGCCGACGTCGAACGCGGCACCCTCGCGGTTGAACGTGCGGTGGTCGTTCTCGGCGAACACCGTGTCCTTGGTGTACTTGCCGGACAGCAGCCCGGACGCGAGCGGCACGCGCGCGATGATCCCCACGCCCGCCGCGGACGCCGCGGGCAGCACCTCGTCGAGCGGCTTGAGGCGGAACGCGTTCAGGATGATCTGCACGGTGGCGACGCCCGGGCGCGCGATGGCCTCCAGGGCCTCCGAGGTCTTCTCGACGCTCATGCCGTACGCGGCGATGGCGCCCTCGGACACGAGCTGGTCGAGCGCGTCGTAGACGGCGTCCGAGGAGTAGACGGAGGTGGGCGGGCAGTGCAGCTGGACCAGGTCCAGCCGCTCGACGCCGAGGTTCCGCCGCGACCGGTCGATCCACTGGCGGAAGTTGTCCAGCACGTAGTTCTCCGGCACCTGGTCCACGCGGCGCCCCATCTTCGTGGCCACGGTCAGCCCGGCGTCCGGGTGGTCCTTGAGGAAGGAACCGATCACCTGCTCGCTCCGGCCGTCCCCGTACACGTCGGCCGTGTCGAAGAAGGTCACGCCGGCGTCCAGAGAGGCCTCCAGGACGGCGCGGGCGTCGTCCTCGCTCACCTCTCCCCAGTCGGCGCCGAGCTGCCAGGTGCCCAGGCCCACAGCCGATACGAGCCGACCTGTCCGTCCGAGTACCTGCTGTTCCATCGTTCCTCCTGCTGCTGAGGCGGGCGGACTACACCCGCGCAGGCCCGTCGTCGGGCCGTCTTCGTGCGGGGTCGTGTGGACATGCCACAGACCCGACCCCATAGTCTGCTGTCTCACGCTACGTGCCGCAGGAGAAAATTGCCCTACGGTTACGGTGTGAGTGTGACGACAGAAATTCCTCCCGTCGGTGCGGCCAGGCCCCATCCTTCCGGGGACCAGTTCCGGATCGGCCACGGCGGCCACCGCGCGACGGTCACCCAGGTCGGCGCGGCGCTGAGAGAGTACTCGGTGGACGGGCGCGACGTCGTGGTCCCGTTCGGCGTCGACGAGATCAGCCCCGTGTTCAACAGCGCGGTCCTCATCCCGTGGCCCAACCGGCTGGCCGACGGCTCGTACGAGTACGGCGGCGCGACCCACCAGCTCCCGATCACCGAGCCCGCGCGCAACACCGCGCTGCACGGCCTCGCGGCGTGGGAGCGCTGGTCCGTGGTCGAGCACACCGGCTCCGCCGTGACGCTGGAGCTGGAGCTCGTCGCCCGGCCCGGGTACCCGTTCCAGCTTGTCGCGCAGATCCGCTACGCGCTGTCCGACGCAGGGCTGGAGATCACCCTCGACGTCACCAACGTGGGCGCCGACACCGCGCCCTACGGGTGCGGCTTCCACCCCTGGCTGTCGACGGGCGGCGCGGACCTCGACGAGTGCACCGTGCGCCTCGACGCCGCCACGCGCGTCACCACCGACGAGCGACTGCTCCCGACGGGCACCGAGCCGGCCGCGGGCAGCTACGACCTGCGGGAGCCGCGCACGGCGGCCGGCCTGGACCTCGACGACGCGTACGTGGACGTCGTCCGCGACGAGGACGGGCTGTCCTGGGCCCACCTGACCGGCCCGGACGGCCGGACGGCGGCGGTCTGGATGGACGGCTCGCAGGACGTGTGGCAGATCTGCACGGGCGACCACATCGAGCCGGAGCGGCGGCGCCTCGGCCTCGCCGCCGAGCCCATGACCTGCGTCGCCGACGCCTTCCGCACGGGCGACCGGCTGGTGCACCTCGCACCGGGCGCGCGGCACGCGGTCCGCTGGGGCATGACGCTGCTCTGACGGACCGCCCGGTGCCGGGCGGCTGCGACGCGGGCGGGACCGGCGGGCGCGACCCGGGCAGGTGACGTCGGCGCGTTGTCACCGATCGGTCACGGGTCGTGCACCACAATGGGGAACCGGCCGTCCGCCAGGCTGCCGGGAACAGGCAAGGAGAGTCCGTTGCAGGATCGCGAGGTGCGCATCTGCGTCGTCGGTGACGAGCTGGCCACGGGTGTCGGAGACGCCCGTGCGCTCGGCTGGACCGGTCGTGTGATCGCGCGCACCCATTTCTCCCGGCCCGCCATGCTGTTCACCCTCGCCGTCCCCGGCGAGACCAGCACGCAGCTCGGTGCCCGCTGGGAGGCGGAGACCGCCGCGCGGTTCGGCCCGGACTCCGAGGTCGAGAACCGCCTGGTGGTGGCCCTGGGTCGGCACGACGTCGCCACCGGGCTCACGGTCGCGCGCTCCCGCCTGAACCTCGCGAACATCCTCGACGTCGCCGACGCGAACCGGACCGCCGCGTTCGTGGTCGGGCCGCCGCCGGGGGCGCCGTCCGAGGGCGAGCGGATCGCCGAGCTGTCGGACGCCTTCGCCGACGTCGCGAGCCGCCGGCGGGTGCCGTACGTGGACACGTACACGCCGCTGGCCCAGCACGAGCAGTGGCTCGCGGACATGGCCCAGGGCGGGGGCACCTACCCCGGGCAGGCCGGCTACGGCCTCATGGCGTGGCTGGTGCTGCACACGGGCTGGCACGCCTGGCTGGGCCTCCCCCAGGACGAGGTCGCGTAGGTCGCGGAACGCGTCAGGCGCTCAGGTCACCGGAGTGACCTGAGCGCCTGACGCGTTCGCGGGCCGGATCAGCCGCGCGTGACGGTGGCCGTGCCCGAGACCGTGTTGGTCGAGACGTACGCCGCCGCTCCGGGCTCCGCGTGGTCGACGACGACGGTGCGCTGGGCGCTGGAGGTCGCCTGCGTGCCGTCGATGACGACCTTGCCCGTGACGCTGCGCGCCCGGAGGTTCACCGGCGACCCGGCGTCCAGCCGGATCGCCGCGGCGCCCGAGACGGTCTTCGCGTTGACCAGCGGCGTGGTGCCCACGGCGGTCACGTCGACCGGCCCGGACACGGTCTGTGCCGACACGCGGCCCAGGGCGCCGGCGAGCGACACGGCGCCCGAGACGGTGGTGGCCGACGCGTCGCCGGAGTGCTCCGCGATCGTGACGGACCCGGTGCCGGACTTCGCGGTCACCGAGCCCGATGCCCCCGTGACCGTGATGGCTCCGCCGGCGGTCTTGACGTTGACGCCGGCCTGCGCCCCGGTCACCACGACCTCGGCGCCGACGGTCGCGACGTCGACCACGGACGTGGCCGGCACGGTGATCCGCACGACGGCGCTGTCCTGGTCCTTGAGGCCACGGAACCGGTCGACGAAGCCTTCCAGGCCCGGGAAGTCGTAGGCCACGCGGAGGTTGCCGTGCTCGGCGAGGACCTGCAGCGGCCGTGTCGAGACCTCCAGGACCTCCACGACGGCGCCGGAGGTGCGGTTCGGGTCGGCCACGACCTCGGCGCGGCCGTTGGTCAGTCGGACGGTCAGGGTCGAGGCGCCGCCGACCTCGATGGTCTGGGGGGCGGCCACGCTCCAGGACTCGGTGGTCATCACTGTGCTCCGTTCGCTGGGAAGTTCGATGGGGAGTTCGCTCGGAAGTTCGGTGGGACGTCAGGTGGGGAGATTCCGGGGCAGGTGGGCATCACAGGTCGGTCGTCCGGTCGGTGGGCGGCCGGCCGGAGGCGGTGGTGTGCGGCAGCGTCCCACGGATCGCGGTGCGCGCCGAGTCGAGCACGGTGCGCAGCGTCTCGACGGTCAGCGCCGACACCGTACCCGCGACGTCGGCCTCGCGCAGGTCCGCCAGGACGTCGTTGCGGAACCGCTGCAGCACCGCCTCGGCGTCGTGCCGCAGGGAGTTGGACCGGGTGCGCTGCGGGTCGGGTGCGGTGTCCGGTCCGGGCCGCGGACGGGAACGTGCCTCCTGGGCCGCGGCCGCGAGCTCGGCCCGCAGCCCGCGCATCGTGTCGCGGATGTCCGCCCGGACCTCGTCCGCGAGGCTGCGCACCGTCTCGGCGACGCTGCGCTCCAGGCGCCGGACGTCGTCCAGGCGGGCGTCGACCTCGGCTCGGCCGGCCGGCGTCAGCTCGTACGACGCCTTGCGGCCCGCACCGGCGGCGCCCGGGTGGTCGCCGGGTACGGTGCGGCGCACGAGCCCCTCCTCCTCCAGGCGGGCCAGGCGCGGGTAGATGGTCCCGGCGCTCGGCCGGTAGGTACCTCCGAAGCGCCGGGTGAGCTCGGTGATGAGCTCGTACCCGTGCCGCGGCCCGTCCAGGAGCAGCACGAGCAGGTACAGGCGCAGCTCACCGTGGGCGAAGACGGGCGGCACTACAGCTCCAGGGGCGCGGGCGAGGCGTCCTCGGGCGCGTCCGCCGGTGCGTCCTGCGGCCCGCCGATCACCGTGACGTCACCCGACACACCGGTCACCCGCAGCTGCATGACGCCGGGCGCGGCCGAACGGACCCCGCCGGTCACCTTGCCGCCGCCACCTCCGGTGAACTGGAGCCCGCCGAGCGTGACCCGGCCGCTGACGCTCTGCACCGAGACCTCGACGGCACGCTCGTCCGGGACCCGCAGCAGCATGTTGCCCGAGACCGTGTTCACGCGGACCTGCCGCGGCTGGGTCACCAGGTCGAACGTCACGTCCCCGGAGACCGACGTCGAGGTGACGACGTCGGCCGAGCCGCTCACCACGACGTCGGCGGACACGGTGTTGCTCGTGACGTCGCCGACGTGGTCGCGCACGGTCACCTCGCCGGACACCGTGTTCAGCTTGAGGTCGCCGGCCGTACGGGAGACGAGCAGGGAGCCGGAGACGGTGGAGGCCGAGGCGCCCGCCGTCGTCCCGGCGAGCAGGCCCTCGCCGCGGACCGTGCCGAGCCGCACGGCGGTCGTGGCGGGGACCGCCACGTGGATGTCGGCGCGCGCCTTGCCGCCGAAGTCGACGAACCGCTTCACGAACGAGCCCCAGCCCGACAGGCCGCTCTCGTGCTCGATCACCAGGCGACCGTCGACCAGGCGTACCTCGAGGGACCGGCCCTCGACCGAGTGCACCTCGATCCGGACGACTGGCTCGTCGTGGGCCACGACGTCGAGCCGTCCGTCGACGACGTGCGCGTCGACGGACGTCACGCCGTCGAGCTCGATGGTCTGCGGACCGGTGACGGTCCAGCTGTCCGCGCTCATGGCTTCCTCCGCTGCTCGGTCTCGCTCGGGGTGGTTCCGGAGGGACGCGATATATCGCGTCCGGTGCAGACACGATATATCGCGTCCTCGGACAGGGCAACCCCTCTCGGCGAGATCTCGATGCCGGACAACGCCCCGATCTGTGGGATCATGGGCACCATTCAGTCCGTCACCTGTCAGGAGACACCCATGAGCAAGCGCGGTCGCAAGCGCCGTAGCCGCAAGGGCTCGGCCGCCAACCACGGCAAGCGCCCCAACGCCTGAGCACAGCCTCAGGCCGCACGGCACACGAAAGGGCCGGCACCCCTGTCGGGGTCCCGGCCCTTCGTCATGCCCGCGCTCGACGAGCGGACGGCGCTACCGCACGACCGCCATGACGGTCAGCTGCTGGTGGATGCGCACCCGGAGCGTGTCCGGGGCGCGCTCGCTGCACGACCGCTTCACGAGCTGCTTGACCAGGTCCTCCACACTGAGCTCGGCCAGGCACGGCGAGCAGTGGGCGACGTGCGCGCGCATGCGCTGCTCGTCGTCGGGGGTCATCTCGGAGTCCAGGTACTCGTACAGGTGCGTCAGTGCATGCTCGCACTCGGACTCCCCCGCCGTGTCGTGCGGGACGGGTTCGATGTTGTTCACTGCGCACCTCCGGGCGCCTGGCTGACGAGTCCACGCTGGGCCGCGTAGTCGGCGAGGAGCTCACGCAGCTGCCGGCGTCCGCGATGGAGACGGGACATGACCGTCCCGATCGGAGTACCCATGATCTCCGCGATCTCCTTGTAGGGGAAGCCCTCGACGTCGGCGTAGTAGACCACCATCCGACGGTCCTCCGGGAGCTCGGCGAGCGCCCGCTTCACGTCGCTGTCCGGGAGCCGGTCCAGCGCCTCGGCCTCGGCCGAGCGCAGGCCGCGCGACGTGTGCGACGCCGCGCGCGCGATCTGCCAGTCCTCGACGTCCTCGGTCTGGGACTGCTGCGGCTCGCGCTGCTTCTTGCGGTAGCTGTTGATGAACGTGTTCGTGAGGATGCGGTACAGCCAGGCCTTCAGGTTGGTGCCCGGCCGGTACTGGTGGAACGCCGCGAAGGCCTTGGCGAACGTCTCCTGCACCAGGTCCTCGGCGTCCGCGGGGTTGCGCGTCATGCGCAGCGCCGCGGAGTAGAGCTGGTCGAGGTACTGCAGCGCGTCGCGCTCGAAGCGCACGGCCCGTGCCGCGGCATCCTCCTCGGCCGGCGAGCGCTCGGTGCCCTCGTCCTCCGGGACCTCGCCGGGCTCCACGGTGCTGACCTCGTTCGCGCTCGTGTCGGGGCGCGCCTCGACATCGGCTCCGGCGTCGCCGGGGCCCTCGTTCTGCTCGCGGGAAGTGTCAGTCATCGCACTCGAGCCTAGCCGTGTCGGCCAGCCCGTGTTCGCCAGGACCGCGGACAGCTCGTCCGCCGGGCCCTTGGCCGTGGCCCGCAGGGGGTCCGTGCCGTCCCCGAGCAGGTGGGCAGGAACCGCACCGAACTCCAGGGGCACGTCCCGCACGCCGGCCGTTGCACCCGTCACCGTGTCGATCACCCTGTTCCTCACCGCATCCTTCTCGAGGCATCGCTCCACGAGGGTTTCAACCCCTGGCCGGCGCCGCGAATTCCCGGGCCGGACCGGGCGATCACTGCTGCGGGGGACGCCCGCATCTGCCATGGTGGGTGCATGCTGCTCCGACACATCGCGCGTCCCCTCCTGGCCTCGTCGTTCGTCTACGACGGCGTGCAGGCCGCCCGGAAGCCGAGTGAGCACGTGGCCGCGGCCAGGACGGGTTCCGCGCTGGCGACCAAGGCGCTCGGTGCCGAACCGCTCAGCGAGAAGCAGGTGGCCACACTCGTGCGCGCCCACGGCGTCGCGACCGCCGCCGCCGGGACGCTGCTCGCGCTCGGCAAGGCGCCGCGCGCGTCCGCCGTCGCGCTGGCGCTGCTGACGCTGCCCCTCGCCGTCGTGAACCAGCCCTTCACCGCGCCCAAGGAGGAGCGCCCCGTGCGCACCGAGCGGTTCCTGCGCAACCTCGCCGCGGTGGGCGCCGCCCTCATCGCGGGCGCCGACCTGGAGGGCCGGCCGGGATTGTCCTGGCGCGTCCAGCAGGCGCGCGCCGCCCGCGCGGAGGCCAAGGCCGCCGCCGCCGGCTGACTCCGCGATAATCTCGGCACATGACGTCTTCGACCACCGCGCCCGCACCGACCTGGGAGGCGCCGCTCGCCGGCGCGCCGCTGGACGCGACGGTCGAGGTACCCGGCAGCAAGTCGCTCACCAACCGTCTGCTGGTGCTCGCCGCCCTCGCGGACGCCCCCGGCACCCTCCGCGGCGCCCTGCGCAGCCGCGACGCGGACCTCATGATCCGCGCCCTGCGCACGCTCGGCGCGGGCATCGAGGAGGGTGAGCACCCGAGCACGCTGCACGTCACGCCAGGACCGGTCACCGGCGGCACCGAGATCGACACCGGCCTGGCCGGCACCGTCATGCGCTTCCTGCCGCCCGTCGCGGCCCTGGCCGACGGCCCGGTCCGGTTCGACGGCGACCCCGAGGCCCGCGTGCGGCCGATGCTGCCGGTGCTCGCCGCACTGCGTGCGCTCGGCATCACGGTGCACGATCCGCTGGCCGCGGACCACGCCGAGCCGCCCGCCCACCTCCCGTTCACCGTGGAGGGCCGCGGACGCGTGCCGGGCGGCGCCGTCGACGTCGACGCCTCGGAGTCCTCGCAGTTCGTGTCGGGGCTGCTGCTCGCCGCCGCCCGGTTCGAGCGCGGCCTGACCCTGCGGCACATCGGCGCCACCCTGCCGAGCCTGCCGCACATCGAGATGACGGTGGCCACGCTGCGCGACGTCGGGGTCGAGGTCGACGACTCGCGTGACGGCATGTGGCAGGTCTCCCCCGGCCCGATCGCGGCCCGGGACGTGCGCGTCGAGCCCGACCTGTCCAACGCTGCGCCGTTCCTCGCCTCGGCGCTCGTGGCCGGTGGCACCGTCCGCGTGCCCGGCTGGCCGACCCTGACCACCCAGCCCGGCGCCATGGTCCCCGAGCTGCTGGAGCGCATGGGCGCCTCCTCCACCCTCACCGACGGCGTGCTCGCCGTGACGGGAACCGGCGAGATCCGCGGGATCGACGTGGACCTGCACGCCGGTGGCGAGCTCGCGCCGACGTTCGCCGCGCTCGCCGCCCTGGCCGACTCCCCGTCCCGGCTGCGCGGGATCGCGCACCTGCGGGGGCACGAGACGGACCGCCTGGCGGCGCTCGCCCGGGAGATCACGCGCCTCGGCGGCCAGGCCGAGGAGACCCGCGACGGGCTCGTCATCACTCCTCGCCCCCTGCGCGGCGACGTGGTGCGCACCTACGCCGACCACCGCATGGCGACGTCCGCCGCGCTGCTGGGCCTGCGCGTCCCCGGCGTGCTGGTGGAGAACGTCGCCACCACGGCCAAGACCCTGCCGGACTTCACGGGCATGTGGCTGGGCATGCTCGGCACGGCCGCCTGACGGGCCGCCGCTGATGGAGCAGCCGTGACGAGGGCCGCCTGATGGGCCGCCGCGACGTACGGGACGAGTCGGACTTCCGGTCGCGCCCGTCCAAGCGCGGCTCCCGGCCCCGGACCAAGCAGCGCCCCGAGCACTCCGACGCCGTCACGGGGCTGGTCACCGGCGTGGACCGCGGGCGGTACACGCTCCTGGTCGGCGGGGCCGCGGGCGGGACCCCGGACGGCACCGTCGTCACCGCGATGAAGGCACGGGAGCTCACCCGCACGCGCGTGGTGGTGGGCGACCGGGTCGACGTCGTGGGGGACGTCTCCGGCGAGGAAGGCTCCCTCGCCCGCATCGTGCGCATCCAGGACCGGACCTCCACGCTGCGCCGGACGGCGGACGACACCGACCCGTACGAGCGGATCGTCGTCGCGAACGCCGACCAGCTCGTGATCGTCACGGCGCTCGCGCAGCCCGAGCCGCGGACCGGCATGATCGACCGCTGCGTGGTGGCCGCGTACGACGCCGGGATGTCCGTGCTGCTCTGCCTCACGAAGGCCGACCTGGCATCCCCCGACGCGCTGCGTGCCCTCTACGAGCCCCTCGGGGTCGAGGTGGTGGTCACCCGGCGGGCGGCGTCCCCCGACACCGACCACGTGGCCCTCGTGCCCGAGTCGGTCGAGGAGGTCCGGGACCGGCTGCGGGGCCAGGTCTCGGTGCTCGTGGGGCACTCCGGGGTGGGCAAGTCCACGCTGATCAACGCCCTGGTGCCCGCGGCCCGGCGCGCCACCGGGGTGGTGAACGACGTGACCGGCCGCGGCCGGCACACGTCCACGTCGGCGGTGGCGCTGCGGCTCCCCGTCGCGGCCGGCGGCCCGGACGACGACGGAGCCGCGGCCGGGTCGGCCGCAGGGTCCTCCGCAGAATCCACCGCCGGGTCGTCAGCCGGGTTCGACGGCTGGGTGATCGACACCCCCGGCGTCCGGTCGTTCGGTCTGGCGCACGTCGAGGTCGCGCACCTGCTGCACGCGTTCGAGGATCTCGACGAGGTGGCCCGGGAGTGCCCGCGCGGGTGCACCCACCTGGCCGACGCGCCGGACTGTGCGCTCGACGACTGGATCGCGGCCTCGCCCGAGGACGAGCGCCCGGCCCGGGAGGCACGTCTCGCCTCGTTCCGCCGCCTGCTGGCGTCGCGGACGGGCTCGGACACCTGACGTGGGGCAGCGCACCGACGGCGCCGCCCGCCTCGGCGCCGTCGATGTGCAGTACCTCGACGACGGCGGGGCGCGGGCGGCGCTCGTCGTCTCCGACCGACTGGTGTTCGCCGGCCCGCTCGAGGAGCACACGGTGCTCGTCGATCAGGTGGCGGAGTACCGGCCGGGCCGGTTCTACGAACGTGAGCTACCGGCGCTGGAGCAGGTCCTGTCGCACGCAGCACCCCTCGACCTGCTGATCGTCGACGGCTACGTGGACCTCGACCCCGCCGGCAGCCCCGGTCTGGGCGCGCACGCCGCGGAGGCGGGGCTCGCACCGGTGGTGGTCGGTGTCGCCAAGACCCGGTTCCGGACGGCGACGCACGCCGTCGAGGTGCTGCGCGGGCGGTCCGCACGGCCGTTGTACGTCACGGCGTCGGGCATGGCGCTGGAGACCGCCGCGGAGCTGGTGCGGACGATGGCGGGTGAGGGGCGGCTGCCGGACGCTCTGCGGCGCGTGGACCGGCTGGCGCGCGGGGCATCGCCGGCCTGACGCCGGCTCGTCGTCCGGCAGGCGTCAGGCCTGGAGGAACATCCAGCGGTGGCCCTCCACGTCCTCGGCGCGGTACAGCCTGCCGTACGGAGCGTCCTCGATACCGGAGAGCAGCCCCGCCCCGGCAGCACGGGCGCGCTCGTAGTGGGCCTCGACGTCGGCGACGTGGACCAGCACGCCGTCGATCACCCAGGGCGTCGACAGCCAGGCGTCCGCCGCGGTGCAGTGCGTGCGGTGCGCGGTGGGGCCCTCGTACGACGCCAGCTCGGAGAGCATCACCCGCCCGCCCTCGACGTCGAGCTCACCGTGCGCGAGGTGGCCGTCGTCGTCCAGCTGGCGTTCCGCCTCCCTGAAGCCGAATGCCTCGATGAGCCAGTCCATGGCGGCGGCGCCGTCCTGGTACGACAGCATGGGGACCACTGAGGGTGCGGGCATGACAGACCTCCTCTTTCTCGAACAAATGTACGAGTCTTTCGAGGATCTGTCGAGCGCTAGCCGATCTGGAAGCCGAACAGCTCCACCGCCCAGGGGTCCAGGCGCCCGGCGGCCGGTCCGCCGTCGGCGGCTCCCTCCACCTCGAAGCCGAAGAACTCACGGACCGCCTGCTCGCCGAGCTCCAGCGGATGGAACGGGAGCGGGTAGCCGGCCACGGACGCCGGCCGCTCGCCCGCCCAGTACGGCTCCTCGAACGCGAGCCGCTCCCCGGTGTCCTCCAGGACGCCGTCGTCGGGCGACACGCTCAGCGAGCGCACCAGGACGCCGTCCCGCCACACCGCGAAGGCGAACCAGTCGACCGCGTTGTGCATCGCGTGCAGGTACAGGGTGCGGCCCACGCTCGCGTCGACCAGGTGCGCGGGCAGCTGCGAGGGCCGGTCGAGCATGAGCGCCTGGTCGCACAGGACGTCCACCTCCGGCGTCGACAACGCGCACGCCCGGCCCTGGGGCGGGAACAGCGCGTCGCCGAGGTCCCACGGCTCCTCGCCGTCGGGCCGGATCCGCGCCGGCGGCCACAGCAGGCCGAGCAGCTCGGCTGCTCCGGCCTCGTCGGCGAACTCCGCGGCCCCCGACAGGCCCGCCGCCACGTCCCCGTCCGCGTACACCAGCATCGCGGTCCTGGCACCCATCGTCTCTCCCGCCCTCGACTCCTCTGCCCGTGGCGTCCCGCCCCGACGCCGCACACGAGGGTACGGGTACCCGCCGACACCGCCACCGGACGAGACCGTCCGCCCGTACGTGGCGCCCACCAGGCCCGGGACACGGCAGACTGAGCACATGCGCATCTACGTGCCCGCCACGCTCGACGAGCTCGACGCCGTCACCCACACGTCCGACGCGGCCCGCTGGACGGTCGCCCCCCGCCGCGCGCACGCCGTCACGAAGGAGCTCGAGGCCGCACTGCCGGACGAGGACGCGGAGAGCCTCGAGTACGTCGCCGCGCTGAACGCCGCGGACGACTCCCTCGCCCTGATCGCCGGCCGGACCGACGCCCCGAACCTGCGCGTGATCATCACCGTGGAGGTTCCGGACTCGGTGGTCGGTCCCGCGGCGGCGGGCACCGCGGACGACGACGAGGACGACGAGCCGGTCGCCTCCGAGGTGGAGGTCACCAGCACGGTCGAGGACGTCGCCATCGTCTGCGTGCACGTCGACGAGCCCGACGCGGCCGCCGACATCGAGGCGGTCCTGGCGGCGGCCGACGAGGAGAGCGACAGCGAGGACGTCGCCGAGGTCGGCGAGGAGTCGGAGACCCTGCTCGACGAGGCGCTGCAGCGCGTCACCGACCGCGACCTGCTCTGGTACGACTGGAGCGAGATCAAGAACGTCCCGCGCGCCTGACACCACGGATGCGGCCTGACCCGGCGCCCTGACGGCGTGCGGGTCGGGCCGGCGGGTCGGGCCGGCGGGTCAGGCCGGTGCGTCAGGCGAGGTAGCCGAGCGCCTCGGCGTGCAGCCTGCCGTTCGTCGCGATCGCGTTCCCGCCCCAGGGCCCGGGGGCACCGTCGAGCGAGGTGAAGGTGCCGCCCGCCTCGGTGACGATCGGCACCAGGGCCGCCATGTCGTACACCTCGAGCTCGGGTTCGGCCGCGATGTCCACGGCGCCGTCGGCCACGAGCATGTAGGACCAGAAGTCGCCGTACCCCCGGGTGCGGTCGCAGGCGCGCGTCAGGTCGAGGAACCCGTCGAGCGATCCGCGTTCCTCCCAGCCGCCGATGGAGGCGTAGCTGAACGAGGCGTCGGCGATCCGGGAGACGCCCGACACGGACATTCGCGCCGCGGAGGCCAGCGACTTGCCCGTCCACGCCCCCGAACCCTTCGCGGCCCACCAGCGCCTGCCCAGCGCGGGTGCGCTGACCAGGCCGACGACGACCTCCTCGCCGTCGGCCAGGGCGATCAGGGTGGCCCACACGGGGACGCCGCGCACGAAGTTCTTGGTGCCGTCGATCGGGTCCACGATCCAGCGCCGTGCGCCGTTCCCTGCGGAGCCGTACTCCTCCCCGACGATCGCGTCGCGCGTGCGGGCGCGGGCGAGCTGGCCGCGGATGAAGTCCTCCGCGGCACGGTCGGCGTCGGACACCGGCGTCAGGTCGGGCTTGGTCTCGACCTTGAGGTCGAGCGCCCGGAACCGTGACATGGTGATGGAGTCGACCTGGTCGGCGATCACGTGCGCCAGACGGAGGTCGTCGGCGTAGTTGTCCTTCGTCATGGCGGCCACGGGCACAACCTAGCGTCGGATGGCAGGTCTCGGTCACCCAGCCGCGCCGGTCGGGCGGATTGTTACCCGGGACGGGGCGCCGACCCGGCGCCCCGCCCTCACACCAGAGCGGGCACGAGCTCCCGGACCCGGTCGGCCAGCCCGAGGAAGGCGGTGCGGGCCGGCGAGGCGGGTGCGCACTCGGCGAGCACGCGGCCGGCCAGCAGCGCGGCGTCGAGCCCGCCCGGGTCGTCGGGCACCAGGTGCACGTCGTCGACGCCGGCGTACCGGGCGAGTGCGTCCCGCACCTGCGTCTCGGCGCGCCGCCCGACCGCGGCGTCGCGCACCCGGTTCACCACCACGACGCGCGCGCCCGACACCGGCACGTCGGTGTCCCGCAGGTCCTCCAGGCCCCGGACCAGGCGCTGCATCCCGACCGGGTCCGCCCCGCCGACGACCACCACGACGTCGGCGGCCTGGAGAGCGCTCAGGGTCGCACCGTTGCGCTGGGGTGCGCGCGTGTCGTAGGTGATGAGCTCGTCGCTCTCCAGGACGGGGCCGCAGTCGACCACCGTCCAGGACACGAGCTCGCGGCACCGCTGGAACACCACCTCCAGCGACGCGGCGGGCAGCTCGGGCCACCGTGAGGCCCGTGTGATGCCCGTGAGCACGCGCACGCCCGGCAGCACCACGGGGCTGTGCCGGGCGAGCGTCACCACGTCGAGCGCACCCTGGCCGGCGGCGCGGGCCGCGGCCGCCAGACCAGGCGCGTCGTCGAGCAGGCCGAGCCGGGAGGTGACCGACGACGCGTAGGTGTCGGCGTCGGCCAGGAGCGCCGTGTCCGCGCCCGCCGGCCGGGTGGCGGCACGTGGGCGCCGCAGCAGGCCCGACCGGCGCACCGGGGCGGCACCGATGCCCGCCAGGGCGGCGGCGAGCTCGATGGCGGTCGTGGTCCGGCCGGGCGACCCCTGCGGACCCCAGACGGCGACGACGGCACCCCGCCGGCCCCCGAGGCCCGGCACAGGGTCGGGCTGGGGCGGCACGACGATCTCCGGCGCGGCGCCCCGCACGGCAGCGACCAGGTTCTCCGCGTCGCCGGCCGCCACCACCACGTCGCAGCCGAGGGCGGCGAGGCGGTCGGCGGGCGTGGCCGCGTCCTCGACGGCCACGACCCGCAGGCCCGCGACACGCAGGCGGGCGACCGCCTCACGGTCCAGCCCGGGCAGGTCCCCCGAGACGACGGCGGCCGTCCCGGCACCTGCCTCGGCGGACGCCAGGAGCTCGGGCAGCTCGGCGCACCGCCGGGCGACGACGACCCGCTGCTGCGCACCGAGCACCGTCACCACCGCGGCCTCCTCACCCGGTGCGTGCACCGCGACCAGGACCGTGACCGTCCGTTCCTCGGTCACCGGACGTCACCCGCCACGGGGACCACGGCGACGGTGCCCGTGTCCGACAACGCCGTCAGGACGGCCGGCAGCGCGTCGGCCGGCACGAGCACGTGCAGGGTGACCTGGCCCTGCACCACGATGGCCCCCTCGGCGGTCTCGACCTGCTCGACGACGACCTGCTCCGCCAGCGTCCGGGGCTCCGGCCGGTCGTCCCCGCCGGCCGCGGCGGGCGGGGACGGCACGAACCACAGGTCCACCACGGCTCCGGGCCGGATCCGGTCGGAGAGGCCGGTCGCCACGGGGACGGCGACCGAGCGGACGTCGACGTCGGCACCGAGCGCGGTCAGCGGGACCAGCTCGCCGTCGTCCACGACGCGGAGCGCGACCAGGTCCGCGGGCAGCGCCTCGTCGGCGGGCAGGTAGCGGGCCGTCCCCGCGCCGAGCCGGACGTCGGCGACGCGCACGGAGGCGGACGTGACCGGCTCACCGGGTGTCAGCGCACCGTCGGCGACGTAGACCGGGACGGTACGGCTCGCGGCCGAGACCACCCATGAGCCGAGCGCCACCGAGAGCGCGACGACCACGACACCGGTCACCAGCCGCGGGTCACGCCAGCGGGGCCGCCGGAGCCGGGCGGCCGTCGGCTCGGGCACCCCCTGGAGGGCGGGGGCTGGTGCGGCCGGGGCATACGTCATCTCGGTCCTTCCGTGCACTTTGGTGGACTTTGGGTAGACCGTCGCGTAGAACTTCGACTGACTGTTCACGCACTGCGACGTGTCGATCCGGACAGAATGGGCGCAGCTTGGGCAGAGCGCCGGAACCATAGTGATCGAACACCGCCGATCCGGCATCAGATAAACACTTCTTGGGGATAACCCCCTCATGTCGGTGTCTCGTGCCACACTGTTCCCATGGAAAAGCGCTTTCTCTCACTGGCCGATGTGGTCGAGACCCTGAACATCTCGATGGCCCAGGGTTACGCCCTGGTTCGGACCGGCGACCTTCCTGCCATCCAGGTGGGCCCCAAGAAGGTCTGGCGCGTCGAGGCGGCAGAGCTCGAGGCGTACATCGAGCGGATGTATGCAAAGAGCCGCGAACGGCTCAAGGGCTCTGCGACCACCGATGCCTGAATTGCCGCAGCACACCGTCGGGACCGGAGCACTCCACAGGAGTGACACCGGTCCCGATCTCCGTTAACGGGCATTCCGACCGAGGTCAGGGCGCTTCGCTCACGACCAGCAGAGCCGAGAACGGAACCAGCCGCGCCCCGCGGTCATCGAGCAGGTCGACGTCCAGATGATCGCGCCCCACGCGGGCGACACGACCGCTCACCGTGCCACCGAGCGTGCGCACCGTGACCCGCACCCGGTCGCGCTGAAGCGTACGGAGCGCGGGGCCCAGCCGGAGCGCATCGCGCCGGGACGTCGCCGACGCCGCCTGCCGCGCCAGTCCCAGCACTCCCACGACCGCATCCAGCGGCACCAGGTGCTGCCCCGTCGGTTCGGGCCGCACCCCCTGGAGCAGAACCCACTCGTCCGCCACCTCCCGCACCACACCGCGCAGCGGGGTGCCGTCGAGCAGCTCCACCGTGACCGCACCGCCCACCACCGCCCGAAACCGGTCCGCGACCGTCATCGTGGCGTGCTCGGCGCGGGTCAGCTCGGGAACGAGCGCATCGGCCTCGGCCGCCGACCGGGCGCGCGCCTGCGCCTCCAGGTCCCCGAACAGTGCCGACCACCGAGCAGAACCCGCCTGGTCCAGTGACGTCATGAGGCCACCTTGTGCCATCCACAGCCATCTCGCTCTCCGGTGGACACCCCGACGCCACGGATGTTGAATATCGAGCACCGGACATCATCAACCACCATCAACGGATGCTGATGACGCTCGGTGACTTCGAGGACGACGATCACAGGGGGAACGATGTCGAGCAGCATCCTCAGCCAGGCTCCGGTGCCACCGGGCACCGTGCGCACCCGGCGGACCCTGCGCACCGGCCGCGTCCGGCACGGCGGGGCGGCACGCATCGCCCGGCGTGGGGCGGCCGGGCTCCTGGCCCTCGGCGTGTCGCTGGTCGCAGCCGCCTGTGTGCTGGGTGTGCGCACCTGGCACGTGGGTACCGGGCTCGGTAGCGCACTCTTCCCGGTGGAGGGCATCGTCGAGCTCGCGGCCGTCGCAGCGGGCACCGTGGCGGCAGGCTGGGCCGGCGGGCACACGCTCGTCGCACTGGCCTGGGTGCTCGCCTGCCGCCGGGGCGTGCACTGGGCCGCCGGTGAGCGGGCGGTGGCCGAGCACGCACCGGCGGTCGTGCGCCGCCTCGCCCGGGCCGCCGTCGGGGCGGGGATCGGGCTCGCCCTCGCCGCACCGACCGCCACGGCACTGCCCGAACGGGGTGCACTCGCGTCGGCGGCGGCCGACGGTGGCCCCGCCGTCGTGCTCGATCTGGGCTGGCGGCCCACCGGTGCCACAGCCGGCGACGGGGCAGCGGCGCGATCCGGCGCGACCGAGCACCAGGAGCCCGCCCGGCGAGGTGCGACGCACGGCCGTGCGAGCGGATCACCGCACACGACGCCGCCCACGGCATCCCCGCACCCGGTGCCCGAACGCTCCTCGCTGGTCGACCGGGGCCTGGGCATCGGAGGCGAGCGGCGGCCGGTGGTCGTGGTCGAACCGGGCGACACCCTCTGGTCCATCGCGGCGGCCCGGCTCACGGACGAGGCGACGGCGGCCGACCGGGACCCCGGCACCGACCCGACCGCCGGAGCCACCGCCGGTGAGATCGCGGCGGCCGTCCAGCGATGGCACCAGGCCAACCGGCAGACGATCGGTGCCGACCCGGACCTGATCCGCCCCGGGACGGTCCTGCGCGTGCCATGACCGGGAGCCCTGGCTCCACCCTGCCGCCCCGCCCCACCACGACTGCCCGCTGACCCCAGGAGCTCACCCATGACCGCACTCGACGTACCTCAGGGCGCCCCGCCGGGGGCCGCGACACCGCAGGCCGCGGAGGCCCCGACGCCGGCACCACGCGCCACCACGGCGGATGACGCACCCCCGGCCGGCACGAGGCCTGCCGGCACAAGCCCAGCCGGCACGACACCACGCAGCACGAGTCCGAGCGGCACGGCACCGCGCAGCACGAGTCCGAGCGGCACGGCACCACGCAGCACGACCTCTCGCACCAACACCCCACGCACCAACACCTCACGCACCGACACCCCGCGCACCGACACCCCGCGCAGCACGACCCCCCGCAGCACGACCCTGCGCACCACCTCCGTCCCGGCCCCGCCCCGCAGGCCGGCAACACCCCGGATCGGCCCGGTCACCGGGCCGGGCATCGGCAGTCGCCTGCGGCGGATGCAGATCGGGGGCACGCCGCACCCCGAGCTGCGGGACGCGGTGGCGGCTCTGGCGGTGACCTCCGCACGCCCGGCACCGGAGCCAGAACCCGAGCTGCCCGACCCGACGGCGCAGGTGTGCCGCGTGGTGCGCGCGGCCGTCGAGGTGCTCCGGGGCGAGCGTCCGGCGGCACAGCTCGTGCGGTGGGTGACGCCGGAGGTCTACACCCAGCTCCTGGAGCGCGGGCGGCTCATGCGGGAGGCTCGCCAGCAGCGTCCGCCGCGACCCAGGGCGCACGCGGCCACCGTCCGGCGGGTGCGCATGGTGCGGCTCGGTGCCGCCTCGGCGGAGGCCACGGTGATTCTGCACGACGAGGGGCGCGTACGCGCGGCCGCCGTGCGGCTGGAGGGGCGGCGCGGGGTGTGGCGCGTGGCGGTCCTGGAGATCGGTTGAGCCCGCAGCGCGGCGTGCCCGGGGCACACCCGGCGCGGCGCACCGGCCACGCCCGCCGTCGGGTCAGACGTACCGGCTGGTCAGACCCACTCGACGACCAGGTCGGCCGCGCCCCGCGTGGTGGCGATGAGCTCCGCGTTGCGCTGGTCGGATCCGCCGGCCCAGGCCTCGGCGTCGGGCAGGGGCTTGCCGAAGGCGTGGTGCCGGGCGACGAGGCGGCGCAGCCGCTCGGCGTCGGGCAGGTCGAGGTACCAGACCTCCGCCATCCGGGAGCGCGCGGCGGGCCAGGCACCGTCCGGGACGAGCAGGTAGTTGCCCTCGGTGATCACCAGCGGCTCGGCGCCCACCACGGTGCCCGCCGCCACCGGCTCCTCGATCTCACGGCGGAACTCCGGGGCGTAGAGCGGCGGGGCGTCGAGGGCATGGCCGGCGATCCGGTCGATCAGAGCGGCGTACCCGGCGTCGTCGAACGTGTCGACGGCGCCCTTGCGGTCGCGGCTGCCGCGGGCCTCCAGGACCGCGTTGGACAGGTGGAAGCCGTCCATGCCCACCACGACGGCGGTACCCGCGCCGAGGGCTTCGGCCAGGGCGGCCGCCAGCGTGGACTTGCCCGCGCCGGGCGGGCCGGTGATCCCCAGGACGCGTGCCCGGCCGGTGCGGGAGGCCTCGGCAGCGAGCGCCGCCGCGCGGTCCGCCAGCTCGCGGGTCGTCAGCCGCACCGCAGGCTCTCCAGCCAGGTGCGCGGTCCGATGTGCTGCACGCGCACGGAGGCCACGCGCACCGCCTCCTCGACGGCTTCCTCCAGGCCGGCGCCGCGCGCGAGCGCCACGACGAGGGCGCCGTGGAACGCGTCCCCGGCGCCGAGGGTGTCCCGGACGTCGACGACGGGCACGTCGGTGCTCCCGCGGCGGCCGTCCTTGTCGCGCCACGTCACGGGGGCCGGGCCGTGCGTGGCGACGGACGCCCGGGACCGTGCGACGTCCGCGGGGGCGTGGAAGTCGGCGGAGCGTGCCGTGACGTCGGCCGCTCCGAGGAGGTCGGCGAAGACGGGCCGCCACCGGCCGGCGTCGAGCACGACGAGCGGACGGGGTTCCAGGGTCCGCGCGTAGGCGAGCACGCTGCGGGCCAGGTCGGGGTGGTGACCGTCGAGCAGCACGACGTCCGGCCGGGGCAGGGTGTCGAGCTCGTCGGGCGTGACGTCGAACCCGCCGGCGAGCGTCGCGTCGGGTGAGACGACCGACCGGTCACCGGTCTCGTCGTCGACCATGACCGCCGAGACCGCGAGCGAGATCTCGCGGCCCTCGGCGGTGTCGTGCACCTCGACGCCGTGGTGCTCGAGGTCACCGCGTGCCGCGGCACCCACCGGCCCGGAGCCCATGGCGCTGATGAGCAGCGCCCGGGCCCCGAGCGTCGCGGCGGTCACCGCCGCGTTGGCCGCCGGGCCGCCGGCGGACACGTCCTGCCGGACGGCGGTGATCTTCTGGTTGGGCCCGGGTCTGACCGTGCTCCGATGGATCACATCGAGCGTCGTCAGGCCAGCAAACCAGCAGGTCACATGCGGTTTTTGGCGGGCTGCGGCGGCTGCTTCGAGCATGTGGAGAGATTACCTGTGAAACCGAGTGTCATTGACCGGCGGTCACGAGGGTCAGCTCTCGCCGTCCGGGTAGGCGCGCTCGGCGTAGACACGGAGGGTGTCCCGCACGAACGTGGCGCCCGCGGTGCCCCCGTAGTTCGCGGCGAACCGGTCGTCCGCCACGTACATGTCACCCAGGCCCAGCAGGTAGCCCTTGTCGGGACGACCCTGCTCGTGGCCAGGGGTGCCGGGGACGGACACGAGCCAGGCGGCGTGCCGTGCGGCGAGCTCCTGCGCCTGGTCGGAGGCGGGGTCGATCCCGGCCTCGCCGGCCTCGGTCCAGGCCTGGTTCAGTGCCGCGACCCGCGCCTTGAACTCGTCCTGTCCCTCCTTGCCGAGCCCGCGCCACCACGTGTCGCCCGTCTCGTAGGCGTCGCGGCCCCAGCGCTCGGTCACCTCCTGTTCGTACCGGGTGTGGTCGAACCCGTCGAGCATGTCCTGCGCCATGATGTCCTCCTTCGCGTCGGGGTCCTGTTCCAGGGCGGCGACCGTGCGCTCGACCGACGCGATCTGCCGCGTCAGCCGCTCCTGCTCCGCGCGCAGCGAGGCGAGGTGCCGGCGCAGTGCCGACGCCTCGTCCTGTTCGCTGTCGAGCACCCCGGCGATGTCGCCGAGGCCGAGACCGAGGTCCCGGAGCAGCAGGATCCGCTGCAGCCGCACCAGTGCGGTGCGGTCGTAGCGGCGCGGGCCGCTCGCCGTCGTCCGGACGGCGGGGAGCAGCCCGACGGCGTCGTAGTGCCGCAGCGTGCGGCTCGTGATGCCGGTCAGCCGCGCTATCTCCTGGATGGACCAGTACATGCCGTCCACGGTAGAGGTTGACGCCGCGTCAACTTCAAGCCTCTTTTCTCACACGTCCTGGAGGCGCTCCCACTCCTCGTCGGTGAACAGCCGCGACCGGATGAGGAACCGCACGCCCTCAGGTGCCTCCAGGCTGAACCCGGCGCCACGGCCGGGCACCACGTCGATGGTCAGATGGGTGTGCTTCCAGTACTCGAACTGGTTGCGGCTCATCCAGACCGGCACGGTGAACCCCGCACCGCCGTCGTCCGGGCCCGGCGCGATCGCGAGGTCGCCGAGGCGGACGTCGGCGTCGCCCGTGATGAAGTCGCCGTCGGGATAGCACATGGGCGACGAACCGTCGCAGCACCCGCCGGACTGGTGGAACATCAGCTCACCGTGCCGGGTGCGCAGCCGCGCGAGCAGGGCGGCCGCCTCCTCGGTCACGCCCACCCGCGCGGGCGGCGCACCGCCGTCGACGTCACTGGACACAAGAACCTCCCTCATCCGTGTCAGACGTACAGGCCGCCGGGGCGACCCGTACGTCCGACGCGTCGGGCCGTGGGCTAGAAGAAGCCCAGCTTGGTCGGCGAGTAGCTGACCAGGAGGTTCTTGGTCTGCTGGTAGTGGTCGAGCATCATCTTGTGGTTCTCGCGGCCCACACCCGAACCCTTGTAGCCGCCGAACGCCGCCGCGGCCGGGTAGGCGTGGTAGTTGTTCGTCCACACCCGGCCGGCCTCGATGGCCCGGCCGGCCCGGTAGGCGGCGGACCCCGACCGGCTCCACACGCCCGCACCCAGCCCGTACAGGGTGTCGTTGGCGATCTTGATCGCGTCGTCGAAGTCCGCGAACTCCGTCACCGCGACCACCGGGCCGAAGATCTCCTCCTGGAAGACCCGCATCTCGTTCTTGCCCTCGAAGATCGTGGGCGTCACGTAGTAGCCGCCCGCGAGGTCGCCCTCCAGCTCGGCCCGGTGCCCGCCCGTGAGCACCTTCGCGCCCTCGGCCCGGCCGATGTCGAAGTAGCTCAGGATCTTCTCGAGCTGGTCGTTGCTGGCCTGCGCGCCGATCATCGTGTCGGTGTCCAGCGGGTTGCCCTGCACGACCGCCTCGGTGCGCGCGACGGCGTCGGCCAGGAAGTCGCGGTAGATGTCGCTCTGGATGAGTGCACGCGACGGGCACGTGCACACCTCGCCCTGGTTGAGGGCGAACATCGTGAAGCCCTCCAGGGCCTTGTCGTAGAAGTCGTCCCGGGCCGCCGCGACGTCGCTGAAGAAGATGTTCGGCGACTTGCCGCCCAGCTCCAGCGTCACCGGGATGATGTTCTGCGACGCGTACTGCATGATCAGGCGGCCCGTCGTGGTCTCGCCCGTGAACGCGATCTTGCGGATCCGGGACGAGCTGGCCAGCGGCTTGCCCGCCTCCGCACCGAACCCGTTCACCACGTTGACGACGCCCGGCGGCAGCAGGTCCGCGATGAGCTCCATGAGGTACAGGATCGACGTCGGCGTCTGCTCGGCCGGCTTGAGCACCACCGCGTTGCCCGCCGCGAGCGCCGGTGCCAGCTTCCACACGGCCATCAGGATCGGGAAGTTCCAGGGGATGATCTGCCCCACCACGCCCAGCGGCTCGTGGAAGTGGTAGGCGATCGTGTCACCGTCGATCTCGCTGATCGACCCCTCCTGGGCCCGGATGGCGCCCGCGAAGTAGCGGAAGTGGTCGATGGCGAGCGGGATGTCGGCGGCCAGCGTCTCCCGGACGGGCTTGCCGTTCTCCCACGTCTCCGCGACGGCCAGCTCCTCCAGGTGCTCCTCCATGCGGTCGGCGATCTTGTTCAGGACGATCGCGCGCTCCGTGACCGAGGTGCGCCCCCACGCCGGTGCGGCGCCGTGCGCGGCGTCGAGGGCCCGGTCGATGTCGTCCGCGTCGCCGCGCGCCACCTCGGTGAAGACGCGCCCGTTCACAGGGCTGGGGTTCTCGAAGTACTGGCCGTTCGCCGGGGGCACGTACTCGCCGCCGATCCAGTGGTCGTACCGGGCCCGGTAGGTGGCGACGGCTCCCTCGGTCCCCGGGGCTGCGTACACGGTCATGGTCTGCCTCCTCGCAGGTTCACGCGCCTGCCGCGGTCGTCCGACGGCGGAGGCACCCCCGGGCGCACCGGCGCGCCCGAGTGAGGTGACGTTAGGCAGCCGCACGTTGCAGGAGCGTTGCAACCCGACCGTGACCTCGCGGCGCAAGCCCGGCGGGATCCGGCACACAGGGACCCACAGAGGGACAGATCGCCGGGCCGGCACGGTCCGCGACGACGCCAATCCGGAGAGGGACCAGATGAACCCCGCACCGCACCCCGCAGCACCCCGGCACGCCGGCGGCCCGTTCCCCGTGCGCCACCGGCCGCAGCCCGCCCTTCCCCTGATCGTGCCGCTGTCCGCCGCGCTGACCGTCGTCCTGGCGCTCGCCGGCTGCACCGCCCAGAACGACGAGGTGGCGACGGCGGGCGACACCACGAGCCTCACGGTCCCCGCACCCGGGATCGGCGAGGCCGCGCCCGTCGCCCCCGGCGCGGACGCGGAGCTCGTCGGGCCCGAGAGCCGTGAGGAGTACGACGACTCCCCCGAGTCACCGTTCCTGGATGTCGCCACCAGCCCCCTGTCCACGTTCTCGGCCGACGTCGACACGGCGTCGTACGCGAACCTGCGCCGCCAGGTGAACCAGGGCGTGACGCCCGAGGGCGTACGGATCGAGGAGCTGGTCAACTACTTCGACTACGACTACGCCGCCCCGGCCCCGGACGCGGAGCACCCGTTCACCGTCACCACCGAGGTCGCGGCCGCCCCGTGGAACCCCGGGCACCAGCTCGCCATGGTCGGCGTGCAGGCCACCGAGGCCGTCCCGACGTCGGAGGGCAACAACATCGTCTTCCTGCTGGACGTGTCGGGCTCGATGGACGAGCCGAACAAGCTGCCGCTGCTGGCGGAGTCCTTCGCGCTGCTGGTGGAACAGCTCGACGAGGACGACCGGGTGTCGATCGTGACGTACGCGGGCGACAACCAGGTGGTCGCCGACTCCGTGCCGGGTTCCGAGCACGCCGTGCTCGTGGACCATCTGCGCTCGCTGCGTGCGGGCGGGTCCACCGGCGGCGCGGACGGGCTGGCCACGGCCTACGAGCTGGCCGAGAAGAACTTCGTCGAGGGCGGCAACAACCGGGTGGTCCTGGCCACGGACGGTGACTTCAACGTGGGCCCGTCCACACCGGAGGAGCTGACGGACCTGGTCGAGCAGGAACGCGAGTCCGGCGTGTACGTGTCCGTGCTGGGCTTCGGCATGGGCAACCTGAAGGACAGCACGATGGAGGCGATCGCCGACCACGGGAACGGCAACTACGCCTACGTCGACACCCTCGCGGAGGCGCGCAAGGTGCTGGTCGACGAGTTCGACTCGACGATGTTCGTGGTGGCGCAGGACCTGAAGCTGCAGGTGGAGCTCAACCCGGCGACGGTCGGCTCGTACCGCCTGATCGGGTACGACAACCGGCGCCTGGCGGACGTGGAGTTCGACGACGACGCCAAGGACGCGGGCGACGTCGGGGCCGGGCACGCGGTGACCGCCTTCTACGAGCTGGTCCCGGCAGGCAGCGACGGCGCGTCGGACGGCGACCTGAAGTACTCGGAGCGGGAGGCCGGCACCAGTGACGACTTCATGACCGTGCACGTGCGGTACAAGCAGCCCGGCGGCGGGCGGAGCACGGAGGTCGAGTTCCCCGTCGGCGCCGAGGCGTTCACGACGGCGCCGACGGCCGACTTCATCTTCGCCTCCGCCGTGGCCGAGCTCGGCCTGATCGCCACGGAGTCGGAGTACCGGGGCGAGGCCGATCTCGACGCGGTCCGGGAGCGTGCCGCCGGAGCCCTGGGCGAGGATCCCTACGGACTGCGGGCCGAGTTCGTGAGCCTGGTCGACGCCTACCCGAGGTGACGCCGGACCCGCTCTTTCCTCGATGGGTGCAGAGACATTCAATGACCGCCAGAAAGAATGGCCGCAAGAATGTCGAGAAAGTTGTTTACCACCAGGGGTGCGACCCGAAATTTCCGGCCTTGCCGGAAACGGTCGTCACGAGCCGTCGTGGGAGGTGAGGATGGTCCGGGTGCCGACCGGGTCGCGGGAGTCCAGGGTGCGCTGGGCACCCTGCGACTGCTGCACCATGTCCATGGCGACGCGCAGGTCCTCGGTGGCCCAGTCGAGCGACGTCTCGATGTGGGTGGCCTGGTCGAGCAGGGTGCGAGCCTGCGTCACCGACGACGGCGGGGCGTCGGTCACCCGCTGCGCGACGGCGGCGCGGGCGTCGGCGAGAGCCTGGGCGAGCACGTCGCGCGTGGCCGGGTCGGCGACGCGACCGTCCGAGTGCACGTAGACCCGCTCGGCCATGTCCATGACGGCGGCCAGGTCGTGCGAACGGTCGGACGTGGCGCTGACCTG
The DNA here is from genome assembly GCF_044547525.1 of Promicromonospora sp. NPDC052451. NCBI lineage: Bacteria > Bacillati > Actinomycetota > Actinomycetes > Micrococcales > Promicromonosporaceae > Promicromonospora > Promicromonospora sp. NPDC052451. The sequence goes on from NZ_JBIUAP010000007.1 coordinate 26,255, forward strand.
CAGCTCGATCTTGTCGGTCAGGGCAAGCAGCCGGCTGGCCTCGTCGGCGCGGACCGACCCGACCCAGAGGGTGATCGCCACCGCGACACCGGTGACGATCGCGGCGCCGTACGTCCAGCGGCGGCGCCCGCGAGCTCCGGCGAGCTCGGCGAGCGGGGGCTCCGACGCGTCGAGCGGCGGGAGGTTGGCCGGGTCGATCTCGGCCAGGGCGGGCAGCCCGGTGGGGCCGGGCGAGGCGGGCAGGTGGCTCGGACTGTCTCCGGCCGGTTCGTCAGCATCGGACATCGTGGATTCCGGTCTAGCTAAAGCGATGGTGTTCAACTCTTCCCCCAAAGAGAGTTCCCATGAAAACTATCTGTCGGACTCAAGGCCCGTTCAACAACCGGTGAGAATGACGCTAGGACTACTTTCTTCCTCTCGCGCGGCGAATCCGTAATACGTCCGTGATCTGTGGACGACGCTCCCGAGCGCCGGGCGGCTTGGCCATCGGCAGGCACAACCTGTTGAGGGGCTTGGCCCGGTGCCTACACTGGCCTGGTTCGACGACGACGTCCGAACCAGGTCAGGGGCAGCATGGCGCAGGTGCCGCACCGCGACGCGCAGTGGGTGCGCGCCGCCTACGAGAACTTCGTCGGTTCCGCCGGCTCGCAGGAGCCTGACGGCATCGACCCCGTCGTCGCGGCCTCGTGGCGACGGAGCCTGCGCAACGGTGTCGACCCGGACAGCCCGAGCGCGGTGGCGGTCGCGGCGTCGGACGACCTGGAGGACTACCGGAGCCACCATCCCCTGGCCGTCGCGATGCCCCTGGTCCGGGACATGGTGGGCGGTGCGACGGGGGACGACCTCGTGGTGGCCGTCTCGGACGACGCCGGCCGGCTGCTCTGGGTGGAGGGCCGGGGTCCGGTCCGCGCCGCGGTCGACCACGTCGGCTTCGTCGAGGGCGCCGTGTGGCGCGAGGAGTCCGTCGGCACCAACGCGCCGGGCACCGCCCTGGCCACACGCCGCCCCGTCCAGGTGCTCGGCGCCGAGCACTTCGCGCGTCCCGTGCAACGACTGAGCTGCACCGCGGCGCCCGTGCACGACCCGGCCGGCGGGATCGTGGGCGCCGTCGACCTCACCGGCGGCAGCGTCGCCGGGTCGCACGTCGCCCTCGCCCTCGTGCGGGCCACCGTCGCCATGGTCGAGCGCGAGCTCGCAGCGCGAGCCGCCGCCTGGCCGCGGGACGCCACGGTGGCGACGGCGCTCGGACCGACCGCCGGTCCGGGCCGGGGGCCCGACCTCCGGCTGCTCGGGCCGCCCGCGCTGCGCGGCCGGCGGATCTCGCTGCGCCACGCGGAGATCCTGCTCCTGCTGGCGGAGCACCCCCGGGGGCTGGGCGCCGAGGAGCTCGCCGTGCTGCTGCACCCGGGCGACCTGTCGCTCGTGGCCGTGCGGGCGGAGATCTCCCGGCTCCGCCGCGTGGCCGACGGCGCCCTGGACGGTCCGCTGCTCGCCGGTTCACGCCCGTACCGGCTCGCGCGCCCCCTCCTGTCCGACGTGGACGCGGTACGCGAACGGCTGGGCCGCGGCGACGTGCGGGGCGCGCTGGCCGCCTACCCGGAGCCGCTGCTGCGCCGGTCGGTGGCGCCCGGCGTCGAGCGGCTGCGCGAGGAGCTGGAGGCGGAGGTGCGTGCGGCGGTGCACGTCTGCGACGACGCCGTCGCCGTCGAGCGGTGGACCGCACGCGCCGAGGGTGCGGACGACCACGCCGCCTGGACCCGGCTGGCCCGGCTGGCCCAGCCCGGCGGTCCGCAGGCCACCCGGGCGGCGGCCCACCTGGCCGTGCTGGAGCGCCGGCTGACCTGACCCGCGGGCGATCCCGGCCGGCCCCGGCGATCCGGGATCGTTTCGGGACCGCCGCGTGTTCTCCTGGTCGTCAGCGCACGCGCTCCCCGAGGAGGAACCATGGCCACGCCCGTCGACCCGTCCGAGAAGTTCTCGCGGTACGCCCACCCGGAGCGCCTCGTGAGCACCGCGTGGCTGGCCGAGCACCTCAAGGATCCCGGGATCGTCGTCGTGGAGTCCGACGAGGACGTGCTGCTCTACGAGACCGGGCACATCCCCGGCGCGGTGAAGGTGGACTGGCACACCGAGCTGCAGCACCCGCAGGTCCGCGACTACCTGGACGGCGCCGCGTTCGCCGCGCTGATGGGCGGCAAGGGCATCACGCGCGACACGACGATCGTGCTGTACGGCGACAAGAACAACTGGTGGGCCGCCTACACGGCGTGGGTGTTCACCCTGTTCGGGCACCAGGACGTGCGCCTGCTCGACGGCGGCCGCGGCCTGTGGAGCGCGGAGGGCCGCGAGCTCACCACCGACGTCCCCGCCCCCGCACCGGTCGAGTACCCCACGGTCGAGCGCGACGACACCACGGTCCGCGCCTTCCGCGAGGACGTGCTGGCGCACCTGGGCAACGGCCCGCTCGTCGACATCCGCTCCCCGCAGGAGTACACGGGCGAGCGGATCGCCATCCCGGACTACCCCGAGGAGGGCGTGCTGCGCGGCGGCCACATCCCGACGGCGCGCAACGTGCCCTGGGCGACGGCGGTGGCCGAGGACGGCACCTACAAGACCCGCGAGGAGCTGGAGGCGATCTACACGGAGGGCCTGGGCATGAGCCCGGACGACGCCGTGATCACCTACTGCCGCATCGGCGAGCGATCCAGCCACACCTGGTTCGCCCTGACGTACCTGCTCGGCTACAGAGGCGTGCGCAACTACGACGGCTCCTGGACGGAGTGGGGCAACGCCGTGCGCGTCCCGGTCGCGACCGGCGCCGAGCCCGGTACGGTCTGACGGCTCCGCACAGGCGGCGGCTCAGCCTCGGCCGAAGGCCTTGCGCAGCTCGTCCTTGGCGCGTTCGAGCACGTCGCGCTGGTCGGCGTCCAGCTCCTTGCCCGCGCGGTTGACGTAGAACGTCAGCATCGACATCGCGGAGCGGTACGGGGAGCTCTTGCGCCGGCCGCTCGCCTCCGCGGACTTCTTGAGGGACCGGGCGATCCGCGCGGGATCGTGCCAGGTGAACACGCCCTCCTCCAGGTCCAGGGCGTCACTGCCCTCGGTGACGCGCTGGGACCAGCGGTCGGGGCCGCCGTCCGGCCCCTTGTTCTCGGCCATAGGGCCACGCTACGACGCCGTCCGGCCACTCGCCCGGGCCGCCGCGACGGTGAAAGGATGAACGGATGAGCACCGACCACGCGGACCTGCCCGAGGCCCTCGCCGAGCTGCGGGACGCCTTCCTGGAGACGCCCGAGCGGGATCGCCTCCAGCTCCTGCTGGAGGTGTCGCGCGAGCTCCCGCCCCTGCCTGCGCGCTACGCGGACGCGCCCGAACAGCTCGAACGGGTCCAGGAGTGCCAGTCCCCCGTCTACGCCGTCGCCGAGGTGGACGACGCCGGGGTGGTCGCCTTCCACGCGACCGCCCCGGAGGAGGCGCCCACCACGCGCGGCTTCGCGTCCATCCTCGCGCAGGGGCTGACCGGGCTCACGGCGCAGCAGGTGCTGGACGTGCCCGACGACTACCCGCTCCAGCTCGGCCTGACGAAGGTGGTCAGCCTGCTGCGGCTGAACGGCATGGCGGGCATGCTCGCCCGAGCCAAGCGCCAGGTCCGGGAGCAGGTCGGCACCGCGCACGCCTGACGGCGCTACCCGCCCAGCCGCGCCCGCAGCCAGGGCACGCACGCCTCGGCCTGGATGCGCTGGAACGCGCGCAGGTGCGGTATGCCGGGCGGCGGGTCGAGCAGGGAGTGGTGCACGAAGTAGGCGGTCAGCACGGCGACCCACACCGTGACCGCCTCGGGGTCCGTGCCCGGGGCCAGCGGCGTGCGGTCCAGCACCTCCTGCGGTGCGGGCCCGCCCGTGGCGTGCACCGCCGGCAGCATCGCGGTCTGGTCCACGAAGCCCGCGCCCCGCACGGCGTGCGGCCAGTCGACGGCCACCGCCTCCTCGGCCCCGTCCGCCCGGCGGACCACGAGCGCGTTGTCCGCACGCAGGTCCTTGTGCACCAGGTGCGGCCCGGTAAGCGCGGCGCGCTGCCGTGCCGGCGCCGCGGTCTCGGCGACGCGGTCGAGGTTCCGGCCCAGCCAGGGGTCGTAGGTCGCCAGGCCGGCCGGCCGTTCGTCGGCCAGGAGCGAGGCCTCGGGCCAGACCTGGTCGACCAGGTCGGGGAACGCGCCGCCGACCGGCACCTCGTGCTCGGCGATGCGGCGGGCCAGGTGCTGCAGCCGGTCGAGGTCGGCCAGGTCCCAGGGCTCGGTGCGCGGCACACGGCCGTCCACGGCGTCGGAGGCGACCACCACCCACCCGGGTTCGTCCGACCCGGGCAGGGGCACCTCCCTGGCCCAGCGGAAGGCCGGGGCGGGCACGCCCGCGGGCAGGGCCGCCGCGCGCTGCGCCTCGCGACGGTGCAGCCGGGCGGCGACGTCGTAGCCGGTCGAGGCGACCTTGACGAACGCGCGCTCGCCGGCCGCCTCGAGGGTGAGTGCCCAGCCGGGCGAGTAGCCGCCGTCGTGCGACGTCCAGCCGGTGACGGGGCCGCCCAGCTCGGCGACGACGGCGTCACGCACCGGGGCGGGCAGCTCGGGCCAGGTCGGTCGGACACGGGTCATGCGGTGATCCTGCCCGCCGCCGCGGCGCCCTGGCGAGGAGAAATCGGCGCGCGAAGTGGACGCCCGTCCAGAAAATGCGGGATATCACGGCTGTGATGTCTGGGTTACGGGTATTCCTGGCGCTCTGCCGCAGAGTTCGGTCCTGGAATGTCTTGTTTCCTTCCCCGCACCGCCCGCACAGCACGGATTGACAGGGTGAAAAGAGCACCCGACTCTTCTTCGTGGTGAACACACACGTGTGCTCCACCACCTGTTTCAACGGAGCTATTCGAGGGGAAACACAATGATCCGAGGATTCCGTGCAATCAGTCGCGCTGTGGCAACCGTGGCGGTCTCCGCCGGCCTGGTCTGCGCAGCCACAGCAGGTGCGAGTGCCGCGGTGGTGACCGACGGGGACGTCCCCGCGGCCCACACGATCAGCGTGGAGGCGGAGCCGGCGCCCGACGTCGTCGCGGACCCCGTGCCGGACGTCCCGATCGACGCCCCGGTCCCCGACGTTCCCGTGCCGGACCTCCCCGTGCCGGAGCTGCCTGTCCCGCTGCCGACCACCGGTCTGCTGGACGGCCTGCTCAGCGCCCTCGGCAACCTGCTGAGCTCGCTCCTCGGTGGTCTCCCCGTCCCCGTCCCCCTTCCCGGGGTCTGAGGACAACCCTTTCGACCTGCCGGACGTCGCCAGCACGGCCGGTTACCGAACCCCTTTTCCACCAGCCGTTCGTGAACGGTGGGGCTGGTGACAAAGGGCTCCCGGTGAGGCCCTTTCCCGGATACCCGGGAAAGGGCCTCACTGCTGTCCGGAAAAGGCATTCGGCCAGGGACTTCCCGCTGACCCGGATCAGGGCAGAACACCGACGCAGCGGGCTATCCGCCGCACCGCCTCGTGCAGCCGGTCCGGGGTGTTCGCGGCATACCCGATCACCAGGCCGGGCGGCCCGGCACCCCTCCGGTGCGCCGACAACGGCTGCACCAGCACCCCGTCCGCCCGGGCCCGGCGCGCCACGTCGACGTCGTCGAGGCCGGGCAGCGTCACCAGGAGGTGCAGGCCGGCGGCCACGCCGTGGGCGGTGCCGCCGGGCAGGTGCGTCGTCAGCGCCGCCAGCAGCGCGTCCCGGCGGGCGCGATGGCGGCGCCGGACCTGACGCAGGTGCCGCTCGAACCCGCCGGAGGTGATGAAGTGCGCCAGCGCGAGCTGCGGCAGCGCGGGACTGCCGAGGTCGGTCCAGTACCGGGCCTCGATCAGCTCCGTCCGGAGCGCGGCGGGTGCGAGCAGCCAGCCCAGGCGGATCGCGGGTGCCAGGGTCTTGGACACGCTGCCGAGGTGCACCACGTGGTCCGGCGCGAGGGCGCGCAGGGCGGGGACGGGTGGCCGGTCGTAGCGGTGCTCGGCGTCGTAGTCGTCCTCGACGACGAGGCGGCCGGGCATGCCGTCCGGACCCTGCGGGGCCGCGCGCGCCCATGCCACGAGCTCCCGTCGGCGGCCGGGGGCGAGCACGACGCCCGTGGGGAACTGGTGCGCGGGAGTGACCAGCACCGCGTCCACGGCGGTGCGGCCGAGCGCGGCCACGTCGAGCCCGTCCTGGTCCACCGGGACCGGGACCGGGTCCAGACCCCACCGCCGCAGGTGCTCACGTGCACCGTACGAGCCCGGGTCCTCGAAGCCGATGCGGTGCGTCCCTCGCGCGCCGAGCACCCGGGCGAGCAGCACGAGGCCCTGGGACACCCCGTTGACGACGAGGACCTCGTCGGGGCGGGCACGCAGGCCCCGCGTGCGGGCGAGCCATCCGGCCACGGCCTCGCGCAGCGCGGGCAGCCCGCGCGGGTCGCCGTAGCCGAGCCCGCTCGACGCGAGGCCGCTCAGCGCCGCCCGTTCGGCGCGCGCCCAGGCGGCGCGGGGGAACGCCGCGAGATCCGGCAGACCGGGCGACAGGTCGATCAGGTCCGGGCCGGCCGGCGCACCGGCGGCGTCCGGGCCGGGGAGCCCGTCGGCAGCCCCCGGCGACACGTGCGGCGAGCCGGGCCCGGGCAGCGGCCCAGGAACGGACCCAGGCTCGGGCCGCGGCCCGACGGCGTCACGCCCGCCCGGCGCAGCCACGACCTCGGTGCGCACCGTCGTGCCGCCGCCGTGCCGCCCCGTCAGCAGCCCCTCGTCCGTCAGGCGCCGGTACGCGTCCACCACCACGCCCCGTGAGCACCCGAGCTGGTCCGCGAGGACCCTGGTCGCGGGCAGCCGGTCGCCCGGGGCGAGGCGACCGTCGCACACGGCGTCCCGCACCTGCTCGGCGAGCCATGTGGCCAGGCCGCGCGGCCGGGCGCGGGCCGGATCGAGCTGGAGAAAGTCGGCGCCCGCCATCTTGGTCTCCTTGTTCGCCACGAACTTGGCACTGTCAGACGGACCAAGTCTGGAGCACGCTCACCGTCATGACGACCTCCATCCACCCGCCGGCGCCGGGCGACGCCCCGGCGGCCCGCCCGTCCGCACCCTGGTCCGGCCCCGTGTTCGCCGGGCTCGGCATGACCCTCGTCGGCAGCCAGGTGGCCGTGTCGGGGGTGCTCGCCGACGCCCCGCTGTTCGCCGTGCAGGCCCTGCGGTACACGCTCGCCGCCGTGGTCCTGGTGCTGCTCCTGCGGGCCACCGGTCGCACCGTCCCCGTGCCGCGCGGCCGGGAGTGGGCCTGGCTCGCCGCGGTCGCGCTGAGCGGGCTGGTGCTGTTCAACGTGGGCGTGGTGCGCGGCGTCGCGCACGCCGAGCCGGCGGTGATCGGTGTGGCGGTCGCCGCCGTGCCGGTGCTGCTCGCGCTCGTGGGACCGCTCCTCGGCGGGGCCCGGCCCGCCCCCGTGGTGGTGGCCGGCGCGGTCGTGGTCACCCTGGGCGCCGTGCTGGTCACCGGGGGCGGGCGCGCCGACCCGGCGGGCCTCGGCTACGCCCTGCTCACGCTGCTCTGCGAGGCCGGGTTCACCCTGCTCGCGGTGCCGGTGCTGCACCGGCTCGGGCCGCACGGGGTGTCGCTGCACACGGTCTGGATCGCCGCCCTCGCGCTGTGGGGCCTCAGCCTCGTGACCGAGGGGCCCGGCGCGGTCCTGACGCTGCGGTCCGGGCAGGTCTCCGCCGTGCTCCACCTCGCGCTGGGCGTCACGGTGGTGGCGTTCCTGCTCTGGTACACGGCCGTCGGCCGGATCGGTCCCGGACGGGCCGGGCTGTTCACCGGCGTGGTCCCGGTGGCGTCCGCCGTGGGCGGCGTCCTGCTCGGTGCGCCCGTGCCGGGCCCGGTGGTGTGGCTGGGCGTCGCGGTCGTGGGTGCCGGTGTCCTGCTGGGGTTGCGCGCGCCGTCCGCGGCGCCCTAGCTCCCGGGCGCGGGTCCCGGCCCCGCCGGCTCGACCTCGAACCGGTACCCCGCCCCCGGGTGGGTGAGGATGTGCTGCGGGTGCGACGGGTCGCGCTCCAGCTTGCGCCTCAGCTGCGCCGTGTAGACCCGCAGGTAGTTGGTCTCGGTCGAGTAGGCGGGACCCCAGACCTCGTGCAGCAGCAGCTTGCGGTCCACGAGCCGGCCCCGGTTGCGCACGAGGACCTCCAGGAGCGCCCACTCGGTAGGGCTCAGGCGTACCTCCGCCCCGGCCCGGAACACCTGCCGCCGCGCCAGGTCGATCCGCAGCTCACCCGCCACGACCACCGGTTCCTCCGCCTGCGCCGGGGCCGCCCGGCGCACCGCCGCCCGCAACCGCGCCAGCAGCTCGTTCATGACGAACGGCTTGGTCACGTAGTCGTCGGCACCCGCGTCCAGGGCGTCGACCTTGTCGTCACCGAGCTGCCGGGCCGACAGCACCACGATCGGCACCCGGGTCCAGCCACGGATGCCCGCGATCACCTCGAGGCCCGGCATGTCCGGCAGGCCGAGGTCCAGCAGCACGACCTCCGGCCGGGCCGAGGCCACCGCGTCCAGCGCGGCCGCGCCCGTCGGCGCGGTGGTCACGTCCCAGCCGTGCGCCCGCAGGTTGATGGCCAGGGCGCGCACCAGCGCCACGTCGTCGTCCACGACAAGCACCCGGTTGCCGGACGGCGGGCGCGTGCCCTCGTCACCCGGCTCGCTGTTCACAGCACCCATCTCACCACGTGGCGCAGCGCCACGCGTCCGGCGTCCGGGCGCCAGGGCACGTCAGAAGTCGAAGAGGTCCTCCAAGAAGGACTCCTTGCGCTTCTTCTTGTAGCGACGGTCCCCGTACGAGTCGTAACGACGGTCGTCGTCGTACCGGCGGTCGCGGTCGTAGCGGCCGTCCCGGTCGTAACGACGGTCGTCGTCGCGGCGCCGGTCGTCGTACCGCGGGTCGTAGGCGGGCTGCGGCGAACCGTACGACGGGCCCACCTGGACGGGGTTGGGCGCGGGCGGAGCCGCGGGGGCCGACGGGGCCGACGGCCGGTTCTCGGCCGCGATCTCGGTCTCCACCGAGCGGTCGATGACCTTGTCGAGCTCACCGCGGTCGAGCCACACGCCACGACACGTGGGGCAGTAGTCGATCTCGATCCCCTTGCGCTCGGACATGACGAGCGTGGTCTGGTCGATGGGGCACAGCATGCTGAAGGTCTCCTCGCGGTCGTCGTCTGCGTCAACCAACGGACAGGGCCGCCGGGCGGTTCCTCGTCCGCTGCCTACCTGCCCGGGCCGGTCCAGGCTCCCAGGCTCTCACGGACGCCCGGACCGCCGAGGGACGCCGCTGTTGAGACGGCGGCGCCGCCGTCCTGCGCGGCCACGACGGCCCACACGACCGCGCCCACCAGGAGGAGCGCCGCCAGGACCGTGAGGGTGATCTTCCAGGCCGACCAGGGACGCTGGCCCACGACCTCCGCCGTGCGCGCGTTGACCAGCACCTGGAAGGGCTTGCCCGCGTACAGGTAGGTCGCGATCCACACCGGCAGCAGCAGGAGCTTGTACGTCACCGCCGAGTAGCTGGTGTGCACCTGGTGCACGCGCTGCACGTCGCCGCCTATGTCGCGCTCGCAGTCGTTCTCGATGACGGGCGCCATCTCGCCCTTGGCGACCTCCAGCCCGGCCTCGGGCTCGACGTCGTACCGCAGCGTCTCGTAGCCGGCGAGGTAGTCGGGCTGGTAGGGCCGGGCCTGGCCCAGCGGCCACGGGCTGAGCCTCGCCAGGTGCTCGGGCATGACCCGGCCGGTCCCGGCGACCAGCACGTCGTCGAAGTCGCGCGCCACGGTGCCCGCGGCCGGGTACCAGCGGGTCTTCTGCACCTGCCGGGTCTGCGTCTGGCTGCGGCCCTCGGAGTCGGTGGTCGTGTAGGTCTCGGTGACCCAGTAGTGCTCGCCCCGCTGGCCCGTGTAGTCGGAGCGGGTCCGCGCGTCGAACGTCCAGTGCGGCAGGTAGACGCCGTGCGCCTGCTCGGCGGAGACCACCTTCTTCAGGGCCGACGGCGCGAACCACCGCGAGCGCACCCACGTCCGCAAGGCGCCCTGCATGGCGTCTCGGTCCACCTCGAACGGCAGCACGGCCTCCGGCTCGACCAGGCCGAGGCCCTCGACCTCCGCGACCATGGGCGACCCGCAGAACCCGCACTTCTGCGACAGGTGGTCGCTGGTGGTGACCGCACCGCAGGTGCCGCACCGGTAGTCCTGCGTGGCGGGCGCCACGGGGCGCGTCCGCGCCGCGAGCGCCGCGAAGTCGTGCTCGCGCACCTCGCGGACGACGGCGGCGACCTGCTGCGTGTGGCCGCAGTACGGGCAGGTGAGCGTGCCCGTACCGGCGGAGAACTCGACGGTGGCCCCGCACTGCTCGCACGGGTAGGCGCGGTGGGCGACGGGGCCGCCCTCGGTCAGCTCGACCATCGTCAGGCCTGCGGCAGCGGGGGCGGCGTCGCGCCCAGGTGCCTGGCCACGTCGGGCACGGACGACGCCGGCTCCCAGCCCGCCATGCCCGCACGCCAGATCAGCGTGCTCGCCGTGAGGGTGCCCGCGGCGGCCTGCGCGGCGAGGGCGGCGTCGTCGAACGGGCCGGTCTGGGTGCCGCCGTTGCCCAGGAACCAGCCGCCCGGCAGGGGCGGCGGGCCGGCGGGTGCGGCGGCGGCCGGGGCGGACGGCGCGGCGGGCTGGGCGGGCGGCACGATCGCGTTGCCGACCGCCTGGCCCAGCCCCATGCCGATGACGGCGCCCGCGCCACCACCGCCGTCAGCAGCGGCCTCCATCGCCTGGCCGGCCTGGAACTGCTGGAACGCGGCCATGCTGCCCACGGTGCCGGACGAGACGATGCCCATCGAGGTGCGCTTGTCGAGGGCCTCCTCGACCTCGGGCGGCAGCGAGACGTTCTCGACGACGAACTTCGGCACGGCGATGCCGAGGTCGGTCGACAGCTCCTCGGTGAGCCGGGCGGCGAGCTGGTCACCGAGGTCGCCGTGGTGCGCGGCGACCTCGATGACGGGGATGCCGGACGACGAGAGCACGCTCGCGAAGTGGCTCACCACGTTCTGGCGCAGGTATTCGTGCACCTCGTCGGTGCGGAACTGCGGGTCGGTGCCGACCAGCTCGCGCAGCAGCAGCTGCGGGTCGGAGACCTTGGCGGAGAACGCGCCGAAGGCCCGCACGCGCACCATCCCGAGCTCCGGGTCCCGCATCATGACGGGGTTCTTGGTGCCCCACTTCAGGTCGGTGAACTGGCGGGTGCTGACGAAGTACACCTCGGCCTTGAACGGCGAGTGGAAGCCGTGCTTCCAGCCCTTCAGGGTGGACAGCACCGGGAGGTTCTGGGTCTCCAGGGTGTAGGTGCCGGGCTCGAACACGTCGGCGATGGTGCCCTCGTTGACGAAGACCGCGGTCTGGGACTCGCGGACGACGAGCCGCGCGCCCATCTTGATCTCGTTCTCGTAGCGGGGGAACCGCCACACGATCGTGTCCCGCGTGTCGTCGAGCCACTCGACGATGTCGACGAGCTCGCCCTTGATCTTGTCCAGCAGGCCCATGCCGCACTCCCTCGCCTCGTCCGTCCGCGCGCCGCGGACACCTGGACGATACAAGCGCCGGGTACGGGGCGGTACGAAAGGTGACGGGACCGTGACCTGGCATCCGGCCGCTGCCGCGACCCCGGACGTGTGAGAGAGTTTCACCGCAGGGTGACAACCCGGCGAACCTGTCCGGAGGTGCAAGGGCCGATGACCGTCCTCGTGGCGTACAACGAGTCACCCCAGGGTGAGGCCGCCGTGCGCGCGGCCGTCAGCGAGGCGGCACGACGCCGGCAGGAGCTGGCCGTGCTCGTCCTCACGCCGCAGGCCGGCACGCAGGTCCCGGCCGCGCTGGCCCACCTGCTCGACGCGGTGCCCAGCACCGTCACCCTCGGTCCGATCGCGTTCCGTCCCGAGCAGACCGAGGTGGCCGACGCGATCGTGGACCAGGCGGAGGCCGTCTCCGCGGACCTCGTGGTCATCGGCTCGCGCAAGCACTCCACCGTGGGCACGTTCCTGGTGGGCTCGACCACGCAGCAGGTGCTGCTCGACTCCCCCGCGCCCGTGCTGGTGGTCAAGGCCAGCTACGCCTGAGCCGGAGGTGAGCGTGGGCGGAGCGCCGAGGAACGAGGCGTACCGCCCGGAGCGAACCGCAGGCTCAGGCGTCGTCCGGCTACGCCTGAGGCTGCGCCGCCCGTGCGGTGATCCGGCCGACGACGTCGTCGAGCACCGGCGTCGCGATGCCGTGCGCAGCCGCCCGGCGGCCCACCGCCCCGCCGATCGCGTCGAGCTCGCCCTCCCGGCCCGCCTCGACGTCCGCCTGGAGCGAGGAGCGCATCGGGGGCGGGAAGCCGTCCAGGATGCCGCGCAGGTCCTCCCCCGTGGTGGGCACCCCTTCTGCGGTGGCGGTCGCGGCGATCTCGGCGAGCAGCCCCGCGGTCAGCCCGGGGTCGCGGGTCAGCGCCTCCCCGATGCCCGTCGCCCACGTGGAGGTCAGCAGCGCGAGGGGCGCCAGGAAGCGGAGCTTCTTCCACAGCACCTCGGCCTCGGTGCCACCGGTCACCACCTCGATCGGGGTGTCGCGCAGCGCGGTCACGACGCCGAGCGCGGCGGCGTCGTCCGGCACCACCGTGCGCAGGAGCGTGCCGCGGTGCCGCACCAGCGCCGGACCGAAGCCGCCCGCACCGGTGCGCAGCGTCTCGCCCGCGATGGTGGCCCCCACCACGCGCACGCCCGGCAGCGCCTCGCGGAGCGCGACCAGGTGGTCCAGGCCGTTGAGCAGGGACAGCACCTCGGTGGGCGCGGTGCCGACGAGCAGGCGGGCGGCGTCGGAGACGCCCTCGGCCTTGACCGCCACGACCACCCGGGCGCCGTGCGGCACCTCGGTGACCGCGGCGAGCGGCGCGTGCCAGGAGCCGAACTCGTCCGTGACCACGTCCATGCCGTGCTCAGTGACCTGCCGGGCGGTCCGCTCGCGGGCGACCACGACGACGTCGTGCCCCGCGCGCTGGAGCATCGCGGCCACCAGGCCGCCGATCGCACCGGGGCCGACGACGGCGATCAGGGTGTCAGTCATGGCCACATCGTAGGTGGGGGCGGGCGACGGACGGCGCTCGTCACCTGACGAACTCATGACGGTCTGGCCGGACGGCCGGGGCTCTGGACTAGTCTCGGCACATGACAGCAGTCACGCTCGGGATCCCGTCGGTACGGGGCGTGCCCCGGCGAGCCGCCACCCCGGCCGGCCGGCCGCGACCCGACACCCCGCTGCTGGTCGACCGGTACGGGCGCGTGGCGCGCGACCTGCGCGTCTCGATCACCACCGCGTGCTCCCTGCGCTGCACCTACTGCATGCCGGCCGAAGGGCTCCCGCTCGTGCCGCGCGACGAGCTCATGACGCCCGGCGAGATCGGCCGCCTGGTCGGCATCGGGGTACGTGACCTCGGTATCCGCGACATCCGGTTCACGGGCGGCGAGCCGCTGATGCGGCGGGACCTGGAGCAGATCATCGGCGCCGCACGCGAGGCGGCGGACGAGGGCATGGCCGCGCTCGCGACCGGCGGCACGCCGCCCGAGCGGGTCCGCATCGCCATGACCTCCAACGCCCTCGGCCTGGACAAGCGGGTCGACGCCCTGGTCGCGGCCGGGCTCGACCGGGTCAACGTCTCCCTCGACACCGTGGACCGGCAGGCGTTCGCCACGCTGACCCGGCGCGACCGCCTGGACGACGTGCTCACGGGCATCCGCGCTGCCCTCGCCGCGGGCCTGGCGCCGGTCAAGATCAATGCCGTGCTGCTGCCGGAGACGCTGGCGGGCGCGGCCGACCTGCTCGCCTGGGCGGTGGAGCACGGCTGCGCGCTGCGGTTCATCGAGGAGATGCCGCTGGACGCCGACGGGCGCTGGACGCGCGACGATGTGGTGAGCGCCGCCGACCTGCTGGAGGTGCTGGGGCAGCGCTTCACGCTGACCCCGGCGGGTCGCGAGGACCCGTCGGCCCCGGCCGAGGAGTGGCTGGTCGACGACGGCCCGGCGACCGTGGGCGTCATCGCGTCGGTGACCCGGTCGTTCTGCGGGGCGTGCGACCGCACCCGGCTGACCGCCGAGGGCACGGTCCGGTCCTGCCTGTTCGGCAACGAGGAGACCGACCTCAAGGCGCTGCTCCGGGCGGGCGCGAGCGACGAGGAGGTCGGCGACGCCTGGCGTGCCGCGATGTGGGCCAAGCCGCGCGCGCACGGCAGCGACGCGGTCGAGCTGGCCGCGGACGCCTTCGCGGACACCCGCCGCAGCATGGGAGCCATCGGCGGCTGACGCCGGACATGTCCCGCAGGTGACGGGCGGCGGTCCCAGGTGACCCCTCGGGGACCGCCGGATGTACGTTGCCCGAAGCCTCGCCCCCGCCGGGGACAAAACAGAACATAACGCCCGGCGGGCTTCCTAGGCTCGCCGCCGTGACCACCATCGCGACGCCCCGGGCGCCGGAGGAACCGGGCACCCGGCCGACCCGCGGCTCCGCGGCCGGGCCACGGAGCCCGCGCCCCGGCCGCCTCGGCGCACGGCGCCGGCGCACCGCCCTCCTGTGGGCCGTGCTGCTCGCCGGCCCGAACCTCGCCCTCCTGCTCGTCTTCGTGTACCGGCCGCTGGTCGAGAGCCTCTACCTCTCGACCCTCCAGTGGAACCTCGGCTCACCCACCGCGCGGTTCGTGGGCCTCGGCAACTACGTCGAGTGGTTCACCGCGCCCACCACCGGCCGGATCGTCACCACGACCGTGGTCTTCACGGTCGCGACCGTCGGCGGCGCCCTGGTCCTGGGCCTCGGCCTGGCCCTGCTCCTGGACCGGCGGCTCCGGGGCCGCGGCCTCGCCCGCACGGTCGCCTTCGCGCCCTACGTGCTGAGCGGGTTCGCCGTCGGCATCCTCTGGCTGTTCATGTTCGACCCCCGCTACGGGCTCGTGCAGGAGCTGCTCGGCTGGTTCGGCGTCGCCTCGCCCCAGTGGTACACCGGCCGGCCGTGGCCCCTGGTCATGGTGATCGTCGTCTACCTGTGGAAGAACCTCGGGTACGTCGCCCTCATCTACCTCGCCGGCCTGCAGGCGGTGCCGCAGGACCTCAAGGACGCCGCGGCGCTCGACGGCGCGTCCGCCGCCCGCACGCTGCGCTCCGTGGTGCTGCCGCTGCTCACCCCCACCACGTTCTTCCTGCTCGTGACGATGCTGCTCAGCTCGCTCCAGTCCTTCGACATCATCAAGGCGATGACCCAGGGCGGCCCGCTCGGCTCCACCACCACGCTCATGTACTCGATCTACGTGGAGAGCTTCGTCAACGGCCGCGCGGGCTACGCCTCCGCCGTCGCCACGATCCTGTTCCTCGTGCTGCTGGCGGTCACGGCCGTGCAGCTGCAGTTCGTCCAGCGGAAGGTGCACTACGCATGACCGCCGTGCCGCACCCGGGCCCCGCCGCCCCGGTGGCCCGACGACGCCCCGCTCCCCCGGTGGGCGGCTACGTCACGATGATCCTGGCGACCGTGGTGCTCGGGGCGCCGCTGCTGTGGCTGGCGCTCGCGAGCCTCAAGGCCCCCGACGAGCTGTACCAGGTGCCGCTCCAGTGGCTTCCCGCCCGGCCGGACCTCGACAGCTACGTGCAGGCCGCGGAGACCGTGCCGCTCGGGCGGCTGCTGGTCAACAGCATCGGCCTGACGGTCGCCGGCGCCGGTCTCAAGGTGGCGCTCGGCCTGTGCTGCGCGTACGCGCTGGTCTTCCTGGACTTCCCGTTCAAGCGCGTCGCGTTCGGGCTGGTGATCGTGACCCTGATGATCCCGCCGCAGATCACGATCATCCCCAACTACACCCTCGTGGCGAGCCTGGGCTGGCTGAACACCTACCAGGGCATCCTCGTGCCCGGCCTGGCCAGCGCGTTCGGCACGTTCCTGTTCCGTCAGCACTTCCTCACGCTGCCCCGGTCCGTCCTGGAGGCGGCGGAGCTCGACGGCGCCGGCCACTGGCGCAGGCTGTGGCGGTTCGTGGTGCCCATGAGCACCCCCACGCTCGCCGCGGTGGCGCTGGTGTCCGTGGTGACCGAGTGGAACGACTACCTGTGGCCGTTCCTCGTGGTCGACAACCCCTCCACGATGACGCTGCCCGTCGGGCTCACGCTGCTGCAGAACAGCGACGGCATGACCAACTGGGGCGTGCTGCTCGCGGCGACCGTCCTGGCGACGCTCCCCGTCCTGCTCGTCTTCCTGGTGCTGCAGCGCCGGCTCGTCGCCGGCCTCACCGCGGGCGCCGTCACCGGCTGACCCGCGCCCCCGTCCTGTCTCACTCCCGAACGCGCCCCGGACCGGGGCGCGCGAACACCAAGGAGCACACCGTGTCCCACCGTCCCGTCCGCGCCGCCGTCCGGCGTCCGCGTACCGCCGTCGTCACCGCGCTCGCCGCGCTGACCGCCCTGACCGCAGCCGGGTGCGCCGGCCCGAGCCTCGGCGCGACCGGCGGATCGTCCGACGCCTCCGCCGAGGCCGTCGACTGGTCGCAGGTCGAGCCGGCCCAGGAGATCACCTGGTGGAGCAACCACCCGGGCGAGTCGCAGGAGGTCGAGCAGCAGTTCATCGACGAGTTCGAGGACGAGACCGGCATCCGCGTGAAGCTGGTGACCGCGGGCGCCGACTACGACGAGGTCGCCCAGCGCTTCCAGGCCGCGTCGCAGACGGACGAGCTGCCCGACCTGGTCATCGCCTCGGACGTGTGGTGGTTCCGCTACCACCTGAACGACCAGATCATGCCGGTCGACGACGTCCTGGAGTTCCTGGACGCCGACTCCGCCGACTTCCAGCCCGCCCTGTACTCCGACTACGAGTACGACGACCAGCACTGGGCCGTGCCGTACGCACGCTCGACGCCGCTGTTCTACTACAACAAGGACCTGTGGGAGGCCGCCGGCCTGCCCGACCGCGGCCCGGAGACCTGGGCCGAGCTCGAGGAGTGGAACGCCGCCCTGAAGAAGGAGGTGCCCGCGAAGGGCTCGACGTTCGGCCTGTCGACCGGCCCGTCGTGGGGCGCCTGGTGGTTCGAGAACATGATCTGGGGCCAGGGCGGCGCCTACTCGGACGGCTTCGAGCTCACCCTCGACACGCCCGAGGCGGTCGCGGGCGGCCAGTTCGTGCACGACCTCTTCCACGAGTCCGGCGTGGCCACCCTGTCGGCCGACGACGCCATGGCCGACTTCTCGTCCGGCCTCATCGCCTCCACGATCGGCTCGACCGGCTCGCTGAAGGGCGCGCTCGACGCCGCGACGTTCGAGGTCGGCACGGCCTACCTGCCCGACGGACCGCAGGGCGGCGGCACCCCGACCGGCGGCACCGGCCTGGCCATCCCGTCGTCCAAGACGCCAGAGGAGCAGCTCGCGGCCGCGATGTTCCTGGAGTTCCTCACGAACACCGAGAACACCGCCACCTTCTCGCAGAGCACCGGCTACATGCCCGTGCGCACGTCCGCGGTGGAGAGCGACACCATGAAGGCGACCTACGAGGCGACGCCGCAGTTCCGCACCGCCGTGGACCAGCTCGCCGACAAGGCCCGCGTGCAGGACGACGTGCGCGTCTTCGTGCCCGGCGCCGACGCGCTGCTCAACGAGGCGCTGGAGCAGATCGTCATCGAGGGCGCCGACCCCGCCTCCGCGTTCGAGGAGATCACGCCGCGCATCGAGACGGCGTACACCGAGAACGTCGAGCCCTACCTCGACGCCCAGGACTGACGCCCCGGACCGCCAGCCAGGACTGACAGGACCGGCACGTCGCGCGCGGCTCGTGGCACGGACCACGAGCCGCGCCGTCGTGAGCGGCACACCCCCGAGAACATGGTTGAATCTCGCCCGTGACTACAGCGACCGCACGGCCGCGACGCATCATGATCGTGACCGACGCCTGGGAACCGCAGGTGAACGGCGTCGCCACGGCCCTGGCCCGCACGGTCACCGAGCTGCGCCGGATGGGCTGCGCCGTCGAGGTGGTCACGCCCTGGGACGGCTACCGGACCCTCCCGCTGATCACCTACTCCGAGATCCGCGTGCCGATCATGGCGCGCGACGACGTGGAACGCCGCTTCCTGGAGTTCGCGCCCGACGCCGTGCACATCGCCACCGAGGGTCCGCTCGGCTGGTACGCCCGCGCCGTGTGCGACCACTTCGGCTTCCCGTTCACCACCAGCTACCACACCCGGTTCCCCGAGTACGTGACCGCACGCTGGTCGTGGATCCCGCTGTGGGCCGGCTACCGCTACGTGCGCAGGTTCCACGACAAGTCCGGCGCCGTGCTGGTCACTACGGCGACCATGCGCGAACAGCTCACCCGGTGGCGCATCCCCAACGTCACGCCCTGGAGCCTCGGCGTGGACACCGAGCAGTTCCACCCCCGGCACCGGGCGGCCGACCGGGAGTCCGGCGTCTACCGGGACCTGACCGGACCCGTCTTCCTCTACGTGGGACGGCTCGCCGTGGAGAAGAACGTCGAGGCGTTCCTCGACCTGGACCTGCCGGGGCCGAAGGTGGTGGTGGGCGACGGACCCGCCCGCGCCGCCCTTCAGGCCGCCTACCCGGAGGCACACTTCCGGGGCCGCCGGTCGGGCGACGACCTCGCCCGGCACTTCGCCGACGCCGACGTGCTCGTGTTCCCGAGCCGCACCGACACGTTCGGGCTCGTCATCCTGGAGGCGATGGCGTCCGGCACGCCGGTGGCCGGCTTCGACGCGCCCGGGCCCCGCGACCTCGTCCCGGGTTCGGGTGCGGGCGCCGTCGACGAGGACCTGCGGGCCGCGTGCCTCACCGCGCTGAAGTGCTCACGCGCACAGGCCCGGCGGTACGCCGAGCTCTACTCGTGGCAGGCCTGCGCCGAGGCGTTCCACGACCGGCTCGACGTGCCGCCCCCACCCGTGCGGGAGCGCATCTGGGTCCGCGGGATCCAGCGGCTGCCGGGCGGCGGCCTGCCGTCCCTGAGCATGCCGAGCCTGACCATGCCCACCATCACGCTGCCCAGCATCACCCTGCCCGGCCTGACCCGGTCCGGCCTGACCCGGCCGAACCTGCACCTGCCGAGCCTGCCGGCCTTCCACCTGCCCGGCCTGACCCGGCCGGTGCGCAAGCCCAGCCTGACGTTCCGCTCGGCCCGCGACCTCGGTCAGCGCATGCACCCGGCGCGGCTCCCGGAGCTGCTGCCCGACGACGTGCCCGGCACGGTCCGCCGCGCCGTGACCCGGGTCCGCGGGATCGCTAGAGACCGACCCACTCGGACTCGCCGTCGGTGAACTGCTGCTTCTTCCAGATCGGCACCTCGGCCTTGATCCGCTCGACCAGCAGCGAGCACGCCTCGAACGCCTCCTTGCGGTGACCGGCGGACGCCGCCGCCACGAGCGCGACGTCGCCGATCTCCAGGTGCCCGTACCGGTGCGCCGCGGCGACGCGCAGACCCGTCTCGGCGGACACCGCGGCGCACACCTGGCGCAGCACGGCGCTCGCGTCGGGGTGCGCCTCGTAGTCGAGGCTGGTGACGTCCCGGCCGCCGTCCTCGTCCCGGACCACACCACGGAACGTGACCACGGCCCCGCACTCGGGCGCCGCCACGGCGGCCTCGACGGCCCGCCCGATGGTCTCGTCCAGCACGTCCTCGGTCACGCGCACTACCTCGTCCACCAGCGCTCCTTCGTCCTCCGGGCCCTCGGCGGGGCCAGCGTGCGGCGTCACAGCGGCCATGTGGTCACCTCCGCACCCGGGTCGAGCGTAGTCGCGGCCGCGGGCACGTCGATCAGCACGTCCGCCGCCGCCATCGAGGCCACCAGGTGCGAACCCGGCCCGCCGACGACGGCGACCCGCGGAGCCGCGCCCGTCTCGTGCACCCACCGCCCGCGCAGGAGCTGACGACGACCGGCCGGAGAGCCGACGGCGCCGTCGAGCACCGCGGGCACCCGGTCCACGGGCGGCAGGCCCCCGGCCCGGCGCAGGAGGTCGCGCAGGAAGACCACGAACGAGACCTGGGCGCTCACCGGGTTGCCGGGGAAGGCGAGCACCGGACGGCCGCCGACCCGGCCGAGGCCCTGCGGTCCCCCGGGCTGCATGGCCACGGAACGGAACGTCACCTCGGGCAGGGCGTCCTTGACCACCTCGTAGGCTCCCTGGCTCACGCCCCCGGTCGTCAGCACGAGGTCGCACGACGCCGCCGCGCGCTCCAGCGCGACGCGCACGATCTCCGGCTCGTCCGGGACGCTCACGCGCAGACCCACCCGGGCCCCGGCGGCGCGCACGGCGGCCTCCAGCGCGGGCCCGTTGGCGTCCCAGATCTGGCCCGGACCGGGTTCGGCGTCCGGCGGGACCAGCTCGCTCCCCGTGGACACGACCGCGACCGACACGGGCACCAGGACGGGCAGCCGGGTGATGCCGCACGCGGCCGCCGCGGCCACGTGGTGCGGCGCCAGCACGGTGCCCGCGCGCAGCACGACGGCGCCGGCCGCGACGTCGGACCCGGGCTCCCGCACGAACTCGCCGACGGCACGCGACCGGGTCACCGCGACGGTCGCCGCGGGGGTGCCGGCCGCCCCGTTGAAGGTGTGGTGGTCGGTGTCCTCCACCGGGACCACGGCGTCGGCACCGTCGGGCACGGGGGCGCCCGTCATGATGCGCACCGCGGTGCCGGGTTCCAGCGGTTCCGGTTCACCCGGCGCGGCGGCGACGTCGCCCACCACGGGCAGGGTGACGGGCGTGCCCGGGGCGGCCGGGGCGACGTCCGCGGCGCGCACCGCGAACCCGTCCATCTGCGAGTTGCGGAAGCGGGGCAGCGCGCCGGGTGCCGTGACGTCCTGCGCCAGGACACGCCCCAGCACGTCGGGACCGACCGGCACCTCCTCGACGGGACGTTCGGCGAGCGGCGCGAGAAGCTCCGCGACGTCGGCCCGATGCTGTTCCACGTCCACGCGATCACCCATGTCCGCAACCTATCCCGGCACCACGCGAGCCTCCGCACCGGCACGTCCCGCTCTGGCGCGGGAGCCGGACGTGACGCAAGAATCGACCATGCACATCCACGCGCTGAGCAACAACGGGACCACCCCCGACGGCGCGCTGGTGCGCCGCGACGCGCAGACCCACGACGGGCTGCGGGTGCTGGACTCCGTGCTCGCCATGCGGCCCACGCCCGACGTGGTGCTGCGAGCCCGGCAGCGCGTGGAGTACGACGGGGACATCCGCCACTGGGTGCGCTACTCGCTGCAGCGCGAACCCGGGGGCGTGGACGTCGCGTTCGAGCGCTCCGAGCTGCCGCCCGGCGTCGGGGACGGCGTGCCGTCCTTCGCCCGGTACCTGCTGGTGCTGGAGCTCGCGTCGGTGGGCGCGTGGGTCGAGTACACGCAGCTCGACGACGCGGACCCCACGCGCGCGCAGCACGCGCTGCTCGTCCGCACCGACACGCAACCGCTGGTGCTGCCGGACGGCATCTCGACGTCGGCGATGCGCATCGACCAGCTCCTGGACGGCGTGCCCGCCAACGCGTTCTGGTGCGACGCGTTCGGAGTGCTCCAGGCGGACTACATCGAGCGGTTCCCCGACGGCAGCCAGGTCACGGGGATCTCCTGGCGCACCACGTGGGAGGGCATCGAGCCCTGGCTCGACGCCGAGGTGCGCGGGGCGCTGGACGCCTCGGGGATCCTGGTGCAGCCGTAGGGCTGGGGTTGGTGTGGCGGGTGCGCCGGGGGTGGTGCGGGTGGCGGGGGTGGGAGTGGCTGGTGTGGGTCCGCCCGGTCCAGCTGATGTGAGCCCGGCGGACGTGAGCCCGGCGGACGTGGACCCGGCGGACGTGGACCCCGCTGACGTGACCGGCCTGATAAGTGGTCCGCGGCCCGCCTGATGTGTGACCGGGCTGATGTGTGACCGGGCTGATGTGCGACCAGGCCGATGTGCGACCAGGCCGATGTGCGACCAGGCCGATGTGACCACCGCCTGGTGTGCGGCCGACCGAGGGGGGCGTCTTCGGTCACCTGCCCGGCTCGGACCGCGATGTTCGGTCCCTTGCCGCGAGATCGGCCCACCGCCGGGCCGATCTCGCGGCAAGGGACCGAACACGCAGCCGGCGCAGATGCATCTGACCGAAGCCACCACACCGAACCGCCCCGACGCACGGCCCGCTCCTGGATCTGCGACCGCATCGCCCACCGGGGCCGCACCTACCGGTGCAGGTGCGCCTTGTGCCCCACTGCCGCCGAGACGTCGCTCTCGGCGACCGCGAGCAGCCGGTCCGCGAGCCGCCGCAACGCCCGGCCCGCCGCGATCTCGTCGCCGATCATCGGCACCTCGGGATCCTGGGGCGCCTTCCGCGCGTGCCCGACGCCGCGCAGCGACTCCGGCGGGCCGTTCATCACCATCGCCTCCGCCGTGGTGCTGTCCCCGGACTCGACCACGGTGATCCGCACGTCCCAGGTGAGCGCGCGCCCCGGGTGAGCGGGCTCCGCCGTCGTGCTCCCGGTCGGTGCGCCCGGATCGACGATCGTGTCCGCGCCCGGGAAGACGAGCGTCTCCTCGCCCGTGTCGGACCACCTGACCCGGTACGGCGGCGACCCGTCGTCGTGGGGGCACTCGGTCACCACGCCGTCACGCACCGCGCCGCCGACCACTCCCGAGGCCGTCACTATCCGGTCGCCCACTGCTGCCTTCATGGGTCCTCCTCGCGTCGTTGCGGTACTTCCATCATCGCTCCGTTCGGGCCGGTGCGTCAGGTGATCGTTTGATGCGGCTGTCACGCGGGCGACTCCCGGCCGTGACGAAGAAGTGGGACGCTGACGGAGAGGTGCCCGGCGGCTTCCGACAGCGGGCCGGAACGGGCTCGGCGTGCCGGGCGGACGGACGCGCGTGCCGAACGTGCCGGGCGGACGGACGCGAGTGCCGAGCGAGCGTACGCGAGCGCCGAACGGGCGTACACGGGTGCCGGGCTCGTGATCGGAAGGAGGTGCGCCGCGTGCTGGATCTGCTGCCGCAGCTGCTGGACTGGTGGCGCACCGGCGAGCGCGCCGCCGTCGCCACGGTGGTGCGCACGTTCCGGTCGGCGCCACGTGAACCGGGCGCCGCGATGGCCGTCGGACCGGGCGGCGAGGTGATCGGCTCCGTGTCCGGCGGATGCGTCGAGGGCGCGGTGTACGACGTGTGCCTGGAGGTCGCCGAGACCGGCCGCCCCGCACTGGTCCGCTACGGCGTGTCCGACGAGGCGGCTTTCGACGTCGGTCTGACCTGCGGCGGGACCATCGAGCTCTTCGTCGCGCCGCTCTCCCGTGCCGCCTGGCCGGACTTCGATGCGTTCGCGCGGCGGGCGATCGGACGCACGACGCCGGGTAGCGACGCCGCGACGAGCACCCACGCTGACGCGGCAGCCGGCGGCGGCGTCTGCCTGGCCACGGTCGTGGCCGCACCGGGCGGTACGACGGTGGGTCGGCACCTGATCGTCCTCGAGGCCGCACCAGCCGAACCCGGCGCCAGCGCCGGCCCCGGTCCGAGGTTCCCGCCCGGACCCGCGCCTGCGCCCAGCCTGGGCGACGCAAGGCTGGGCGACGCAGGACTCGGCAACACAGAGCTAGACGCCGCAGGGCTGGACGACGCAGGACGCGGCAATGCAGGACGCGGCAATGCAGGACGCAGTAATGCGGGGCTCGGCAACACAGAGCTGGACCCAGCAGAACTCGGCAACACGGAACTCGACGCCGCAGAACTCGGCAACACAGGGCTAGGCAACGCGGGCCTCGACGCCGCCGTCGCCGCGGACGCCGTCGGGCAGATCACGGCGGGCCTCTCCACGCTGCGGGAGTACGGACCGCACGGCGAGCGCACGGGTACCGGGACGCAGGTCTTCCTCCAGGTGTTCGCACCCCGCCCGCGCCTGCTCGTATTCGGTGCCATCGACTTCGCCGCCGCGATGACCCGCGCCGGACGGCTGCTGGGCTACCACGTCACGGTCTGTGACGCGCGCCCGATCTTCACCACGGCACAGCGCTTCCCGGAGGCGGACGAGCTGGTCGTGGACTGGCCGCACCGCTACCTCACCGCCGAGATCGAGGCCGGGCGCGTGTCCGGGCGCGACGCCGTCTGCGTGCTCACCCACGACCCGAAGTTCGACGTGCCGCTGCTGCGCACCGCGCTCACCGGTCTGCCCGCCGGCACATACGTGGGCGCGATGGGCTCCCGCCGTGCGCACGCGGACCGCGAGGCCCGCCTGATCGACGACGGCGTACCGCCCGAGGCGCTGGCAAGACTTCGCAGCCCGATCGGCCTCGACCTGGGCGCCCGCACCCCAGACGAGACGGCGGTCGCGATCGCGGCCGAGATGATCGCGACCCGCTCGGGCGCCTCGGCCAGACCGCTGCGCGAGACCCACGGCCCGATCCACGGGTGACCTGTCGGTCCTGGCCCGACCTGCGCAGCGGACCTCGCAGCCCGCACGGCCACCACCGTCCTAGGCTGCAGCCATGCCAGAGCACGTAGAGACCGTCGTCCCGCCCAGGCTCCGCCGTGGCGACACCCTCCGGGTGATCGCTCCCGCGCGGTCCCGGACCATGGTCATGGAGCACGACAACACCCGGTGGATCGACGAGCGGTTCGCCGCCATGGGGCTCACGCTCACGTTCGGTGAGCACGTGGACGAGGACGACCAGTTCCGCAGCAGCACCGTCGAGCACCGCGTCGCGGACCTGCACGCCGCGTTCGCCGACCCGTCCGTGGCGGGGATCCTGACCGTGATCGGCGGCTTCAACAGCAACGAGCTGCTGCCGTACCTGGACTTCGACCTGATCGCGGCGAACCCGAAGGTCTTCTGCGGCTACTCGGACATCACCGCGCTGCAGAACGCGATCCTCGCGCGCACCGGTCTGGTCACGTACTCCGGACCGCACTGGTCGAGCTGGGGCATGCGCGACCACTTCGAGCCCACCGGGGACTGGTTCCGCGCGGCCGTGACCGACGACGCCCCGATCGTCGTGAAGCCCTCGGCCGCCTGGACCGACGACCTGTGGTTCGCCGACCAGGACGCCCGCACGCCCGTACCGAACGAGGGCTGGTGGCCGCTGCGGCCGGGGCGAGCCGCGGGCCGGGTCGTCGGCGGCAACCTGAGCACGCTGGCGCTGCTGCACGGCACCCCGTACCTGCCCTCGCTGGACGGCGCACTCCTGTTCCTAGAGGACGACTTCGAGTCCGACGCCGCCCACGTGGCCCGCCACCTCACGGCCCTGCTCCAGCAGCCGGGCGCGGACGGCGTCACCGGCCTGGTGATCGGCCGGTTCCAGGCGAGCTCCGGCGTGACGCGCGAGGCGCTCGACGAGATCGTCGCGCGTCAGCCCGCCCTGCGCGGCAAGCCGGTCCTGGCGGGCGTGGACTTCGGGCACACCAGCCCGCTGCTCACCCTCCCGGTGGGCGGCACGGCGGAGGTCGCCGTCGGCCCGGACGAGGCAACGCTGACGATCACCCGCCACTGACCTCGTGGTCCCGGGGCGGCGTCCGCCGTCGGCGAACCCGGAAATTGAGTCGGGTCGACTCAGGTTGTACCGGTCATCAGACCCCGCCCGAGGAGGACATCATGACCACCGTTCTGACCCGTTCCCCGTTCGCCCACACCTGGCTCCGCGACCCGTGGAGCCAGACGCTGGCCGCCGAGGGCCCCGTGCCCGCGGCCGACGTCTACCGTGAGGGCGAGGACCTCGTCGCCCGCCTCGACCTGCCGGGTGTGAACCCGGCCGACGACATCACCGTCGAGGTCGAGGGCCGCAAGCTCGTCGTCCGCGGCGAGCGCAAGGACCAGCGCTCGGAGGAGTCCGAGGGCCGCCGCATCTCGGAGGTCCGCTTCGGCTCCTTCCGCCGCACCGTCACGCTGCCGAAGGCCGTGGACGGCGACGCCGTCCGCGCGTCCTACGACGCGGGCGTGCTGACGGTCACCGTGCCGGGCGTCTTCGCCGGCACGACGCCGCAGCGCATCGAGGTCACCACCGCCGCCTGATCCCAGGCGCTCCACCGACGGCGCCCGACCGCTCCACGCGGCCGGGCGCCGTCGTCGTGTACGGGGCCTTTTCACCCCTTCCGGCGCGGCACGCCGTGGACGCCGTCGGGGAAAACCCGTATGTGCCGGTCAGATCGTTGTCTGCCGCGAAACGGCGCCAAATACTTCTCCTGAGCACCGCACCCGTCGCGCCCCAGCGCAGCGGGAGGACACGTCCGCGAAGGAGCGTTCGATGCGTCGCACCAGACACCGCACCACCCGCACCGCACTGGTGGCCACGGCCGCCCTGTCGCTCGTCCTGTCGGCCTCGCTCGCGGCCTCGGCGGCCGCACCGCGCGCCGGCGACGCCGGGCCCACCGCAGACGACGCCGCCGCACCGGCCGCATCCGCCCAGGACCTGGCAGCGGCCCTGACCTGGTCGGACGAGTTCGACGGCGCTGCCGGCAGCGCGCCCAACGCCGCCAACTGGAACCACGAGACCGGCGCGGGCGGCTGGGGCAACAACGAGCTGCAGAACTACGTGAACTCGCGTCAGAACTCCGCGCTGGACGGCAACGGCAACCTCGTCATCACGGCCCGGCAGGACGGCAACGGCGGGTACACCTCCGCCCGCCTGACCACCAAGGGCAAGGTCCAGCCGCAGTACGGCCGCCTGGAGGCGCGCATCAAGATCCCGCGCGGGCAGGGCATCTGGCCGGCGTTCTGGATGCTGGGGGCGCAGTTCCCGAGCACGCCGTGGCCGAACTCGGGCGAGATCGACATCATGGAGAACATCGGCCGCGAGCCGCACCTGGTGCACGGCACGCTGCACGGCCCCGGGTACTCGGGCGGCAACCCCATCACCGGGCAGTACATGCACCCGCAGGGCTGGTCGTTCGCCGACGACTTCCACACCTTCGCCGTCGACTGGAGCCCCAACTCCATCACGTGGCTCGTGGACGGCGTCGCCTACCAGACGTTCACCCCGGCCAACACCGGGAGCAACCCCTGGGTCTTCAACCAGCCGTTCTTCTTCATCCTGAACGTCGCCGTCGGCGGCAACTGGCCCGGATACCCGGACGGGACCACCCAGTTCCCGCAGCAGATGGTGGTCGACTACGTGCGCGTCTACGACTCCACCGGCGGCGGGGGCAGCCGCACCGGCACCGTCACGGCGTCCAACGGCATCTGCCTCGACGTGGCCGGCGCCAACACCGCCAACGGCACGCCGATCCAGCTCGCCTGGTGCAACGGCAACGCCGCCCAGCAGTGGACGGTCGGCACCGACGGCACCGTCCGGGCGCTGGGCAAGTGCCTGGACGTCTCGGGCGGCGGCACCGCGGCCGGCACCCCGGTCCAGCTCTGGGACTGCAACGGCACGGGGGCGCAGCAGTGGACCGCCGTGAGTGGCACCCAGGCGCTGCGCAACCCGCAGTCCGGGCGCTGCCTCCAGCCCGTGGGCCGGGTGCAGAACGACGGCACCCGCACGGAGATCGCCAACTGCGACGGGAGCACTGTTCAGCGCTGGACGCTGCCTTAGCGGGTTTCCGGGCCCGCGCGATGAGGGGCTTGCCGACCGGCGTGGGGTAGCGGGCACGCCGACCCGCGGGGTGGGCGCGCCGACCCGTGGTTTGGCGGGCGCGCCAGCCTGAGCGGGGTGGCACGCGTGACACCCCTCCGATAGTGCGCTTCTACCCAGTCATCAGGCCCAGAAACCGACACGATCTTGGGCCTGATGACGGGGTAGAAGCGCACCTTTCTGTGGCGACGCCGGCATGCCGAGCATTCGACCGATCCAGGCGGTCGGAGCCGGTATGCCCGGCATTCGACCGACCCTGGCGGTCAGACCGGTATGCCCAACACTCGACCGACCCGGGCGGTCGGACCGCCAGGATCAGGAGCGCACCAAGCAGGAGCGCATCAAGCAGGAGCGCACCGCAGCAGCGCGTCGCGTCAGCTCGCGGGCCGCCGCGCCAGGGCTGCCGCACCCACGACCGTCGCATCGCCGCCGAGGGCAGCACGACGCACCTCGACCGGGTGCCCCGACACGGGCGGCGCCTCGCGGAGCCGCGCCAGAAGGGCGGGTTCCAGCAGGTCCCACGCGCGCGCCAGGCCGCCGCCCACCACCACGTGGCCGACGTCGAGCAGTGCGGCCACGACGAGCACCGCCGACCCGACGGCGTGCCCCGCGTCCGCGTGCACCCGGAGCGCCACCGGGTCCCCGGCCCGAGCCCGGACCTCGATCTCGGCCGCACCGACGGGCCCGGACCCGCCCCGTTCGTCCAAGCCTCGGCCTCGCGCGTCCAAACCCCGCCCGGCAGGCGCCACCCCCTCGGCCCCTACCCCCTCGGCCGCGACCCCCGCAGGCCGCACCTCCGCAGACCCCACCTCCGCAGACCCCACCTCCGCAGACCCCACCTCCGCAGGCCGCACCTCCGCAGGCCCCACACCCCCGGCCCCAACACCCCAAGACCCCACCCCCTCCGACACCAGCTCGGCATACCGCCGCTCCACCGACCGCCCCGACGCCAGCGTCTCCAGGTGCCCCCGCTGCCCGCAGGTGCACGGCGCGTCGCCGAACCCGGGCATGTGCCCGATCTCCCCGGCCGCACCGGCGCCCCGGTACAGCCCGCCGTCCAGCCACAACGCGCCCCCGACGCCGGTGCCGAGCGCGATGCCCGCCGCCGACCGGACGCCGCGGACCGCACCCCAGGTCGCCTCCCCGACGAGGAACGCGTCCACGTCGTTCGCGACCGTGACCGGCAGACCGGTCCGGGACGCGAGCCCGGAACGCAGGTCCGTGCCCACCCAGCCGACGAACGAGTCGCTCGCCGCCAGCACCTCGCCCGTGCCGGGGTCCACGACGCCCGCCGCGCCGACGCCGACCGCCGCCACCGGCACCCCGGCCGACGCCGCGGCACGCGCCACCAGGTCTGCCGAGACGTCGAGCATCGCCGCACCGCCCGACGGCGTCGGCGCGGTCGCCGAGGCGAGCACCTCGCCGCCCGGTGTGACCACGGCGGCGCGGATCTTGGTGCCGCCGATGTCGACGCCGGCGGTCGGTGCGCCCGTCACCCGACACCGAGCCGCAGCCGGGCCTCGCGCCGCTCGCGCTGTGCCGTCGGGTCCGGGGTCGGCACCGAGGCCAGCAGCTCGGCCGTGTACACGTCGCGCGGTGCGGCGAACACCTGCGCCGTGGGGCCGCTCTCCACCAGGCGTCCGCCGCGCAGCACGGCCACGCGGTCGGTCAGCTCGTGCACGACGCCGAGGTCGTGGCTGATGAACAGGCAGCCGAAGCCCAGCTCCGCGTGCAGGTCGCGCAGCAGGCCCAGCACCTCGGCCTGCACGGACACGTCGAGGGCGCTCGTGGGCTCGTCGGCCACCAGGAGGCGGGGCCGCAACGCCAGCGCCCGGGCCAGGCCGATGCGCTGCCGCTGCCCGCCGGAGAACTCGTGCGGGTAGCGGCGCTCGGCCCCGGCGGGGAGGCGCACGGCGTCGAGCAGCTCGCGGACCCGCGCGCGGCGTTCGGCGGCGGACGGTCGCCGCCCGTCGCGGCCGTGGATGACCAGCGGTTCCGCGATCGACTCACCCACGAGCCGGCGCGGGTCCAGCGAGGCGCCCGGGTCCTGGAACACGACGCCGACGTCGGCCAGCAGACGCCGCCGCGCGCGGCCCCGGGCACGGCCCACGGACGTGCCGAGCAGCAGCACCTCGCCCTCGGACGGCGACAGCAGGCCGAGGCACGCGCGCCCCGCCGTCGACTTGCCCGAGCCGGACTCGCCGACCAGACCCAGCATCTCGCCCGCATGCACCGTCAGGTCCAGCCGCTCGACGGCGCGCACGTGCCGGCCCGCCACCCGGTAGTCGAGGCTGACGCCGCGCAGGTCCAGCACGACCTCCCGCTCGTCGACGGAGCCCGCCTCGCCGCCAGATGCCGAGCCGGCAGATCCCGAGCCGGCAGATGCCGCGGCACCGACCCCGGGACGTGCATCGTCCGTCGTGCCAGGACCGCCACCCGGACCAGAGCCGGCACCGGCCGCCCGCCCCTCGGCGCGCTCCGTACCCCGCTCCACGACCCGCCCGGCCGGCGGCACCGCCGGCACCGCGTCGAGCAGCGTGCGCGTGTACTCGTGCTCCGGTGCGAGGAGCACCTGCTCCACCGGCCCGTGCTCCACGATCCGCCCGGCGCGCATCACGGCCACCTCGTCCGCGAGGTCGGCGACCACGCCCATGTTGTGCGTGACCAGCAGCAACGCGGTCCCCCGCTCCGCCACGAGCGAGCGCAGCAGGTCGAGGATCCCCGCCTGCACAGTGACGTCGAGCGCCGTCGTCGGCTCGTCCGCGACGATGAGGCGCGGCTCGCAGGCCAGCGCGATCGCGATGACCACCCGCTGCCGCTGCCCGCCCGAGAGCTCGTGCGGGTACTGCCGCGCCCGCCGCTCCGCCTCGGGGATGCCCACGGAACGCAGCAGCTCGACGGCGCGCTCGCGGGCGGCGGCCGGGGGCACCGGCTCGTGGTTCAGCACAGCCTCCGCGATCTGGTCGCCGAGGGTCATGGTCGGGTTGAGCGCCGTCATCGGCTCCTGGAACACCATGGACGCCACGCGACCGCGCAGGTCCACGAGCTGCTCCTCGGGCGTGGTCACCACGTCACGGAGACCGTCGTCGTCGGCCAGCTCGACCGAGCCCGCGACGCGGGCCGTGCCGGGCAGCAGGCCCAGGACGGACAGCGACGTGACGCTCTTGCCCGAGCCGGACTCGCCCACCAGCGCGACCACCCGGCCGCGCCCCACCTCCAGGTCGATGCCCCGCACGGCGGGCACCTCCCCGGAGTCGGTGGTGAACGTGACGTCCAGGTCCCGGATGCGCAGTACGACCTCGCTCATGCCGCCCTCCCCTTCACGTCCACGACGTCGCGCAGCCCGTCGCCCACGAAGTTCAGGGCGCACACCACGACCACGATCGCGAGGCCGGGCGGCAGGATGAGCCACCAGGCGCCCTGGTAGATGTAGTTGATGCCGTCGTTGAGCATCGCGCCCCAGTCCGTGGTGGGCGGCTGCACGCCCATGCCCAGGAAGCTGATGTAGGCCACGAGCAGGATGGCGTCGGCCACCTGGAAGGTCGCGTTCACCACCACGGTGCCCACGGTGTTGGGGATGACGTGCGTCAGCACGGTGCGACCGTGCGAGGCGCCCATCGCGCGGGCCGCCACCACGTAGTCGCGGGTGCGGACCGACAGGGCCTCTGCGCGGATCAGCCGTGCCGGGACCAGCCAGGAGACCAGGCCGAGGACGACGATCATCATGCCGACCGTCGGCCGCACGATGGTGGAGAGCACCAGCAGCAGGAAGATCGCCGGGATCGCGATGCCGGCGTCGACCACCCGCATCATGACGGCGTCCACGACGCCGCCCACGTAGCCGGCCACGGCCCCCCACAGGGTGCCCACCACCGTCGCGAGCGCCCCGGCCAGCACGCCGACCAGCAGCGACACCCGCCCGGCGACCATGAGCCGGCCCAGGTTGTCGTAGCCGAGCGCGTCGGTGCCCAGCGGGTGCCCGTCGGCGCCGGGCGGCAGGTTGGCGGCGCCGAGGTCGGTCGCGACCTGCTCGGTGGGGTACACGAGCGGGCCGACCAGCACGAACAGCACCAGCACGGCGAGCGCGACGGCGCCCACCACGGCCAGCCGGTTGCGGGCGAACCTGCGCAGCGCGGTCATCGCAGTCCTCCCCGGGTGCGCGGGTCCAGGAGGGCCTGGACCAGGTCGGCCAGCAGGGAGCCCACGACGGTGGCCACCGAGATGACCAGCACGCAGCCCAGCAGCACCGGGAAGTCGCTGCTCTGCGCGGCGCTCCAGAACAGCAGGCCCATGCCCGGGTAGTTGAAGAGCTGCTCGACCACGAGCGCCCCGCCGAACATGACGGGCAGGTAGTAGCCCAGCATCGCGACCACCGGGGTGAGCGAGTTGCGCAGCACGTGCCGCAGCACCACGCGGCGGTAGACGGTGCCCTTGGCGCGGGCGGTGCGCACGTAGTCCTCGCCCAGGTTGTCTAGCGTCGCGGAGCGCATGTACCGGCTGAACGTGGCCACGATCGGCACGGCGCCCGTGAGCACCGGCAGCACCAGCGCGGCCGGCTGTGCCAGCACCTCGGCGACCCCTGTGCCCTGCGGCGCCGCCGCCGGGAACAGCCCGGTGGTCTGGCTGAGCAGCAGGATCAGGAGCATGCCCAGGAAGAAGGTGGGTGTCGAGTAGGCGACGATCGCGAGCGTCGAGAGCCAGTAGTCGACGGCGCGGTTGCGGCGCACGGCCTGGTAGACGCCGGCCGGCACGGCGATCAGCACCGCGACCACGAGCGAGAGCCCGGTGAGCAGCAGCGTCTTGGGCAGCCGCAGCGCGATCGCGTCGGCCACCGACTGGTTGAGCAGGTAGGACTCCCCGAGGTCGCCCGTCAGCGAGCGCCCGAGGAACGACAGGTACTGGAGCACCACGGGCTGGTCCAGGCCGTTGGCGGCCTCGAAGGCGGCAATCTGCTCGGGCGTGGCCTGCTGCCCGAGCACGCCGCGGGCGGGTCCGCCCGGCAGCGCGTGCAGCAGTGCGAACACGATGACGCTGACCACGAGGATCACGACGAGGGCCTGGAGCACGCGCCGGATCAGGAAGCGGCCGAAGCCGCCGCGCGCCGCCCGGGTGGGCGGCACGACGGCGACCTCGGCCCCGCTCTGGGCGGGGATGGCTGTCGTCATGTCAGCCGGCCCAGCTCCAGCGCTGCGGGTGGAAGCTGGCGAGCGGGTCCTGCGTGGTGCCCTCCAGCCCCTCCTTGATCACCGAGACCTGGTAGACGGGGTTGGGCAGCCACATGACCGGAAGGTTCTCGGCGCCGAACTTCGAGTACTCCTGCATGACCGAGGGGTCGGTGCTCTCGGTGGAGTCGTGCATGAGGGTGTCGAGCTCCTCGTCGGAGTACGAGCCGAAGTTCGACGCCGCACCCGTGCCGAACACGCGCTCGCCGCTCGGGTAGCCACCGAAGTACCAGCTCCCGGCGGTGCCGAAGAACGGCAGCTCCCAGTCGCAGTCGGGCTGGTCGGCGGTGCAGGGGGCGATCGAGGAGAGCACCGTGTTCAGCGGCGCGCTCTCGATGGTCACGCCGACGCCGGCCTGCTCGAAGGTCGACTTGATCTCGGCGAACATGTTGTCGGTCTCGGCCGAGCCGCTCTGCGTCAGGATCGTGATGGCCAGCTTCTGGCCCTCCTCGACGTCCGTGCCACACTCGTCGTCGCCGTCGCCCGGACGGGTGCACTCCAGCACGCCGTCGGACCCGGCGGTCCAGCCGTGGTCGGCCAGCAGAGCGGCCGCGGCCTCGGGGTCGAACGGGTACGGGTTGGCCTTCTGCTCGTCGGACAGGAAGTCGCTCTCGGGGTTCTGCGGCACCGGACCGTAGCCGGGCAGCGCGGCACCCTTCCAGATGACGTCGGAGATCTGCTCCTGGTCCACGAGGTGCTGGAGCGCCTGGCGCACGTAGAGCTGGCGGTAGACCGGGCCCAGCTCGGGGTGGTTGAAGTTGTACGGCAGGTAGGTGATGGACCAGCCGGCCCACGGCTCGACGGCGTACCCGAGCGACTCGTACTGCTCCGGCGCGTCCAGGCCCGTGGTCGGGATGTACCCGTAGTCGACGGCGCCGGAGCGGACGGCGTTCACCTCGGCGTCGGTGGAGGTGTACGGCAGCAGGTTGACGGTGTCGATCGAGGCGGCGTCGTCGCCGTCGTACTTCTCGTTCCTCGTGAGCTCGACCTGGCCCGCGTCGGTGAACCCGGTCAGCGAGTAGGGCCCGTTGATGGTCTGCCACAGCGGGTTCGTCTCGTAGGTGCCCAGGTCCTCGCCCTGCGTGACGAGGTAGTCGAAGATCGCCTTGGCACCCTCCTTCGTCTCGGCGAGCGCCGGGTCCGGCTCCTCGTCGTCGGCGGCCTTGGCCCAGGCGTGGGCGGGCAGCGGCACGACGAGCGTGAGCTGCGAGGCCTGCAGCCACTCCGGGTTGTAGACCTTGTCGAAGGTCAGCACGACGGTCGTCTCGTCGGGGGTGGCCACCTCGGTCACGTTGTCGGGCATGCGGCCCTCGGAGTAGCTGGCCCAGACGTCCGTGTTGGCCTTGACCAGGTCGAACCAGAACTTCACGTCGGCGGAGGTGACGGGTTCGCCGTCGCTCCAGGTGCGGCCCTCGTCGAGGGTGATGGTCGCGGTGCGGCCGTCGTCGGAGAAGGTGATCTCGTCGGCGAGATCGGCCTGCGCCACGCGCCCCACCTCGCCCTCTGAGCCGTCGTAGGCGACGAGCGGCTCCCAGAGGGTGCGCGTGATGGCGGAGTTGTGGGTCGCGAGCTTGCCCGCGATCCCCAGCGGGACGATCCAGTTGGGGGTCGCGTTGGCGGGCAGGGCGTAGTTCACGTCGGTGCGGGCGGCTGATTCGTCCGCACCGGAGGACGTCGAGCATCCGGCGAGGAGGGCGACGGCGGCGGCCGCGCCGACGGCCAGCCGTGCGGCCCGTCCGGCCTGCGTGGTGCGCATCTGGGTCTCCTTGGTCTGCGGGGCCGCCGATCCCGGAGGGACTTTCTTCGGCAGCCGAATAATCGAGCACCGTAGACGGATGAAGTTTCCTGGATCTATCCGATATCCGTAACAAGTCTGTTAATTCGGGACCGCACAAAGCCCGCGGTGCGGAATCCGGCCTGGGGCGTGGTGCAGACTCTCTCCGTCACTTGCTCCACATGTGAAGCAACTCCGCGCGAGAAGTCCCGTCCGTGCAAGAAGTCCTGGAGGAGGCCCGTGCCCCAGCCCACGCGTCCCCGAGTCGCCGCCCCGCGGCTCGAACGGGAGATCGTCGTGCTCGTGTCGAGCGGCCGTGCCCGGTCGCGCAAGGAGATCGCCGAGTCGCTCGGCATCGCTGCCTCCACGGTGTCCCAGCGCGTCCAGGCGATGCTCGCCGCGGGCACGCTGGAGGAGACGGGCGAGGGCGCGTCCAGCGGCGGACGGCGTCCCCGTTCCCTCCGGGTCCCGGGCAGCACGGGCCACCTCGGCGTGGTCGACGTCGGCGGCGCGCACGCCCGGCTCGGCATCCTCCGGCACGGCGGCGAGCTGGTCACGACGACGGAGGTCGCCCTGGCGATCGCGGACGGACCCGAGCAGGTCCTCACGCAGGTCACGGCCGCCCTGCGGGGGCTGGCCGGCACGGTCGCCGCACCCGGCGACTCGTCCGTCGACCGCACCGACCCCGGCCACCTGCTCGGCGTCGGCATCTCCCTGCCCGGCCCCGTCGACGTCACGCGGCGGGCTCTCGACAGCCCGTCGCGCATGCCCGGGTGGTCAGGGTTCGACGTCGGCTCCTGGCTGGAGGACGCCCTGGGCGTGACCGCCGTGGTCGAGAACGACGCGAACGCGATGGCCGTGGGCGAGCACTTCGGGCACGCCCGGCGCACCCGGCACTCGGTGTCGGTCAAGGCGGGCACGGCGATCGGCGCCGGCATCCTCGTCGACGACCGGCTGTACCGCGGCGCGGGCGGTGCGGCGGGCGACATCACGCACACGCGGATCCCCGCCGGCGGCGACACCCCGTGCACCTGCGGCAACCGGGGCTGCCTGGAGACCGTGGCCTCGGGCGCGGCCCTGGTGCGGCTGCTGCGCGAGCAGGGGTACGACGTCGCGGCGACCGCCGACGTGCTCGCCCTCGTGCGCGACGCCGACCCCGTGGCGACCACCCTGACCAGGACCGCCGGCCGCCACCTGGGCGCGGCGCTGTGCACGGTCGTCAACTTCTTCAACCCCGGCGCCGTGTACCTGGGCGGCGCGCTGTCGACGCTGGAGCCGTTCGTCTCGGCGATCCGGAGCCAGATCTACGAGGGTGCCCACCCGCTGATGACCCGCGACCTCGTGATCGCGCCGTCCGGTCTGGGGGCCGACGCGAACCTCGTGGGCGTGGGCCGCCTGCTGGAGGACGCCCTCGTCCCGCACGCCCTGGCCGCCCCGCAGTCCCCTGCCCCCTCCACAGCGTCGGAAGGACCACGATGACCACCACCCGCCCGCGGGTCGCGATCGCCGGCATGTCGATCGAGTCCAGCACGTTCTCCCCGCACCGCTCCGGGTGGGGGGCCTTCACGCTCCGCCGCGGCGCGGAGCTCGTGGCGCACTACCCGTTCCTCGCCGACGGCGCCCCGCTGCGCGACGCCGCGGACTGGACCGGCGTGCTGCATGCCCGGTCGTTGCCCGGTGGCGCCGTGCCGGCCGACGTGTACGAGTCGGTGCGCGACGAGATCGTGGCGACCCTGCGCGCGCAGCAGGACGAGCACGGCCCGTACGACGGCCTGCTGCTGGACATCCACGGCGCCATGACCGTGGTGGGGCGGGACGACGCCGAGGCGGACCTGGCCGCGGCGGTGCGCGCCGCCGTCGGCCCCGGGACGCTGATCAGCACCACGATGGACCTGCACGGCAACGTGCCGCGCGAGCTGGCGCAGGTGAGCGACCTGATCACCTGCTACCGGATGGCCCCGCACGAGGACGCCTGGGAGACGCGGGAGCGCGCGGCCGCGAACCTGCTCGCCCGGCTGGAGTCGGGCGGCGCCCCGAAGAAGGCGTGGCTGCAGGTCCCCGTGCTGCTGCCGGGCGAGAAGACCAGCACCCGCATCGAGCCGGCGGCATCGATCTACGCCGACGTCGCCCGCGCGGCCGATCTCCCCGGCGTCGTCGACGCGGCGCTCTGGGTCGGGTACGCGTGGGCGGACGAGCCGAGCTGCCGGGCCGCCGTCGTCGTGACCGGCGACGACGAGGAGGTGATCGTGCGCGAGGCCGAGCAGCTCGCCCGGCGGTACTGGGACGCGCGCGACGACTTCGCGTTCGTCGCGCCGGCCGCCCCCTACGAGGAGTGCGTCGCGACGGCCCTGGCGAGCGAGGCCCGGCCGTACTTCCTGTCCGACTCGGGCGACAACCCCACGGCGGGCGGCGCCGGCGACGTCACCTGGACGCTCGCGCGCCTGCTGGCGGAGCCGGCCTTCGCACGCCCGGTCGAGGAGGGCGGCCGCACCGCGATCTACGCCTCCCTGCCCGACGCCGAGGCCGCACGCGCCGTCGCGGCAGCCTGGGCGGCACACGGGCCGCGCACATCGGTCGACGTCGAAGCCGGCGCCCGCGTCGACGACGGGCCGCACGGCCCCGTCCGCCTGCGCGGGGTCGTGGAACACGTGAGCGAGGGCGACCCCGACGCGGGCATCGTCGCCGTCGTCCGCGTGGGCGGGCTGCGCGTGATCCTCACCGAGCGCCGCAAGCCGTACCACCTGGAGCGCGACTTCACGGCGATCGGCCTGGACCCGCGCAGCACCGACGTCGTCGTGGTGAAGATCGGCTACCTGGAGCCCGAGCTGTACGACATGGCGGCCGACTGGATGCTCATGCTCACCCCGGGCGGCGTCGACCAGGACCTGCTCCGCCTGGGCCACCACCGCCTGACGGTACCGACCCACCCCTTCCACGCGTTCGACACCGAGCCGAAGCTCCGCGCCGAGCTCCTCTGAACGGCGCCTGCCAGGCTCGTCCAGCGACGCTCCGCCCGGCGACGCTCCGCCCGGCGACGCTCCGTCCGACGAGGCGCCGTCCGACGAGGCGCCGGCCTGCCGCCCTCGGCGTGTCGCAGGGCGTGTCGCGCCGGGCGCGCCTACGTGCGCGGGGGTGTGTTGCGGTGGGTAGACAACGTCTACGCACCGCAACACACCCCCGCGCACCACACTCTCCCGGAGCGACACGCCCGACGGCGACACGCCGGGCGCCGCCGTGCCGGAGCGGCACGCGGGCGGCGGCCACGTCGGCTGGGCGCACTCGGTCCGGTGGCGTGCCCGGTCCGGTGGCGTGCCCGGTCGGGTCGCGTGCCCGGTCGGGTCGCGCGCCCCTGTCCGGTGGCGTGCCCCGGTCGGGGTCGCGTGCCCCGTCGGGTCACGTGCCCAGTCCCGGGGCGTGTCCGGTCCGGTGGCGTGCCCCGGTCAGGCCTCGGCGACCAGGGAGAACAGGTCCTTCGGGTCCGACGGCTCGGCGATCAGGTCGAGGTGGCCGAGAAGCTCCGGCGCGTTCGCCGTCACGTCCGCCAGCACGAACTTCAGCGTGGTCCAGTCCTCCACGGCGAACCCGACGGAGTCCCACACGATCAGCTCGTCCTGGCTCCGGCGGCCCTGCGCGGCCCCCGTGACGACCTGCCACAGCTCGGTCACCGGGAAGTCGGCGGCCTGGCGCTGGATCTCGCCCTCGATGCGGGTCTGCTCCGGCAGCTCCACGAACACGCTGGCGCGGGCCACGATCGCCGGGTCCAGCTCGGTCTTGCCGGGGCAGTCACCGCCGATCGCGTTGATGAACACGCCGCCGGACACGTCGGCGTCGTGCAGCACGGTCGCGTTCTGCTTGTCGGCGGTGCAGGTGGTGATGACGTCGGCGCCGCGCACCGCGTCCGCGGCATCGTCAGCCAGGACGACGTCGAAGCCGAGCGCCTTGGCGTGCTTCGCCAGCTTCTCCATCGCGTCGCGGTCGACGTCGAAGACCCGCAGCGTCTCGATGCCCAGCTCGGCGCGCATGCCGAGGGCCTGGAACTCGGCCTGCGAGCCGCAGCCGATCAGGGCCAGCGTGCGCGAGTTCTCCGGGGCCAGGTAGCGCGCGGCCAGGGCCGACGTCGCCGCCGTGCGCAGGGCCGTGAGCAGCGTCATCTCGGCGAGGAACGTCGGGTAGCCGTTGCCGACGTCGGCCAGCATGCCGATCGCGGTGACCGTCTGGAAGCCGTTGGCCGGGTTGAGCGGGTGGCCGTTGACCAGCTTGAAGCCGTAGGTCTCGGCGTCCGACGTCGGCATCAGCTCGATGACGCCCTCCGGCGAGTGCGAGGCGATGCGGGGGCGCTTGTCGAGCTCGGGCCAGCGCGCGAAGTCGCGGTCCAGGGCGTCGGTCAGCGCGGCGATGGCAGCCTCGGGGCCGCGGCGGGCCACCCAGCGGGCGGTGGCGGCGACGTCGAGGTACGGGACGGTGGTCATCGGGTCTCCTCGGGGGCGGCGGGGGCGGCGGTCGTGGCGGCTGCGTCGGCGAGCACCGCGCTCGCGACGACGGCGCTGGCCAGCGCCGTGCCGGTCAGCGCGGGCACGGCGGACGGCGTGGTGGTCTCGGGGCGTAGCTCGAGCGTGCAGCACTTGACGGAGCCGCCGCCCTTGAAGATCTCGGACAGGTCGATGCCGACGGGCACGAAGCCGCGCTCCTTGAGCGCGTCGGCGTAGGCACCGGCGCGGTCGCTGAGGAAGACGTGCAGCCCGTCGGAGACGACGTTCAGGCCCAGCACGGCGGCGTCCTCGGCGCCGACCAGGATCGCGTCGGGGAAGCGCTCACGCAGGGTCTCCTGCGCGGCGGGGCTGAACGCCTCCGGGTGGTAGGCGACGACGACCTCGCCGGAGACGGCGCCGTCGTCCAGCACGGAGAGGGCGGTGTCGAGGTGGTAGTAGCGCGGGTCGACCAGCTCGAGCGGGACCAGCTCGATGCCCTGCTCGGCGAGCTCCAGGCGCTCGGCCACCTCGGCGTGGCCGGCGGGCGTGGTGCGGAAGCCCGTGCCGGCGAGCAGCAGCTTGCCGATGAGCAGCAGGTCGCCCTCACCCTCCATGACCTCGTTCGCCTCGCCGAGCCGGCGGTAGCCCTCGGCGGCCGGCGTGCCGAACCAGCGGTCGTACGCGGGGCCCTCGGCCGCGCGCTCCGGGTAGGTGAACCGGGCGGCGAGCGCCCGTCCGCCGACGACGATGCCGCCGTTGGCCGCGTACACCATGTCGGGCAGGCCCGGCTCGGGCTGGATGACGTCGACCTTGTGGCCGCGCGCCACGTAGGCGTCGCGCAGGGCCTCCCACTGGGCGAGGGCCTTGGCCGTGTCGACGGGCGAGGACGGGTCCATCCACGGGTTGATGGCGTAGACGACGTCGAAGTACGTGGGCGGGCACATGAGGTAGTGCCGCGGCGTGGCGGTCCGCTGCGCGGTGGTCTGCGTCATGGCGCGAGGCTACGGCCCGAGCGGTTCACAACAGGCGAGCATTCGTTGCGTTCTCAGCCGCTGAATCTTGCAAAATCACACGGCTCATTGAACGATTCGTTCATGGATGCCGTGAACCGGGCAATCGTCTCGGAGCTGCTGAGGGACGGTCGCGCGACGTACCAGGAGGTGGGCAACGCCGTGGGCCTGTCGGCCCCCGCGGTGAAGCGACGGGTCGACCTCATGATGGCCCGCGGGGAGATCGCGGGCTTCACCGTGCGCGTGGACCCGCAGGCGATGGGCTGGATCCTGGAGGGCTACGTCGAGATCTTCTGCTCCGGCATCGTGTCCCCCAAGGTGCTGGAGCGCGACTTCGCCCCCATCCCGGAGGTGGTGCGCGTCTCCACCGTGACCGGCGACGCCGACGCCATGGTGCACGTCATGGCCACCAGCATGGAGGAGATCGAGCGCACCGTGGAACGCATCCGCACCGTCACCCACGTGGTCAAGACCCGCACGGCCCTGGTGATGTCACGGGTGGTGGACCGGCCGGGCGCGTGACCGGAGCCGGGCCGGGCACGGATTAGGCTGTCCTAACCAACCCGCTCCCCAGCCGACCGGAGGCCACCCGAGATGATCAGGACCGCGGTGTCGGACGACGTCGCCGGCTGGCTCGACGTGCTCGGGCCGCTCGCGTTCTACCTGGTGGTCTGGGGTCTGGTCTTCGTCGGGACCGCGTTCTTCGTGGGCGTGTTCATCCCGTTCCTCACCGGCGACGGCCTGCTGTTCGGCGCGGGCATCGTCGCGGGGTCCACCGAGCGGATCGACATCTGGGTGCTCGCCGTCGGCGTGGGCGTCGCCGCCGTGGCGGGCGACCAGGTCGCGTTCCTGCTGGGGCGCCGGTACGGGCGGCCGTACCTCGCCTCGCGCAAGGGCCGCTGGGTGCAGGCCACCGTGGTGCGCACGGAGCGGTTCTACGAGCTGTTCGGCTGGTGGTCGGTGGTGATCGGGCGCTACATGCCGTGGGCGCGGGTGTTCGTGCCGGTCATCGCGGGCATCGCGGGGATGCCGTACCTGCGGTTCCTCACGGCGAACGTGTTCGGCGCACTGAGCTGGGGGGTGCTCATCACGGTGCTCGGCTACTTCGCGGCGTCCGACCCGTCCGTGCGCCCCATCGCGTACGTGGTGGCGGGGGTGGTGATCGCGGCGTCGGTCGTGGCGGGCATCCGGGCATGGCGCCAGGACCGTGCGGGGCGCCCGGCGCAGCCGGACCCTGCCGGGCACGACGGGCCTCCTCGCCGGTAGCGGCCGGGCGATCAAACGGCCCCGTCGCGCGATCAACCACCGGACGCGTGCGGCACGCAGGCTGGGTCCATGCCCACGTCGAGCACCTCTGTGCGCACCCCGTCGCCGTCCGGCACCCCGGGCACGGCGACCGTCCCCGGCCGGCCGGGCACCCGTCCCGGCCTCCCGACCTGGACCCCCGTCGTCGCCCTGTCGTTCGGCATCGCGATGGTGGTCCTCAGCGAGTTCCTGCCCGCGAGCGTGCTGCCCGCCCTCGCCGTCGACGTCGGCGTGAGCGAAGGGCGTGCGGGGCTGGCCGTCGCGGCGACGGCGATCGCCGGAGCCTTCACGGCACCGAGCATCGCGGTGCTCCTGCCGCGCACGGACCGGCGCACCGTGCTCGTGTCGCTGCTGGTGGCCGCGGCCCTGTCGAACGTCGCGGTGGCCCTCGCGCCGAGCTTCGCGGTGCTGCTGGCGGGCCGGCTGCTGCTCGGCGTCGCGCTCGCGGGGTACTGGTCGTTCGCGTTCGGTGCCGGCACGCACGCCGTGCCCGGCAAGGACCACGTGGTGTCCTCCGCGCTGGCGTTCGGGACCAGCATCGCGACGGTCGTGGGCGTCCCGCTCGCCTCGGTGGTGGGCGACGCCGTCGGCTGGCGGGCCACCTTCGCCGGCTCGGCCGTGCTCACCGGGCTCGGCGCGGTGGCGCTCGGCCTGACCCTGCCGTCCGTCCCGCCCCACCCGGGGGCGGGCCTGCGGATGCTGCGCGAGGCCGTGCGCAACGGGCGGCTGATGGCCGGCATCGCCTGCGTGGTGCTGGTGGCGCTCGGCAACTTCGCGGCGTACCCGTACATCCGCATCGCGATCGAGCGCGTGGACGCGGGCGCCACCACGTGGATGCTGCTGGCCTGGGGGCTGGGCGGCGTGGCCGGCACGGTGCTGGCGGGATTCCTCGCCCGGTGGCTGCGGCCGCTGGCCGCCCTGGCACCCGTGGCGCTGTCCGCGTCCCTGCTGCTCACCGCGGCCGCCACGTCGGTGCCCGTGCTGACCGTCGCGGTGGTGCTGTGGGGTCTCTCGATGAGCATGATGCCGGTGATCACGCAGCTCTGGGTCACCCGCGTCGAGCCCGAACGTGCCGAGTCGGCCATGTCCCTGCAGGTCACCGCGTTCCAGGTGGCGATCACCGCCGGTTCTTCCCTCGGCGGCGCCCTACTGGACGGGCACGGCGTCCAGTCGCTGCTGCTGGTCGGTGCGGGAGCGGCGGTCGCGGCGGGCCTCGGCTGGGCGGTCCTGCGGGTGCCGCGCCGCTGACGGGACCGACGGCACCCAGGGCCGGCCGGCCCGGTCCGCCGGCCGCGGCAGCGCACCGGCCACGACGGGCCCGGGACCCGTGGGGATCGCGATCGCGGCCGGCGGGGTGCCCGCCGACTGCGGACCGGCCCGCCACGCCTGGGGCGAGACACCGTGGTCGGCCGCGAACGCACGGCTGAACGCCGCCACCGAGCCGTAGCCCACCTCGAACGCCACGCGCGTGACGGGCAGGCTGCCCTCGGCCAGGAGGGTACGGGCCCGGTGCATGCGCACCTCGCGCAGCATCCGCATCGGGCTGTGCCCGGTGGCTCGCCGGAAGCGTTCGGTCAGGGCGGAGCGCGACAGGTGCACCAGCGCCGCCATCCGGTCGAGGGTCCACGGCTCGCCGGGGTCGGCCGCCAGCGCGGCCACGACGTCGGCCACCTGGATGTCGGCAGCACCGTCCGCGCCGCCGCACTCCGGCCCGGCGTGCGCGTCGGCCTGCCACAGCGCCGTCATCGCCGCGCCGACCAGGCCGGCATAGCTCGCGGCGAACGGTGCGGGGCTGGAGATCGCGTCCAGCGGGCACGCGGTCACCAGCGCGACGACGCCGCGCTGCCGCTCGTCGAAACCGCGCACGACCAGCGGGCTGGGCAGCGTCACCGAGGGGACGGCCTGCCGCAGGTCGCCGTGCACCAGGTCGGTCTCGTCGTCGGCAGTGAGGCGGTGCGCGGTGCGGGCGCCGACGAGCACGGCATCACCGGCCCGGACCTGGTGGCGGGCTCCTGCGGTCTCCAGCGTCGCGGCGCCGGCCAGCACGACGGCCCAGAGGGCCCCCGGCCGGGATCGCACCGCACCGGCGGGCAGCCGCTCGCGCCTCAGCGCCGTCATCTCCCACTCCATGTACAACGGAGCCATCGGGACGCGCCGGCTATTCCCGAGGACGAGCGGGTGGAGCCCTGAGATACTGCCGACCACCCGGCCGCCGTCGGCGCCCGGCCCCCGAACCCGGAGGACAACCTTGCTGATCGCCGGACTCGTGCTCACGGCCGTCGCGGCCCTCGTGCACGTCTACATCTTCTGCCTGGAGTCGTTCGCGTGGACCGACCCGCGCACCCGGGCGACGTTCGGCACGACGGCCGAGGAGGCCGAGGCGACCAGGCAGCTCGCCCTGAACCAGGGGTACTACAACCTGTTCCTCGCGATCGTCACGGTGGTCGGCATCGTCCTGACGGCGGCCGGGTCGACGGCGGCGGGGACGGCGCTCGTGCTCGCGGGTGCCGGCTCGATGGTCGCGGCGTCGGTGGTACTCGTGGTCTCCGACCCCGCCAAGCGGGGTGCGGCGCTCAAGCAGGGTCTGGTCCCCGCCCTGGGTGTGCTCGCGGTGGTCGTGGGCCTGCTGACCTGAACGACCTGCGCCCGCCCCTGGCCAGATCCCGGAGGTCGTTGGCAGCCGGGCCACTGTCGGCTCCCGGGCCCGCACGCGGACGATGACCGCATGCGAACCACCCTGGCGGGCGCGGCATGACCGCGCTCCTTCTCTCCCTGCACGTCCTGGCCGCCATCCTCACCGTCGGGCCGGTGGCGATCACCGCGAGCATGTTCCCGCGTGCCGCCCGGCGCGCGCTGGCCGCGCCCGACGACGCGAGCGCCGCCGCTGCGGCCCGCCTCC
This sequence comes from Promicromonospora sp. NPDC052451, assembly GCF_044547525.1. NCBI lineage: Bacteria > Bacillati > Actinomycetota > Actinomycetes > Micrococcales > Promicromonosporaceae > Promicromonospora > Promicromonospora sp. NPDC052451. Next base: position 70,573 of record NZ_JBIUAP010000007.1, read on the forward strand.
TGCACCGTGTCACGCGGGTCTACGCGGTGGTCGGCGTCGCCGTACCGGTGCTCGGGTACGCCACGGGGGCGAGCCTGGGCGTCCTGTCCGACGCGTGGCTGATCACGTCCATGGTGCTGACCGCGGCGGCAGCCGCCGTGCTGATCGTGCTCGTGCTGCCGGGGCAGCGGCGTGTGCTGGAGGCGCTGGACGGCGCGGCTCCCGCGGAGGGCGACCCGGCGCGCCGCCTCGCCGTGCACGCCGGTGTGTTCAACCTCCTCTGGGCGGTCGTGGTGGTGCTCATGGTCTACCGCCCCGGGTCGACGACGGGGGCCGGGCTGTGACCGGCGGCGCGGCCCTGCGGGTGCTCGGCGCGGTGGAGCTCGTCACCGTGCTGGTGCTGCTCGGCAACCTGGCCACGGTGCACCACCCGGGCCTCGCGAGCGCCGTCGGACCGCTGCACGGCATGGTCTACCTCGCGGTGCTGGTCACCGCGGCGTCGCTGGCCCGCGGGCGGCACCGCGTCTGGCTGCTGGCGCTCGTGCCCGCCGTCGGCGGCCTGCTCGCGGACCGGGCGAGCCGCCGGCCCTGACCGCCTGAGCGGGGCCGCCGGCCGGGCCTGGCGGCCCCGCTCAGGTCGCGCTGCTCATGTGCTGGGTGCCGATCACCGCGAGCAGCCGCAGCGCCTCGTCCGACGGCGACCCCGGGTCGGCCGTGTAGACCACCACGTGCTGGTCCTGGTCGGTGAGGTCGAGCGCGTCGCAGTTCACGGTGACCGGGCCCACGACGGGGTGCTGGAAGGTCTTGCGGAGCATGGGGGCGGTGTCCACGTCACCCGCGGCCCACAGCGCGGCGAACTCCGGGCTGCCGGTGAGCAGGTCGTCGACCAGCTCCGCGACCTCGGGGTCGTCCGGGTACCGGGCCGCGGTACGGCGCAGCCGGGCGGCGGCCGAGCGGGCGAACTCGTCGCCGTCCGACACGCCGTACAGCCGGTCCGCACGGTCCTCGGAGCCGAGGAACGCATGGCGCGCCAGGTTGCGGTCCCGCCGGGACAGCGCCGAGAAGTCGTCCATGAGGGCCGCCGCGAGGCCGTTCCAGGCGATCACCTCCAGCATGGCGGAGGTCACGAACGCGGCGGACTGCGGCAGCCGGTCCAGCATGAGCTGGACGCTCGGCCGCACGGTGCGTGGCGGCCCCGGGGGCGGGCCCGGTGGGAGCCCGGCGAGCTGGTGCAGGTGGTCGCGTTCGGCGTCGGACAGGCGCAGCGCGCGGGCGAGGCCGCCCACCACCTCCCGCGAGGGGTGCGGGCCGCGGGCCTGCTCCAGCCGGGTGTAGTACTCGGTGGAGATGAAGGCCAGCTGCGCCACCTCCTCCCGCCGCAGCCCGGGCGTCCGGCGACGGCGCCCGGCGGGCAGGCCGACGTCGGCGGGACGGATCCGCTCGCGCCGGCCGCGCAGGAACGTCGCGAGCTGGGCTCTGTGCATACCCCCGAGTATCGGCGCCCGCCGCGACCGTAGCCAGGTACCGGCGGTGCCTGGCTACGGTCGGTGCGGGCGGCGCAGGCTCGTCGGCATGAGCACAACAACCCACCACACCACCCCTGCGACCGGCACCGGCCTCCTGGCCGGCAAGGTCGCCTTCATCACCGGTGCGGGCCGCGGCATCGGCGCGGCCGCGGCCCGGCTGTTCGCCCGGGAGGGCGCCGCCGTGTTCCTCGCGGCGCGCACGGAGTCCGAGCTTGCCGCGGTGACCGAGGAGGTCCGGGCCGCAGGCGGCACCGCCGACCACACGGTGGCCGACCTGGCGGACGCCGGCAGCGTGCGGGCCGCCGTCGACCGGGTCGTGGCGCGGCACGGGCGGCTGGACATCGCGTTCAACAACGCCGCGGCGTTCACCCCGCCGCAGCCGCTGGACGAGGTGTCCGAGGCCGACTTCGACCGCGTCTACGCCGTGAACCTGCGCGGGCCGTGGCTGTCGATGGTGGCCGAGATCAACGCGATCCGTGCCACGGCGGGCACCGGCGCGATCGTCAACAACTCCAGCATCGGCAGCCTGCGGGCCAACCCGGTGCTGCCCGCCTACGGGGCCATGAAGCGGGGCGTGAACAGCCTGACCGAGTCCGCGGCCGTGACCTACGGGCCCGAGGGCATCCGGGTCAACGCCGTCTCCCCGGGCGGCACGCTCACGGAGATGATCCGCACCTGGGAGGAGTACACGCCCGGGCTGATGGAGCAGCTCGCGCCCGGGGTCCCGCTGCGCCGTGCGGCGCAGCCCGAGGAGATCGCCGAGGCCGCCGCGTGGCTGCTCAGCGACCGCGCGTCGTACGTGACGGGCGCGGTGCTGCAGGTGGACGGCGGGGCGGGCGCCTGACGCTAGCGGGCGCTCCGGAGCCGGCGCAGCATCCGCGGGTCCTGGAAACCGACGGCGTGCGCCGCGGACTCGACGGTGGCGCCGTGACCGATCAGGTGCTCGGCGCGCTCCAGCCGCAGCAGCTGCTGGTAGCGCAGGGGCGTCAGCCCTGCGGCCCGGGTGAACAGCCTGGTCAGGGTGCGTTCCGCGACACCCGCACGGGCCGCGAGGTCGGCCAGCGGCAGGGTGTGCGTGAAGTGCGTGTCGATGTGGTTCTGCACGGTGTGGACCGTGTCGTCGAGGTGCGCCCGGTGCCGCAGCATCGCGCTGGCCTGCGGCTCCGCGCCGTTGCGGCGGGCGTACACCACCATCTCGCGGGCCACGCGGGCGGCGAGGGCCGGACCGTGCCGCATCGCGAGCAGGTGGAGCGACAGGTCGATGCCGCTGGCGATCCCGGCGGAGGTGATGACGCGGTCGTCCGTGGTGAACAGCACGTCGCGCACCACGTGCGCACGGGGGTACCGCACGGCGAGCTCGTCCTGGAGCCCATGGTGCGTGGTGCAGCGCCGGCCGTCGAGCAGCCCCGCCTGGCCCAGCGCGTCCGAGCCGGCGCACACGCTCGCGACGGTGCCGCCCGCCGCGTGGTGCGCACCCAGCCGTTCGCGGACCGCGTCGCTCACGAGCGGCCAGGCCTGGCGGTCGTCCCCCACGCGCCACCCGGGCACGACGACGAGGTCGTCCGCGCCGAGCGCCGGCCACTCAGCCCCCGCGAGCAGCGGGAGGCCCTGCGCCGAGAGGACCGGTGCCACGGCGGCGGGGGCACCGGGGCGGTCGGCGCCGGCCCCGGCGTCCGCCCCCGCAGCCGCAGCCGCGCCCGCGACGTACCGCAGGTCGTACGGGTGCCCGAAGTCGCCCGCGGCGAAGAACGCCTGGGCGGGTCCCGCCAGGTCGAGCAGGTGGACCCCGGGCAGGAGCACGAACAGGACGGTGGTCACCCCGCCGATGCTGCCACCTCGGCACGGGTTCCCGCCGCGTCCCCGGCGCTGGCCCGGTCCTCGGCCTCGAGCTCGGCGACGGTCGCGATGCGCGCGAACCGGTCGCGGAGCACCGCCTCGGTACGCTCCAGGATGTCGGCGGCGCTGAACCGGCCCAGCGGGTCGGTGCTCGTCGCGTCGCTGACGAACGTCACGGCGTACCCGAGGTCGGAGCCGACCCGCGTCGTCGTCTCCACGCACTGCTCGGCGCGGATGCCGCACACCCGCAGCTCGCCGACGCCGTGGGCGGTGAGGACCTGCTGCAGGTTGGTCGTGGTGAAGGCGTTGTGCGAGGTCTTGCGCAGCACCGGTTCGCCGGCGCGCGGCTCGTGCAGCTCCGCGAACAGCCGCACGTGGCCGCTCTCGGGGTCGAACGGGGTGCCCGAACCGGGTTCGGTGTGCAGCACCCAGACCACCAGGTCGCCGGCCGCGCGGGCGAGGTCGACCAGCCGGTTGACGGGCTCCGCGATCCCCGGGTTGAGGGTGTCGGCCCACTGGGGCCGGACACGGAAGGACTCCTGGACGTCCACGACGATCAAGGCTCTGTTCATGTCCCCAGTCTGAGCCGGTCCGCGGCCCCGTCGGGAGTCAGGATCAGGTCGCGGGGCGGACCGATCCGGTCACCCGGTACCGGCCCGCCCCGGACCGCCAGGGGGCGGACGTGACAGGCGGCGACGTCACCCCGCGAACGCCGCCGCGTTCCGCCGCGCCCAGTCCGCGAAGGTCCGGGCCGGGCGTCCCAGCACGGTCTCGACGTCGGGGCTGACGGCCTGCTCCTGCGGCGTCGGCTCCCCCAGGATCGCGAGCGTGCCGTCCACGACGTGCTCCGGGATGTACGCGAGCATGTCGGCACGCGCCTGCTCCCGGGTCTGCTCGGCGAAGACGAGCGGTGTGCCGAGCACCTCGGCGAGCGCCCTCGTGCGGTCGCGCGGGGAGACCGCGGCCGCACCGGTGAGCGCGTAGGTGCGGCCCGCGTGGCCGTCGTCCGCCAGGGCGGCGGCCGCGACCTCGGCGATGTCGAGCGGGTCCACGGCGGGCAGCGCCACGTCGCCGAACGGCGCGTGCACCGTGCGCTCCGCCCGCACGGACGGCACCCAGGCCAGGGCATTGCTGGCGAAGTCACCGGGCCGCAGCACCGTCCACTCCAGGCCCGAGCCCCGCACCAGCTTCTCCAGCCGGGCGAGCGGCCCGTGCGAGACGGAGTCGGCGCGCGTCGCCGCGCCCAGGGACGACAGCAGCACCAGACGGCGCACGCCCGCCTCGGCGGCCGTGCCGATGATCCGTTCGGTGTCGAGGTGCTCGCCCGAGCCCGGCACCAGCAGGAACATCGCGCTCGCGCCGGTGACGGCGGCGCGGAGGCCGCCGGGATCGGCCAGGTCGGCGCTCAGGCCGCGGACCCGGGCCTGGGCGTGCGGGGCGGTGCCCGCCCGGGACACGGCGGTGACCTCGTGGCCCCGCCGGGCAAGCTCGGCGACCAGGGGCCGGCCCACGTTTCCGGTGGCTCCGGTGACGACGATCATGTGCGCTCCTCCGTGCGTACGAGACGGCCCCCGACCGGGGCCGTGCGGCCCTCGCGGCCGCGGTGCCGCCGACGTTACGAGCGCGGATACAGTAGGTTCCCTCAGGAAAGTATTGGAGCCCACCATGTCGAGCACCCCGCCGGACACCACCTCGGGACCGAGCAGCGTGTGGTGCCCCCAGCCGGACGACGACCCGGCCACCGCCTGCCCCATCTCCCCCGTGGTCGACCTGGTCTTCAGCCGGTGGACCACGCCCATCCTGTGGGTGCTGCAGGCCCACGGGACACAGCGCTTCGTCGAGCTGGAGCGGCGCATCGGCGTGACACCCAAGGTGCTGACCCAGCGGCTGCGCCAGCTCGAACGGGACGGCCTCGTGCAGCGCCGGATCTACGCGGAGGTGCCGCCGCGCGTGGAGTACCGGATCACGGAGCTCGGCAGCAGCCTCCAGCCCGTGTTCGCCGCCCTCGGCGAGTGGGGCGACGCGCACATGACCGACGTGGAACGCTCGCGCGCCACGTACACGGGCCCCCTCCCCCGCTGACCCCCTTGCGGCGGCGGCACGGCCCGCGCGGTCAGCGCGGCGCCGGCGCGCTCGGTGCCGCCCGCGCGGTCGGCAAGAGGTCAGGTGGTCGGCACCCCGAGGTACCGACCACCTGACCTTCTACCGACCACCTGACCTTCTCCCGACTGCCTGACCTTCTCCCGACCGTCACCGCGCGGGGTCACCGGCGCGGGCACGCACGCCCGGGTACCAGGTCAGGCGCCGGGAATCAGGCCTTGACGAAGGCCAGCAGGGCCTTGTTGACCTCGTCCGCGTGCGTCCACAGCAGGCCGTGGGGCGCACCCTCGACCTCGACGTACTGGGCCTCGGGGAAGGCGGCGTGGAACGGGCGCGCGGTGGAGTCGATCGGCAGGATGTTGTCCTTGGTCCCGTGCAGGATCAGGGACGGCTTGCCGGCGGCACGCACGGCCTCGACGTCGGCCCGGAAGTCCTCGATCCAGGCCGAGACCACGGCGTACGCCGCGACCGGGGCGCTGCCCGTGGCCGTGTTCCAGCTGGCCGTCACGGCCTCCTGGCTGATTCGGCTGCCGAGGTTCTCGTCCAGGTTGTAGAAGTCCTGGTAGAACTGCGTGAACCAGGCGAAGCGGTCGCTGCGGGCGGCCTGCTCGATGCCGTCGAACACGGACTGCGGCACGCCGGTCGGGTTGTCGTCGGCCGCCACGAGGAACGGCTCCAGCGAGGCCAGGAACGCGAGCTTGGCGACGCGCTCGTGGCCGTAGTTCTTGACGTAGCGGGCGAGCTCGCCGGTGCCCATCGAGAAGCCCACCAGGATCACGTCGCGCAGGTCGAGCGTGGTCAGCACCGCGTTCAGGTCGGCGGCGAAGGTGTCGTAGTCGTAGCCGGCGCCCACCTTGCTCGACTTGCCGAAGCCGCGGCGGTCGTAGGTGATGACCCGGTAGCCGGCGGCGATCAGCTCACGCGACTGGCGCTCCCAGCTGTTGCCGTCCAGCGGGTAGCCGTGGATGAGCACGACCGGCTGACCCGTGCCGTGGTCCTCGTAGTAGAGCTCCGTGGTGGTGCTGTTCTCGGTGTCGACCGTGATGAAACCCATGATCCAGCCCTCTCGATCCTTCGTTCCGGGCGGAGAACGATCGTTCTCCGCCGATGTCAGCTACAGTAGAGAACGAACGTTCTCCGCGCAAGTCGTGCGGGGCACCGGAGAGGGTGAATCGGAGTGAGCACACGATGATCGACGAGAAGACCGCCCGGGAGGCCGTCGTCCGGGCCGCGGACGAGCTCTTCTACGCGCGCGGCGTGCAGGCGGTGGGCATGGACGCCGTACGGACGGCGGCCGGCGTCTCGCTCAAGCGCATCTACTCGCTCTTCGCCTCGAAGGACGAGCTGATCGTGGCCGTGCTCCGCCACCGCACGACGATCTGGGACGACGGGCTCGCCTCCACCTCCGCGCGCGCGACGTCGGCCCGCGAACGGATCCTGGCCATCTTCGACTTCCTGGACGCCTGGTTCCGAGAACCCGACTTCCGGGGCTGCGCCTTCATCAACACCCACGGCGAGCTCGGCGCCTCCTCACCGGCGGTCACCGCCGCCGTCCGCGAGCAGAAGCGGACCTTCCAGGAGTACGTCGCCCGCCTCGTGGCCGACGTCGGCGCACCGCCCGAGCTCGCGCCGCAGCTCGCGATCCTCGCCGAGGGCGCGCAGACCACCGCCGCCATCGCGGGCACGCCGGAGGCCGCGCGTCACGCGCGCGCGGCGGCGGAGACGCTGCTCGACGTCGCGACGGCGCGGGCCTGACCACGACCACGACCGACCCCGCCGTGCGCCCCGGCACACGCCGCCACGACGGGCCCGATGGGAGGATGACGCCATGACGACCGACGAATCCGACGGCACGCGGGAAGCCACCCCGCTCGCGCTGCCGAGCGGGGTGCACGATCCCGACTTCGCGTTCCGCTGGGCCTTCGGCAACCCCGAGGCGCCGTTCACGATCGTGGAGTTCGGTGACTTCGAGTGCCCCTACTGCGGCGCGGCCAAGCCCGTGCTGCACGAGCTGATCAACGGCTCGGAGGGCCAGGTCCGCCTGGTGTGGCGGCACTTCCCCCTGTTCGAGCCGCACCCGTACGCGCTGACGGCGGCCCTGGCCGCCGAGGCCGCCGGGCACCAGGGCGCGTTCTGGCCCATGGCCGGCCTGCTCTTCAAGCACCAGGACAGCCTCGACGACGCGTCGCTGGTGCGTTACGGGGAGCAGCTCGGGCTCGACACCGACGCCCTGGTGGGCGACGCCGCGCAGCGGTTCTCCGACGCCGTGCGCACCGACTACCAGGACGGCATCGACGCGGGGGTGCACGGCACGCCCACGCTGTTCGTCAACGGCGAGCCCTACAAGGGCGACGTCACGGTCACCGACCTGCGGGACACGATGGGACTGACGCGCAAGCGGACGTCCCGCTGGCGCCGGTGACCACGACGGGGGTGGCGGGCGTCAGACCGGCGCGCGCCACGCCCCGTCCGGCAGCGGCGGCGGCCCCTGGGCCTCGTGCGGCGAGCACAGCGGCAGCCGGTCGCCGAAGTACCGCAGGATCACGGTGCCGATGACGCCCGCGAGCAGGGAGCCGACGAGGATGCCCACCTTGGCCTCGTTGATCAGCGCCTCGTCGTCGAAGGCGAGCTCGCTGACGAACAGGGCGATGGTGAACCCGATGCCGCACAGGAACGCGCCACCCGCGAGGTGCCCGTAGCGCACCTGACCGGGCAGGCTGCCCAGCCCCGTGACCAGCGCGACCATCGCCCCGGCGAAGACGCCGAGGCCCTTGCCGAGCACGAGGCCGACCAGCACGCCGAGGGTCACCGGGCTGTCCAGCGCGGCGCTGATCGACTCCCCCGACAGCACGACGCCCGCGTTGGCGAGCCCGAACACCGGCACCACGACGTAGGAGCTCAGCGGGTGCAGCGCGTCCAGCAGCCGGTCGCTCGTCGGGACGGCCGACCGGGCCGCGCTGACGGCCAGGCGGGAGCGTGCCGGATCGAGCTCCTCCATCAGGGCGCGGCCGTACATCCGGAAGTACCAGCGCGCCTCGTCGTCGTGCCCGCGGCGGGCCGTGGGCACCGCGAGGCCCACGACGACGCCCGCCAGCGTCGGGTGCAGGCCCGACTCCAGCACGACCACCCAGAGCACCGCCCCGATGATCAGGTAGGGCGCGATCTGCCAGATGCCGATCCAGCGCATGGCGAACAGCACGACCGTGAGCACGGCCGCGAGCACGAGCGCACCCACCATGAGCGCGTCGGAGTAGAAGATGCCGAGCAGGGCGATGGCGCCGATGTCGTCGAAGATCGCCAGGGTCAGCAGGAAGATGCGGAGCTGGTCGGGACAGCGCGGGCCGACCAGGGCGAGCACGCCGATCACGAACGCCGTGTCCGTGGACATGGGCAGGCCCCAGCCGGACGCGTCGGGCCCGGACGGGTTGATCAGCAGGTACATGCCGATCGGGACCGCCAGCCCGCCGATGGCGCCGAACAGCGGCACCGACGCGGCACGGAAGCTGCGCAGCTCGCCGACCGTGAGCTCGCGGTTCACCTCGACGCCGACCACCAGGAAGAACACGGCCATGAGGAAGTCGTTGACCCAGTGGTGCAGCGTCAGGTGCAGCTCCCACGTGCCGACCGTGAGGTTGACCGGCGTCTCCCACATCGCGTGGTACGAGCCGAACGCGACGTTGGCCCACACGAGCGCGATCGCTGACGCCGCGAGCAGGAGCGTCGCTCCGCCGCCCTCGGTGGCGAAGTAGCTGCGCAGCCCGGGGGACAGGCGCGGGTACGGGATGTCGACGCGCGGCCGGGGACCCGGCCGGGTAGGTACTCCGGTGGGGATCCGGTCTGTCACGGCTCAAGTCTGACAGACGCCGCGGCGGCCGGCCCCGTGCGCTCGGCCACACGCACCACGCTCAGCCGAGCGCCCTGGTCGCGGCGATGGACCCCAGCAGCGACAGCGCCTCGGCCGACGCCGATCCCGGCCGCGCGTGATACACCACGAGCTCCTGCCCGGTGGCGCCCCGCACCTCGAACGCGTGCACGTCGAGCTCCAGGTACCCCACCTCGGGGTGCTGGAACCGCTTGACGGTGAGCCGCTTGCCCCGCGCGTCGTGCTGGTCCCACATGGCCACGAAGTCCGGGCTCTTGACCCGCAGCTCGTCGACGACCTCCCGGATGCGCGGGTGGCCCGGGGTGAGCCCGTCGGCCAGGCGGAGGCCTGCCACCGTGTTCTCGGCGACGCGGTGCCAGTCCGGGTAGAACGTGCGCGCCGCGGGGTCGAGGAACGTGGCACGGGTCAGGTTCCGGGAGAACGCGAAGCCGCCGAACAGCGCCTCGCCGAGCGGGTTGGCCGCGAGCACGTCGAACGCGCGCCCGAACAGCAGCGCGGGGCTGCCGGCCCACGAGAGCATCAGCTCCACCAGGGACGCGTCCGCCTCCTCGACCGGGGCCGGGGGCTCCGGCCGGGGGCTGAGCCCGGCCAGGCGGTACAGGTGCTGGCGGCCTTCGTGGTCCAGGCGCAGCACCTCGCCGAGCGAGTCGAGCACCTGCGGCGACGGGCTCACCTCGCGGCCCTGTTCCAGGCGCACGTAGTAGTCCACGCTCACGCCGGTGAGCATCGCCACCTCCTCCCGGCGCAGGCCCGCGACGCGGCGGCGGCCGTAGACGGGCAGTCCGAGCGTCTCCGGGGTGAGCCGGTCACGCCGGCCACGGAGGAAGTCGCCGAGCGGGGACGGGGAGGAGGTCATGCCTCGACCGTACCCGCCCGGCGGCGCGGAGCCAGGGTGCGGTGCACCCAGGAAGACGCCGTCCTTCCACGGCGGCCCCCGGCTCCGGAACCTGGAGCCATGAACACCGGCACAGAACCCCGTACCCCCAAGACCGTCCTCGTCACCGGCGCCAGCAGCGGCATCGGCGAGGCCACGGCGCTCCGGCTCGCCGCGGAAGGCCACCGCGTGGTGCTCGCCGCTCGCCGCACCGACCGCCTCGGCGCGGTCGTCGACCGCATCCGGGCGGACGGCGGCACGGCGAGCGCCGTCCGCCTCGACGTGACCGACGCCGACGCCGTCCGCGCGGCCGTCGACGCCGTGGTCGAGGAGCACGGCCGCATCGACGTCATCGTGAACAACGCGGGCGTCATGCCGCTGTCCCGGCTCGACGCGCTCCTCGTGGAGGAGTGGGACCGCATGATCGACGTCAACGTGCGCGGCCTGCTGCACGGCATCGCCGCGGTGCTGCCGCACTTCCGGCGGCAGGGCGGCGGCCACGTCGTCACGGTCGCGTCGATCGGCGCGCACGAGGTGTACCCGACGTCGGCCGTGTACTCCGCCACCAAGTTCGCGGCCTGGGCCGTCACCGAGGGCCTGCGGATGGAGTCCGACCCGAGCATCCGGGCCACCACCATCACACCCGGCACGGTCGAGACCGAGCTGGCCGACCACATCTCCGACGCGGACGCGCAGACCTACATGAAGTCGTTCCGCCGCAACCTGATCCCGGCGGACGCGATCGCCCGCGCGATCTCGTTCGCCCTGGACCAGCCGGCCGACGTGGACGTGAACGAGATCATCGTGCGCCCGTCGGCCCAGCGCTGACGCCCTCGGCCTCCTGACCCGCGTTCAGCAGGCCCCGGGCGACCGTCGCTCGAGGGTTGACGGTCGCCCGGAGCCTGCTGAACGGACATCAGTCCGTCACGGCCCCGTCGTCAGGTACGTGACCTGGCGCGCCGAGCTGACCGTCTCCCCCGTGTCGTTGATGACCCGCCGGATCGTGCCCACCCCGCCCAGCGACACGGTGACCATGTTGTGGAACCGCACGCCGGAGCGCACCGGCACCTCGAAGGCCCGCGCGTTCGCCACCGCCGGGTTGACGTTGAAGAACGCGTAGCTGCCCAGCCCCCAGGCCTGGTGGTCGGTCACGGCGTCGCCCACCTTGTACGCCGCCCAGCCCTCGGTGGAGCCGTTCATGTACGCGGCCTGGTTCGGCGGGTCGTACGGCATCTCGTTCTGGTAGAAGTACGTGCGCCCGCGCTCGCCGTTCCAGATGGTCTGGTACTGCTGGTAGTGCTCCACGAACAGGCCGTACATCGTGACGTCGTCGCCGTTCACGATCAGGCCGTTGCGGCCGGTGTTGACGGTCCAGCCCACCGTGCCGCCGTTGCCGTGGTCGGCGCGCCAGATCCAGGCGTGGTCGCCGATCACGTCGTCGCTGTTGACCTCCATGCTCACCACGGCCTTGCCGGCGATCGAGCCGCCCACCCGGATGAACACGTCGGACAGCACCGTCGGGTTGGCCGCGTGGTCGGCCGACGAGCCGGCCGGGCCCACCTGCAGCAGCACGTTCGAGCCGCCCGTGCCGGCGTCGAACATGATGCCGGCCAGGCGCACGCCGTCGACGTCGGCCACGCGCATGGCGTCGATGCCGCCCTGCGGCACGAAGGTGGCGAGGCCCAGCCCGAGCACCACGGTGTCCGCGCGGCTGACCTGGAGCGTCTGGTTGATCGGGTAGGTGCCCGGCGTGACCAGCAGGTGCTTGCCGGCGGCGAGGGCCGTGTTCATGCTGGCCGCGGAGTCCCCGGGCCGCACCACGTGGAAGTCGCCGATCGGCAGGGACCGGCCGGCCGGGTCGCCGTTCGCCCACGTGGTGCCGACCGAACCGGACCGGACCGCCGGGACGAAGACGCGGTAGGAACCGTTGTCGTCCACGTAGAGGTACGGCTTCTCGGCCACCTTCGGTGTGGCCCCGATGGTCGTGTAGGGCGGGTTCGGGAAGCTGTTGGACGGCGCCCCCGTGCTGCCCACGAACACCTGGTTCCAGTTGGACCCGGTCCAGCTCCCCATGGCGGAGTTCCGGGTGAGGAACTGCTGCTGGGTACCGGAGTTGATCTGGCCGTCGATCTTCGAGTCCGCGATGAACCCGCCGGACGACCAGCCGCCGTCGGACAGGGCGAGACCCCCGCGCAGGTGCATGCGCCGGTAGGGCGCCGCCTGGGAGACGGACCACCGGTCGTTGCCGTCGGCGGGCGTCACGGACAGGCCCTCCGCAGAGCGCCAGAAGTTCTGCGTGGCGTTCTGCGAGCCGTCCGGCCACCAGTCGGCCTCGACGTGCACGTGGCCGTTGATGTTCACGTCGTCCGGCACCAGGCCCAGGCCCGCGACCTGCGTGAAGAAGCCGACGTTCGCGTCGACGTCGTAGGAGCCCGGGTAGAACAGCAGGGCCTGGCGCTGCGGGCCGAACTGGTTGGTCTCCTGCGCGTCGAAGACGCTGTTCAGCTTCGCCTGGATCGCCGAGTCGGACATCGAGGTGTCGAACACGGCCACGTTCGGGCCGAGGTCGGGGTTGGCCGGGTCCGGCAGGACCGGGTCGGGGTTCGGCTGCGGCACGGAGCTCCCGTTGTGCCTCCACTTCTGGTTGGCGGCGCCGGTGCAGGTCCAGAGCTGCACCGTGGCCCCGTTGGCCGTGGCCCCGCCCGTGACGTCGAGACACTTGTTCGCGGCCTGGTTGACCAGGTCTCCGGCCGCCGTCAGGGTCCACCGCTGGCTCGCGAGCGAGGAGTAGCAGTCCCACAGGTGCACGACGGCGCCGTCCGCGGTCGAACCGTTCGCCACGTCGAGGCACTTGCCGCGCCCGCGCACGGAGCCGTCGTCGGCGAAGGTCCAGGTCTGGTTGGCGTTGCCCGACGTGCAGTCCCAGATCTGCGGCCGGTTGCCGTTGGCCGTGGACCCGTCGGTCACGTCGAGGCACCTGCCGCTCCCCGCGCCGACGATCGTGCCGGTCGAGGCGGCGACCGCGCCCGGGGACGCGACCACCCCCAGCAGACCGGCGAGGAGGACGGCGCCCAGCGCGCCGACCACCTTCCGAACACGTGACCTGTAACGCGACATGGCGGCCTCCGGCAGGGTCTGGCGCCGCGTCGTCGCGGCGGCACCTCACCCTACCGATTTACTTACTAACCTGTCAGTAGGTAAAACCCCCTACGGGCGGACGAGCGCTGTCAACGCCCGGGCGAACGGCTCGGGATCGACGTCGCCGCGCACGGCGAGCTGCTGGGTGTACCCGTGGCAGAGCGCCACGAACGCCTCCGCAGTCGCCTCGGCCTCGTCGCGCGGGCGCGCGGGGAGGCGGTCGGCGACGGCGTCGCGCAGCTCCGCGAGCTGCCGCCGGACGACGGTGGCGAGAGGCGGGGAGACGGCGGCCTCGGCATAGATCTGGGCGACGAGCCGGGCATGGTCCCGCTCGCGCGCCAGCGTGCGGAGGTCGTCCAGGAACCGGCGCACGGACACGGCCGTCAGCTCGTCCGGCAGGGCCTGGCCCGCCTCGTCGCAGGTGGCGGCGACGATCTCGTCCTTGCTCCGGAAGTACCGGTAGATCGCACCGGTGGACAGGCCGGACGCCTCCACCAGGTCGGTCATGGAGGTGCGGGCGAAGCCTCGCGTGGCGAAGCAGGCGCGCGCGGCGTCGAGGATCTGCCGGCGGCGGGTGTCGAGGTGGGCCTGGCTGACTCGGGGCATAAGAGAATGACCGTTCGTTTTTTTATGCTAGCGTCGCCGATCGTACCGCGGGTTGCCGAAAGCAAGGGAGACGCTCGTGCGCTACAAGATCCTCGGCCGACACCACGGGCTCCGCGTGTCGGACCACGTGCTCGGCACGGCCGGGTTCGGATCCTCGCCCACCGCCACCGGGCTGGAGGGTGCCCGGGCGATCTTCGAGGCGTTCGTCGGGGCGGGTGGCACGACCTTCGACGTGTCGAACATCTACCGCGACGGCGAGGCCGAGACCGTCCTGGGCTCGCTGCTGGGCCGGGACCGCGACGACTACGTGCTGATCGCCAAGTACACCGGGAGCCGCGCGGTGCCGGTGCGTCCCGGCACCACCGGCAACAGCCGCCGGACGATGGTCCGCTCGCTGGAGCAGACGCTCGCGCGGCTGGGGACCGACCACGTGGACGTGTTCATGCCGCACTTCTCCGACGGGATCACCCCGACGTCGGAGATCCTCGAGGGGCTCGACGACCTCAGGCGCGCGGGCAAGATCCGCTACGGCGGGTTCTCCGGCTTCCCGGCCTGGCGGGTCGCCGGCGCGGCCGTGCGCTCCGAGCTGGCCGGCCGGCGGCTGGTGGTGGGCATCGAGACCGAGTACAGCCTCGCCGAGCGGTCGGCGGAGCGTGAGCTGTTCCCGATGGCGGAGGCGCACGGCCTCGGTGTGCTCCTGTACTCGCCGCTGGCGGGCGGTCTGCTCACCGGCAAGTACCGGCGGGGCGAGTCCGGCCGGCTCGGCGCCCCGGGGCCGACCACGGGCGGCGGACGGGCCGACGCCGTGCTCGACGCGGTGCTCGCCGTCGCCGAGGAGACCGGCACAGGGCCGGTGCAGGTGGCCCTCGCCTGGCTGCGCGGGCGGGGCGACCGTGCCCGGACGACGATGATCCCGATCGTCGGCCCCCGCACGCCCGCTCACCTGGAGAGCTACCTCGCCGCGTCGGACCTGGACCTGACCCCCGAGCAGTACCGGCGCCTCGACGAGGTGAGCGCGGTCCGGCTCGGGGTGCCGCACGACGAGGTCGCCGGCGCGCTGGCCCACGGCGTCGACGGCGACCGGAGCCGGCTCGACCTTCCCGACGTCCCGGCCGCGTGACGGGGAGCCCCGCGCGGTCAGCGCCGCCGGGGCAGGGGCCGCGGCTCGTCGGACCCGGACGCGCCCGCGGGCGCAGCGCCGGCGGGTGCCATCGCCGCGGTGAGCTCGGCCTCGTCGGCCGTCGCGCGGCAGTACACGCGCCTGCCGCTGCCCTGGCACAGCTCGTTCAGGCCGGCGGCGAAGGCGCGCAGGTCCTCCGGTTCGGCACGGCGGAAACGCCGGGACAGCGACCAGTGCCTGACGAGGTCGTCCAGGGTCGCCGGCCGCACCATGCCGAACAGCGTGACCAGGTGGTTGGACAGCCGGATGACCAGCCGGGCGCCGTCCGGGCTCTCGGCGACGAGCTGCGCGCTGCGCAGCCCGTCGTCCCCGACCGGACCGCCGAGCAGCCGCTCCAGCTGGCCCAGCACCGAGGCGGGGTCGACGACGTGCGATGCCACGCTCGCCTCGATGTCGCCGCCGTCGACGGTCAGCGCTGCGGTCTCGTCGTCAGGGACGGTGAAGTACTCGAACCTCATGGGCGCATCTTTCCGCATGTCAGGGGGTGCTCGGCGCCACTTTCCAGACCTGGGTCGCAGGACCGGCGGATTCGCACGGCCTACGCCGCGAAACGGTCCGGGTCCATGAACCCGATGTCGCCGTACGGCCGCTCCCCGACGGCGATCTGGGCGAGCAGCTCGCCGATGCCGGCAGCGTGCTTGAACCCGTGGCCGCTGTCCCCGCCGGCCATCACCAGGCGCGGGTCGCCGCCCGGCCGGCCCACGAGGAACTGCTCGTCCGGGGAGTTGGTGATCATGCACGGGATGGCCTTCACCGGGACCGGATCCACCTGCGGGAACGCCGCCGCGACCGCGGACGCGAGCCGGTCGACGTCGGCGCGCGGGTGGATGTAGCGGTCGAGCTCGTCCGGGTCCGTGTCGTCGTGGCCGTGGTCGCCGAGCCCGATCTTGATGTGGAAACCGTCGCCGCTGCCGTGCCCCCAGACGCTGCGCCCGTCGGCCAGCTCGTAGATGAACGACGGGAAGTGCGCGAGGTCGAACGACTGCGCCGCGTCCATCCGGGGAGCGAACCAGTACAGCGGGGTGCGCCGCGGACGCAGCGGCAGGCCGGGCAGGAGCTTCGCGTTCCAGGCACCGGCCGTCACCACGGCCTGGCCGGCCTCGAAGACGGCGGTCGGCGTCACGACGCGCACGCCGCCGTCCACCAGCTCGATCGAGGTCACACGCGTGCCCGGGTAGACCCGCGCCCCCGCCTCGGCGGCCGCGCGCACCTGCGCCCGCACGTTCCGTTCGGGAAAGCACAGGCCGCCCTCGGGGTCGAACACCCCCACGGTCTCCGCGTCGTGTCCCGCGTACTGCGGGTAGCGGCGCACCAGCTCCTCGTGCGACAGGTGCGCCACCTCGACGCCGGCCGCCGCGGCCGCCGCGGTGGTGCCCTGGATCGGGCGCGAGGCGGGGCCACCCACGCTGAGGCAGCCGGTCTGCTCGACGTACGTCTCGCCGTACCGCTCCCCCAGCTCCGTCCACAGGTCCAGGGACTTCCGGGCCACGGCCGCCAGCCCGGGGTGCTCCATGCAGGCGACCCGGAACAGCCGTGTCACACCGTGCGACGACCCGAGGTCGTGCCCCACGTCGAACCGGTCGATGCCGGCGACGGACACACCCCGCTCGGCCAGCCGCCACAACGCGGCACTCCCGAACCCACCCAGCCCGACGACGACGACATCCGAGGAGATAACGCTCACGCCCCCACGCTAACCCGTCGAGTGCCGGGTGTTCGTCGGCCAGGACCGGTCCTGACCGACGAACAACCCCGCGCTCAACGGTTCGGGTGGCGGGTGCGGGCGGCCGACATGCGGCGGGAGCCGCGGACCAGGGCGACACCCAGGGCGAGCAGCACGCCGGCCGCCAGCGCCACCGAACCGACCGTCGCGCCGGTCGCCGCCAGGTCGCCCGGCTCCTGCGTGCCCGGTGCGGGCTCGGCCGACGGCGCCGACGACGGGTCGGGGTCCGGCCCCGGGCCCGGGCTCGGGGCCTCGCCCGCAGCGCTCAGCACGAAGTCGAGGCCGCTGACCGCGGCGTCCGTGACCTCGAACGCGATCGAGTCGTCACCCTCCACGACGTGCCCCTCACCCGGCTGGACGACGGCGGTGTACGACCCCGTCGGCAGCTCGGCGCCCCAGGCGCCCTCGTCGTCGGTCGTCGCGGTGGCGACGGTCTGTCCGTCGCCGTCCGTCACGACCACCTCGACGCCCGGCACGGGGCTGCCGTCGGTGTCCGTGACCGTCCCGCCGACCGGCTGGTCCTGCGGCTCGACGGGCTCCTGGGCGACCTCGAAGTCCTCCGTGAGCCAGTTCTCCCCCGCGTCGGTCACGGTGACCGAGCGCTCGGTGGTGCCGGCCGTGTAGCCCTCGGGCACCGTCAGGGTGATCGTGTAGTCGCCCGGCGGCAGGTCGCCCGCGAAGTACCCGCCCTCGGCGTCCGTGACCAGCTCGACGGGGCCGTCCGGCCCGGCCACGGTAACGGTCGCACCGGCCACGGGCTCGCCGGCGTCGTCGGTCACGGTGCCGCCGATCGTGCCGGGGGTCGTCAGGGCGAAGTCCACGCCGGTCACGTCCTCGCTCCCCACGGTGACGTCCTGCGTGGCCGGGCCGTCGACACGGTAGCCGTCGGGTGCCTCGACGCTCACGACGTGGTCGCCCGCCAGGACGTCGTCGAAGCGGTAGGTGCCGTCGGCGGCCGTGGTGGTGGTGACCGTCCCGCCGGGGCCCTCCAGCGTCACGACGGCGCCCGCGACGGGCTCACCGCCCGACGTCACCGTGCCGGAGACCGAGGCCGGTGCCCGCACCACGAAGTCGTTGCCGGTGCTGGGCTCCTCCTGGTCCACCTCCACGGTGACGGAGTCCGGCACCGCCCCCACCACGAACCCGTCGGGCAGGTCGCTCAGCGCGAAGGTGTACTCCTGGGGCTGCCCGTTCTCGGCGTCCCAGCCCACGTTGTCGACGAGGTACGCGCCGGTGGAGTCCGTGACGGCCGTCCGGGGCGTGCCCCCGCCGACCGGCGTGAGGGTGACCGTCGCGCCGGGGACCGGCTCGCCGTCCTCGGTCAGGACGGTGCCGCTGACGGCGACCGGCACGATGTCGCGGGCCGCGAAGTCGACGCCCGTGGCGTCGGCGTCCGTGAGGTCGAGGTCGGCGACCACCCGCTCGCCGTACGGGACCAGCCCGTACGGGTGCGCGTCGTCCGCCTCCGGCAGCGTCGTCAGCTCTACGCGGTAGCCCGGCGCCGCGGTGTAGCCGGGGAAGCCGTACTGCCCGCTGTCGTCCGAGGTGGTGGTGGCCAGCTCGGTGCCGTCGGGGCCGAAGAGCGTCAGGGTGGCGCCGGGCAGCACACCCTGCGGGGCACCGGACGCGTCGACCAGGTCGACCGTGCCGGCGATGTCGCGGGCCAGCGACGCGAACCAGGTCTGGTACACGGGGAACCCGCTGCGCTGGAAGAACTCGACGGTCAGGCTGGAGATCGGCGTCGTGGGGCGGAACCAGCCCGCGGCGCCCGAGGTGTCGTTCGCGGCCGCGTTGCCGATCAGCTCGCGCGTGGCCGGGTCCCAGGCGGGCACGTCCGCCGGGTCGCCCGTGCACGACGGCGCCCCCTCGGCAGCGCAGTAGTTGAAGCCGCCCTGCCAGCCGAGCTCCGCCGCGGACAGCTCCCGGCCGTCGGGGTCGAGCGCCGTCACCACCGCACGGTCCGCGTCGATGTCGCCGAGCACGAACGCCCAGCCGGCGGCCGGCGTCGGCCGCTCGAAGGTGTACGTGGTGGTCGACGGCGCCGTGGGCCGGTCGGCCTGCGGCCGCAGGTTGAGGTACTGCTGGCCGCGGCTCGACCCGAACACCTCGCCCGGCGGCGTCGCGGCGCTCAGCCACGAGGACGCCCCCGAGATCACGCCCACGCCACCGCGGGAGTCCGAGGTGACCGCTGCGGCCGGGAAGCCCGCCGCGGGCACCTGCATGGTGGTCGACCAGTCGCCGGCCGAGCCGGTCAACGGCTCCCAGTCCGCCCAGTCCGCCGTCGTCGCTGCCGAGGTCGCCGTCGGGGCGATCGCGCTCAGCGCGACCAGCACCGCCGCCGCCAGTACACCCAGGCCCCCTGTGCTCCGCTTCACAGCCGCCACCGTAGGAGCGGTCCGCGCGCACCGCACGCGGAACGATGCGAATGCATCGTTATCGGTCGGATGTCTGGTTTCAGGCGCCGAACTCGCGGGCGCGCAGCCGCGCCAGGTGGGCGTGCACGAGCGGCAGCACGGACGCGCCCTCGCCGCTCGCGGAGGCGACCCGCTTCATCGACCCCGCACGCACGTCGCCGACGGCGAAGACGCCCGGCACCGTCGTCTCCAGGCTCGCGGGCGGGTGCCCGTCGACCCAGGACTCCCGGGGCACGTCGCGGCCGGTCAGCACGAAGCCGCGCTCGTCGAGCGCCACGCCCTCGGGCAGCCACGCGCAGTCCGGCTCCGCACCGAGCAGGCAGAACAGGCCGTCGGCGGAGGTCTTCGTGTGCTCGCCGGTGTCGAGGTCCTCCAGGCGCAGCCACTGGAGCCAGCCCTCGCCGCCGCCGTCGGCGACGACCGTCCGCGTGCGCACCTGGATGGTGGGCGTGGCCTCGATCTCGCGCACCAGGTAGTCCGACATCGTCTCGGCGAGGCTCGCCCGGCGCACCAGGATCGTCACCCCGCCGGCGAACTTGGCGAGGTGCACGGCCGCCTGCCCCGCGGAGTTGCCGCCACCGACCACGTAGACGTCGCGGTCCTGCATCTCGCGCGCCATCGACGTGGCCGCGCCGTAGTACACGCCGGCACCCACGAGCTCCTCGACTCCCGGCACGCCCAGGCGTCGGTAGGCCACCCCGGTGGCGAGCACGACGGTGCGCGCGCAGAGCTGCGCGCCCGTGACGTGCACGTGCTGGTGCTCGGGCTCGTTCGGCGGTCCGGGCTCCACGCGGATCGCGGGGCGCCCCGTGAAGAAGCGCGCGCCGAACCGGCTCGCCTGGATGCGGGACCGCTGCGCAAGGCGCATCCCCGAGATCCCGCGCGGGAACCCGAGGTAGTTGCGGATCATCGAGCTCGACCCGGCCTGCCCCCCGATCGCGTCCCGTTCGAGCACCACCGTCGCCAGCCCCTCGGACGCCGCGTAGACCGCGGTGGCCAGCCCCGCGGGACCGGCCCCGACGATCGCGACGTCCGCGATCACGCCGTCCGGGATCGAGTCGAACCCGCCGTAGATCGACTCGGCGACCGCCGCCGACGTCGCCCCCGACAGCGTGCGGCCGGTGTGCGTGCTCACCACGGGCAGCTCCGCCCCGGGGCCGGCGGCCTCCAGGATGGCGTGCGCGTCGTCGTCGGCGGGGGTGAGCGAGCGGTACGGGAAGCCGAGCCGCTCCAGCAGGTCCCGGATCGCCGCGGCGGCCCGGTCGCCGGGCTCCGCCACCAGGTCCGTCACCGTCACCACGGGGCGGCCGACCGACCAGTTCCACTCCGACAGCAGCTCGATCAGCGCGGTGTGGAACTCCTCGTCGCGGGGCCCGCGCGGGAGGATGACGAACGTGTCCAGCTCACGCCGCATCGTCGCGGCCCGCAGGTCGTCCAGGCTCTCGGCGAAGATCTCGAACGGGACCAGCGCGACCCGCCGCGCGGTCGCCACGACGGCGGGCACCTGGTGCAGCAGCTCGATCGCGGTGCCGTCGTCCAGGCGCTGCTCGGCGGCGATCATCGCGATCTGCTCGCCCTGGGCGACGAGCGCCCGCGCACGGTCCAGGGCGGCCTCCGCGCCCGCGGTCAGCTCGATCCGGTAGTCCCGGTCGTACCGGGCGCGGAACTCCTGCTCGACGACGTCGGCGTGCTCGCCGGCGACCAGCAGGATCACGGGCCTGTCGTGCTCCATGCGGCACAGCGTAGACGGCGCGCCGCCCGGCGTCGGGCGGCCCGGGCAAGTTCGCCCGCACGGACGGGCGCTTTCCCGCGCCCCGGTGCCACGGGCGGCCCTACGCTGGTGCCACCATCGTGCCGGGCCACCCCGCCCGGCCCCGGTCACCCGGACGGGAGTCAGCATGTCCTTCGCCACCCGTGGTTTCTCCGGCCGCCGACGTGAGCGGGACGACCGCCTCCCGCCGGGCCAGACGCTGGTCCAGGACTGGCCGGTGCTCAGCGCCGGGCCCACACCGCACGTGGACACGGCGGACTGGGAGCTCACGATCCGTGACGAGACGGGCACCGACCACCGGTGGTCCTGGGACGAGCTGCTCGCGCTGGGGGTCGAGGACGTCACGGTGGACATCCACTGCGTGACGCACTGGTCCCGGCTCGACATGTCCTGGCGCGGCGTCAGCCTCGACAAGGTCTTCGAGGACGTCGAGTCCGAGCACGAGTTCGTCATGGCGCACTCCTACGGCGGGTACACCACGAACGTCCCGCTCGAGGACCTGCTGGACGGCAAGGCCTGGATCGCCGTGGAGGCCGACGGCGCTCCGCTCGACCCCGAGCACGGCGGCCCGGCCCGGCTGCTCGTGCCGCACCTGTACTTCTGGAAGAGCGCCAAGTGGCTGCGCGGCCTGACGATGATGCCGGACAACGACCCGGGCTTCTGGGAGCAGTACGGCTACCACCTCTACGGGGACCCCTGGAAGGAGGAGCGGTACTGGTGAGCGCCGAGCCCGTTCTCTCGGCCCCGCCGCGGACCCGCCCCGCGTGGCACGTGGCGACCGTGGCCGAGACCCGCCGCGAGACGCCGTCCGCCGCCCGGCTGGTGCTCGACGTGCCCACCTGGCCGGGGAGCGAGGCCGGCGCGCACGTGGACGTGCGCCTGACCGCCCCCGACGGCTACCAGGCGAGCCGTTCCTACTCCGTCGCGGCATCCGCCCCGGCGACGGCCACGGCCCCCGGCCGGGTGGTGCTCGCGGTCGACGAGCTGCCCGACGGCGAGGTCTCACCGTTCCTGGTCCGCGAGCTCCGGGCGGGCGACCAGCTCGAGCTGCACGGCCCGCTGGGTGCGTTCTTCGTCTGGCGGCCCGGTGAGAGCAGCCGTCCGGTGCAGCTCGTGGCGGGCGGCTCCGGCGTCGTGCCGCTGTACGCCATGGCCGCGGCGCACGGCGCCGCGGGCGACGACGTGCCCTTCCGGCTGCTGTACTCGGTCCGCACACCGGCCGACGTCTACTTCGCCGACGAGCTCGCCGCGCTGACCGGCCCGGCTCTCGGCCTGGACCTCGTGTACACGCGGGAGGCGCCGGACGGCTGGCCCGACGCTGTCGGGCGGCTCACCCGGGACACGCTGGCCGCCCGCACCATCGCCGCGGCCGAACGGCCGCGCGTCTACGTCTGCGGTTCGACGGGCTTCGTCGAGGCCGTGGCGGGCTGGCTCCAGGAGCTCGGCCACCAGCCCGGGGACATCCACACCGAGCGCTTCGGAGGGCTCAGATGACACACCTCGACGGCAACGTGCTCGCGGGCGCGCTCTCCGAGGTCTTCACGGCCGACGTGACCACGGCGCGCGGACGCTGCGGCGGCTGCGGGCACATGGCCGCGCTCGCCGAGGCCATGGTCTACACCGACGCACCCGGCCTGGTGGCCCGGTGCGCGGGGTGCGACCAGGTGCTCGCGACGGTCGTCGACACGGGCGACCGCGTGATCCTCAGCCTCGCCGGCCTCAGCGCGGTGGAGCTGCGGCGCTGATCACCCGCTGGTCACCCGCGCCGGGCAGGTCCAGGTGCACCGTGAGGCCACCCTCCGGGTTGGGGTGCAGCGCGAGCGTGCCCTCGTGGGCGGTGGTGACGGCCGCGACGATGGCCAGGCCGAGCCCGTGTCCCGAGCCGCGCGTGGAGGCCCGCCCGGCGCCGCGCACGAACGGCTCGGTGAGCGCGTCGAGCGACTCCTGGGGTACCACCGGGCCGCTGTTCGTCACGGTCACGCACGCGCGGTCGGCGTCGGCCGAGACCCGGACCGTCACGTGCCCCGCGGGGACGTTGTGCCGGATCCCGTTGCGCACCAGGTTGGTCACGGCCTGGCGCAGCAGCACGGGGTCGCCCAGGGCCGCGACCGGCGGACCCTCGACGGTCAGGTCGATGCCGCCGTCGACCGCCTCGTCCGCAAGGGCGATCACGACGCCGTGCACCAGGTCGGTGAGGTCCACCGGGGCCCGGGCCGCCGTACCGGAGTCCGCGGCGGCGAGGTCGAGGAGCGCGTCCACGGTCTCGACGCTGGCCCGGTTGACCTCGCCGACCCGTTCGGCCAGCCGGCGCAGGTCGGCCCGGTCCGCGTCGGGGTCGGCGAGGGCGACGTCGATCATGGTCTTGGTGGTGGCGAGCGGGGTGCGCAGCTCGTGCGACGCGTTGGCGGCGAACCGCCGGTGCGCGGCGAAGGAACGCTCCAGCGACGCGAGCATGCGGTCGAAGGTTCCGGCGAGGTCGTGGATCTCGTCGGCGGGACCGTCGAGGCCGATGCGGTGGTCCAGCGTGCCGGTGGAGGCGCGGTTGGCGGCGGCGTTGATGGCGGCGAGCGGCCGGATGATGCGCCCGGCCACCAGCCAGCCGACCGTGCCGCCGAGCACCGCGAGCACCACCAGCGCGACCGCCGAGGCCGTCAGCAGGTTGCTCAGGAAGTCCTCGGCGCTGGTGATCTGGATCGCGTCCACCGGCTGTGCCCGCCCGGCCGGGCCCGTGGGCTGGTAGTCCTCCGGGAGGAGCTCCTGCGCCGGGGCGATCCGGTAGCTCGGCACGTACCGCATGTAGAGGTAGACGAGGGTGATGAGCACCGCGCCGCACCCGGTGACGAGGCCGGCGTAGCTCAGGGTGAGCCGGGCCCGGATCGTGAGCCGTCCGCTGCGCACGTCAGCCCCCGAACCGGTAGCCGGCGCCGGGCACCGTGCGGATGACCCAGGGCTCGCCGAGGCGGCGGCGCAGGTTGGAGATGGTGACCCGGATCGTGTTGGTGAACGGGTCGGTGTTGGCGTCCCAGGCACGTTCCAGCAGCTCCTCCGCGCTGAGCACCCCGCCGTCGGCATTCATGAGCACCTGCAGCACGGCGAACTCCTTGGGGCTGAGCCGCACGAGCCGGCCGTCGCGGTAGACCTCCCGGCGGAACGCGTCGAGCCGGACCCCGTCGGCCTCGACCACCGGAGGCCGGGCGGGCTGGGTACGGCGTTCGAGCGCGCGCAGCCGGGCGACGAGCTCGGGGAACTCGAACGGCTTGAGCAGGTAGTCGTCGGCGCCCAGCTCGAAGCCGGTGACGCGGTCGTCGAGCGTGCGGGCGGCCGTGAGCATCAGCACCCGCACCTCGGGGTGGTCCCGCGCGAGGCGCGCGCAGACCTCGTCGCCGTGGACGCCGGGCAGGTCCCGGTCGAGGACGACGACGTCGTACGCGGCGTCGGCGACCGACGTGAGGGCCGCGGCCCCGTCGTGGACGACGTCGGCGGCGATGGTCTCCCGCCGGAGGCCGACGCGCACGGCGTCGGCCAGGTAGGGCTCGTCCTCAACGATCAGTACACGCACCACGAACCTCCCGGGCCTGCTCGAAACCCTGCTCGAACCTCGCCCAGGCAATCACACGCAGCGTTGGGAGAACGTAAAGGAAACCCTGAACACCCTGGCAACACCCCCGGTGCTCGACTGGGCGACGTCCACGGACAGACCGTGGCACCGAACCGGAGGAGCACCTCATGTCGAAGCGCCGAACCCCGTCCCTGGCCGCCGTGCTGGCGGTCCCCCTGCTGCTCGTGGCACTGAGCGCCTGCGGCACCGCCGGCGACGCACCCGACGCGGAGAGCACCGCGGACAGCGGCACCGAGCAGTTCGAGTCCCTCGAGGACTACCAGCTCGCGTTCGCCTCGTGCATGCGCGACCAGGGCGTCGACATGGCGGACCCGAACAGCGACGGGTCGGTCGAGGCGCAGGCCGGCGACGCGTTCATGGAGGCGGCAGAGGTCTGCCAGGGCGAGCTGGGCCGGCCACCGGCCGCGCCTGGCGGCGGACCGTCGATGTCGGACGAGGAGCAGCGCGCCGAGTGGCTGGAGATCGCCGCCTGCCTGCGCGACAACGGCATCGACGTGGCCGACCCGGGGCCCGGCGAGTCGCTGACCATCCCCATGGACGTGCCGGACGACGTCTTCGCCGAGTGCGCACCGCAGGGCGTCGGCGGCTCGACCGGGCTGGGCAGCTGATGGCGCGGGTGCACGGGCGGCGGCGCCGGCGCGTCGTCGTCGGGCTGGCCGCGGTGGCGGCGATGGCTGGGGGCGCGGGGCTCGGGATCCACGCCTTCGCGAGCTCCGCGGACGAGCAGGGCCAGTCCGCCCAGGCGTTCCGGGGTGACACCGACGAGGTGGTCCGCGGCGACCTGGAGGGCAGCACCACCGCCCAGGGCACGCTGCGGTACGCGGACCCGAGGCCCGTCCAGTCCGCCCGCGGTGGCGTGGTGACCGGCCTGCCCGACGCCGGTTCCGTGGTGCGCCCCGGCGGGCGCCTCTACGCCGTCGACAACGTGCCCGTGTTCCTGCTGCGGGGCACGGTGCCGGCCTGGCGCGACCTCGCCGCGGGCATGACCGACGGACCCGACGTGCGGCAGCTCGAGGAGAACCTGCGGACGCTGGGGTACCTCGACGTCGAGCCGGACGAGACGTTCGACTGGTACACCACCGCGGCGATCATGGACTGGCAGGAGGCGAACGACCTCGAACGCACCGGCAAGCTGCCGCTGGGGTCCGTCCTGTTCTCGGCCGGCGGCGTGCGCGTCGGCACGCTGACCGCGAGCGTCGGCAGCCAGGTCGGCCCCGGGGCCGAGCTGTTCGAGGCGACCGGGACCAGTCAGGTCGTGAGCATGGACCTGGGCCTGGACGACCAGCAGCTCGCCGTGATCGGCAACCCGGTCACGGTGCGTCTGCCGGGCGGCCGGGAGACGAGCGGGACCATCACCTCGGTCGGCACCCCCACGGAGGCCGAGGACGCCACCGGGCAGCGCACGACGGTCGTCCCGGTCGTCGTCGCCCTGGACTCCGCGAAGGAGGCGAAGGCCTTCCAGGAGGCGTCCGTGACCGTGGACATCCCCAGCGAACGGCGGGAGGACGTGCTGTCCGTACCCGTGGGCGCCCTGATCGCCATCACGCCCGACCAGTTCGGCGTCGAGGTCGTGGGCGCCGACGGCACCACGTACCAGGTGCCCGTCACCACCGGCCTGTTCGCCGGCGGCCGGGTCGAGATCTCCGGCGACGACGTCGAGGCCGGCCAGCGAGTGGTGGTGCCGCAGCGATGACCACCACGACGGTCCTGCCGCCCACGCGCCTGCTGAACCCGCTGGTCGCCCTCGACGACGTCCGGCGCTCGTACGGGGAGCCGCCGGTGCTGGCCTGCGCGGGCGTGACCCTGCGCATCATGCCCGGCGAGCTGGTCGCGATCGTGGGCCCCAGCGGTTCCGGCAAGTCCACGCTGCTGAACCTCATCGGCACCCTCGACCGGCCCACCGCGGGCGTCGCCCGCATCGACGGGCTCGACGTGTCCGAGCTCGACGACCGGTCCCTGTCCGCGCTGCGCGCGTACCGGATCGGGTTCGTGTTCCAGCAGTTCCACCTCGCCGACGGCGTCACCGCGCTGGACAACGTGGCCGACGGCCTCCTGTACACCGGGGTGCCCCGCACCGAACGACGACGGCGGGCCGCCGAGGCGCTGGACCGCGTGGGGCTCGGCCGACGGCTCGACCACCACCCCCACCAGCTCTCGGGCGGCGAACGGCAGCGGGTGGCGATCGCCCGCGCCGTCGTCGGCGACCCGCCGCTGCTGCTGGCCGACGAGCCCACGGGCAACCTCGACAGCACCTCGGGTGCGGCGATCGTGGAGCTGCTCCACGAGCTCAACGCCCAGGGCACCACGGTCGTGGTGATCACCCACGACACGGAGCTGGCCGGCCGGCTCCCGCGCCGGATCGCCCTCCGGGACGGGCGCGTGGTCAGCGACACGACCGGACCGGAGGCCGGCGCATGAGCACCGTCACCGCTCCCCCGCCGGTCACGGCAGGGCCGCCGCCGGAGGTTCGTGGACCGGACCGGTCACGGCTGCTCGGCCGGGACGTGCTGCGTCTGGGCACCACGGGGCTGCGCGCCCGGCCGACCCGTGCGGTGCTCTCCGCACTGGGGATCGCCATCGGCATCGCGGCGATGGTCGCCGTGGTGGGCGTCTCGTCGTCCAGCCAGGCCCGCCTCAACGACCAGCTCGCGCAGCTCGGCACCAACCTGCTCACCGCGCAGGCAGGCCGCACCCTCACGGGCGACCGCACCACCCTGCCGCCCGACACCCTCGGCAAGGTGCGGCGCGTGGCAGGGGTCGAGAGCGCGAGCAGCACCGCGACCCTGCCGCAGCCCGTCTACCGCAGCTCGCTGTCCGACCCCGACGCCACCGGCGGCATCGCGACCATGGCGGCCGACCAGAACCTGCTCGACGTCGTCTCCGGCACGGTCGGGTCCGGGGTGTGGCTCAACCCGGCCACCGCGGGCTTTCCCGCGGTGGTGCTCGGCAGCGTCGCCGCCGAACGTCTCGGGGTGGTGTCGCCGGGCACGCAGGTCTGGCTCGGCGGCACGTCGTTCACCGTGGTGGGGATCCTCGACCCGGTGGCGCTGGCCCCCGAGCTCGACACCGCCGCGCTCGTCGGCTCCGCCGTCGCCGCCGACCTGTTCGGCTTCGACGGCAGCCCGACGATGATCTACGAGCGCTCGGCCGACGACGCCGTGGAGCACGTCCGCGCCCTGCTGGCCCCGACGATCGCACCGCAGGCGCCGAACGAGGTGGAGGTGTCCCGGCCGTCCGACGCGCTCGCGGCGCGGACCGCCGCCAACCAGGCGTTCACCGGCCTGCTGCTCGGCCTCGGCTCGATCGCGCTGCTCGTGGGCGGGATCGGCGTGGCCAACACCATGATCATCTCGGTGCTCGAGCGGCGCCGCGAGATCGGCCTGCGCCGCTCCCTGGGGGCCACCCGCCGGCACGTGCTGGTGCAGTTCCTCGCGGAGGCGCTCCTGCTCTCCGCGCTGGGCGGGCTCTTCGGCAGCGCCTTCGGGACGGCCGCGACGGGGATCATGGCCGCGGTCAACGGCTGGCCGTTCGCCCTCCCACCGGAAGCGATCGTCGTGGCGGTCACCGCCACGCTGGTCATCGGCGCGATCGCGGGCCTCTACCCGGCCCTCCGCGCGGCCCGCACCCCGCCGACGGCCGCACTCGCCTCCTGACCACCGCCCGTCGAGTGCTGGATATTCGCCCTTTTCGGAGCCCCTCAGGGGCGAATATCCAGCACTCAACGGGGTCCGCGGTCAGCGGGCCGTGAGGAACTCGTCCAGGGCCGGCAGGTCGTCCGTGTTGATGTGGTCCACGCCTGCGGCGACGAGCTCCGTCCAGACCGCCTCGCGCGCCGCGCCCGGCTGGTCCGGCGTGGCCCAGAACCGGACCCGGTAGCCCGCGGCGTGCGCCTGGTCCACGACGGCGTGCAGGCGCTCGCGCTCGGCGGCGGGCATCGCGCCCTCGCCCTGCCAGGTGAACAGCTTCGTCCAGTTGTCGCTGACCAGCGGCATGAGGGACGCCGGGAGCCCCGACCCGAGGTCGCCGGACCGGCCGTCGTAGAACGCGTACCGCACGTCCTGGTCCCGCATGGTCTCCAGCGGCCGGTTGCCGCTGATGACGGCGGTCACCGCGCCCGTCCGGACCCGGCCGTGCACCGAGCGCGTGAGGATCGAGCGGTGCTCCGCGAGCGCCTCGTGGACGGCGACGTAGGTGGCCTCGCCCTCGGACTTGATGTCGACGAGGAGCTGGAAGCTGCCGTCCCAGCCGGGGTAGACGCTCCGGTCCCGGCCGCGCGCCAGGTCCTGGAGCGGGTCGAGGTAGAGGCTCTCCAGTGTGCGGTCCGGGTCGACGTCGACCAGGTCGTGCGCCACGAGGAGCTCGCCGTCGACCAGCCAGACGTCCGCCTCGACGCTGGTGAAACCGCTGGCCAGCGCGTCGTACAGCGGGCGGTCGTGCTCGTAGTCGTTGTGCGCGTGGGCGGCGTCGTGCGGCTCGCCCAGCTCGGCACCGCACCCGGGCCGCGTCACCGGGAGCGGCGCCGCGGGCGCCGGGGCGGCCGACGCCAGTCCGCTCGACACCGGGGCGGCCGACACCGGGGCGGCCGATGCCGGGACGGCGGCGAGCCCCGCGAGCAGGGTCGCGGCCGCCAGGGCCGCTCCGACGATGGTTCTTCCGCGCATGGTCGTCTCCTCGTGCCTGGTGTGGCGGGTGTCCGCACGGGTGCCCGGCGGGGACTCACCCGTGCTGGCGGCGCGGCAGGGCGCCTCGCCCATGCAACCGCCGGGTGCTGACCCACGGGTGAACTCCGCCCGACGGGCACCCGTCGACGAGCCGAACCGACGCCCCTCGTTCGGTGCGGTGCCACGTGGGCCGCGCTGCGTTCGGGTGGACGCGGCCTGATGCGGCTCAGGCGCCGGACCGCGGCTCAGGCCGCCGGCTCGAGGCCCGCGACCTGCCGGGCCGCGTCGACGAACGCCACGCGCACGGTGTCCCAGCCGTCGAGGTAGCCGCCGACCAGAGCGGCGTCACGGAGCAGCACGAGCTGGCCGGCCGCGGTCACGGGGTCCTTCACGCCCGAGGCGGTGAGCGCCTCCTCCAGGACGCCGCGGAACCATGCGCGGTGCTGGTCCACGGCGCGGCGCACGCCGCTGTCCGGGTCGGGGTACTCGGCGGCGGCGTTGATGAAGGGGCAGCCGCGGGTGTGGTGCCGGGCGACGTCCTCGGCGATGCCCTGGATGATCAGCCCGACGAGCTCCACGGGGTCGTCCGTCACGGACCGTGCGCCCTCCAGCGCGCCACGCAGGTTCGCGTCCTCCACCCCCAGGTAGGCCTCCACGAGCTTCTCCTTGCCGGGGAAGTGGCGGTAGAAGGTGGCGCGCGTGACCCCCGCCTCGGCGAGGATCCGGTCGACGCCCACCACGTGGATGCCCTCCGCGTAGAAGAGCTCGGACGCCGTCCGCAGCAACCGCTCGCGCGCCTCGGACCCGCCGTCGGCTGTCTTGCGCGGGGCTCGGGAGGCGGTGGTCCTGGGTGCCATACGACTCAGCATAGAACGATCTTTCTCTTTGGCGTTGACGCCCGCCGGGCGAGGGCGCTACCGTCGGGAACAACAGAGAAAGAACGATCGTTCTTCCTGACGACGGACCGGGGACCCGGTCCCCGACCGCAAGGAGCCCCACCATGAACGCCGCACCCGACACGACGACCACCGACGACAGCACCACCGGAAAGCGCCCGATCGTCCTCATCCACGGGCTGTGGATGACCCCGAGGAGCTGGGACACGTGGGCCGAGCGGTTCCGCGCCGCGGGTCACGAGGTGATCGTCCCGGGCTGGCCGGGCATCGACGACCGCAGCGTCGCCGACGTGCGTGCCAACCCCGAACCGCTCAAGGGCATCGGCCTGAAGCAGATCGCCGACCACTACGAGCGCATCATCCGGGCGCTGCCGGTCAAGCCGATCATCATGGGCCACTCGTTCGGCGGCGTGCTCACCCAGATGCTCGCCGACCGTGGCCTCGGCGCCGCCTACGTGGGCGTCGCCCCCGGCCAGGCGGCCGGCGTCACCACGCTGCCGGCGTCCACCCTGCGTACCGGCCTGCCGATCCTGTCCAACCCGTTCGGGCGCAACGGCGCCAAGCCGATCTCGAAGGCGCACTTTCACTTCACGTTCGGCAACGACGTGTCCCGCGCCGAGTCGGACGCGCTCTGGGAGCAGTACGCCGTCCCGTCGTACAACCGGGTCTTCTTCGAGGGCGTCGCGTCGGTGCCGAACGAGAGGGGCGGCGTCACCCACGTCGACTACGCCCGCGCCGACCGCGCTCCGTTCCTCGTGATCACGGGCGAGATCGACAACGTGGTGCCGCCGGCCATCGGCCGCGCGATCGTCGCGAAGTACACCGGGACCGGCAGCCCCGCCGTCGTCGAGTACCGGGAGTACGCGGGCCGCACGCACCGCCTCGTGTCCCAGCCGGGCTGGGAGGAGATCGCGGACCACGCCCTCGCGTGGGCGACGTCGCACGCGACGGCGTGATCGCCCCGGGCGCCTCGCCCCGCCCCGCGAGTCGCCCGGGACGGCCGCGCGGGATGTGACCCAGGTCACCCGACACGTTCGCGCCGGCCCACCGTCCTACCCGAGTGTGAACCAAGCTCCGGTCCCGCCGCGCGCGTGCGCTGCCCGGCACCACCCGCCCCGTCGAGGGGCCTGGTGGAGACGTCGCCGCCCGGCCCGGCGGACCATCCGGCACCCGGCGTGGCTCCGACCGACCGAGCCCTGCGCAGGACAACGGCCGCAGGGCCCGGCCTGATGTCCCGCGAGGCGCCACCCGGGTCGCTCGAGCGCGCCGGGGAGCTGCTGCCCGCGCTCCCGCCGGGCGCGCACCGGCGGCCGTACGTCGAGCTGGCGCTCGACCAGGCGCTGCGGGCGGGTCCCACGGCGATGGTGCTGCTGCGGACGCCGCGCGGAGCCGGGCGCCGCACCGCCGTCGCGCTGTGGTCCCGGCGGCTGCTCCGCAGCGGGCGGCTGGTCGTCTGGGTGGACGTGCCGGAGCGCGAGTCCCTGGACGGCGACGCGCTCGGCCGCGCCGCGAGCGCCCGGCTCTCCGGGGTCGCCGGAGTGGAGCCGGACCCGTCGGCCGAGGCGCTGGCCGCCGCGCTCGACACCCAGGACGCGGTGCTCGTCGTCGACCGGCTGGGACACGGGTCGGGCGCCGCCCTGGCCTTCCTCGACCGGGTGTCGCGGATGGTGCGCCGCGGCCGTGTCGTCGCGCTGACCGCGGTACCCCTGCCCGGACCGGTGCCGACCTCCGACGGCTGGGCACCGGCCGGCGGGTCCGCGGACGGGGACGCACCGGCGGTCCGGCACACCGAGCTGACCCTGCGGGACCTCGCCGTGCACCCCGACGAGGCCCGGACCGCGGCGGCGACGGCGGGGGTGCCCCTGACCCGGTCGCACGCGCGGCTGCTGGTCACGGCCGTGGCGGGCTGGGCACCGGTGGTCTACCCGGTCCTGGAGGAGCTGCGCCGCACGAACGCCCACGGCACCCCGGTCACGGACGAGACCGTCGCGGCCACGGCCGCCGCCCACCGCGGGGCCTACCTGCGCGCGGTGCTGCCCCAGGAGGCCGTCAGCCTGCTGGTCGAGGCCGGCCTGGCCCCGCGGTTCCGCCTCGCGGACCTCGCCGCCACCGGGCTGCTCGACGCCGTCCCCGGCGCCGAGGCCCTCATGGACCGTCTCGTCGCCACCGGCCTGGTGCTCGACGACCCTGCCGGCCCGGACGGCGACCTGGCCCTCGACCCGCACGCGCGCCGCGCGCTGCTCGACTACGCGCGGGGCCGCGACGCCGGCGAGCTGGCCCGGCGAGCCGCCAGGGCGGCCCGTCGGCGAGCCGGGGCAGGTGACGCACGAGGGGCG
Organism: Promicromonospora sp. NPDC052451; assembly: GCF_044547525.1. NCBI lineage: Bacteria > Bacillati > Actinomycetota > Actinomycetes > Micrococcales > Promicromonosporaceae > Promicromonospora > Promicromonospora sp. NPDC052451. The sequence continues at coordinate 103,115 of NZ_JBIUAP010000007.1, forward strand.
CTCCTGGTCGCGCTCGAGTCCGGCGACCCGGCCCTCGTCCGTGATCTGCTGCACGACACCTGGACCGCCGTCCTGGACGGGCACGACGCGACCCTGCACGGCGCCCTCTGGGCCGCCGTCGCGTCCGCCCCCTCCGGGCACGTGCCTGCCGAGCTGCATGCCCTGCTGTCCGTGACCCGCACCACCCCCGGCCGGCACGGCGACCCCCGGCACCCGTTGCTCCGGCAGGCGGAAGGCCGCCGTCCCGCGTCCGACCCGGGCGGCCCCGAGAGCCCGCTCACCACGTTCACGCGGGTCGCGGGCCTCCGTCGGTCGGGGCGGGCCATGGACGCTCTGCGGGTGGCCCGGGGGCTGCTCGACACCGTGGCCGGGTCCGACGTCGCCCGCGTGCTCGTGAAGCTGCAGGCCGGGCTCGCCGCCGCCGAGGCCGGGCTGCTCGACGAGGCCCTCCGACGTGCCGAGGCGGCCTACCTCGGGGCGCTGGCCTCCGGCGCGCTGCCACTGGCCGCCGCCGCGGCGGAGCTGGCCGCCCTGGTCCACGCGCTGGACTCCGGGGTCCGGTCCGCGTCCGACTGGTCGGGTGAGGCCGACATGCTGCCCGAGCCACCGGCCTGGTGGCGTGAGGCCGTGGGTGACCCGGCCACCCTGACCGCCGCGCTCGTCCGCCTGGAGCACCTCGACGACGAGCTCGCCCACCCCCTGCTGTCCGCCGTGCGCGACGCGGCCGGGACGGACCTGTGGTTCGCCGGGCTGCACGCCGAGGTGATGCTCTGCGCGCTGCGCGGGCAGGAGGAGCCGGCCGTGGACCGGCTCCGGGACGTGCTCGCGCGGCGCGGCCTGACCCCGTCGGACGGCGGCACGGACGGCGGCACGGACGGCGGCACGGACGGCAGCGCGCGCAGCGGCCCGAGCGAGGCCGACGTGCGCATCCCGCCGCTGCTCGCTCTCGATCTCGGCCGGCTCTATCTGGCGCTGGGCCGCGGTACGCACGCCGCTGTCGTCGCCGACGCGCTGACCCTCCGGACACCGGCCGCCGCGCTGCTCGACGCCCACGTCCGCCTGGCCCAGGGCCGGCCGCGCGACGCGTTGCCCGCCGTCTCCGCCGACGGCCCGGGCTGGACGACGGGTGCACGGCTCCAGGCGCACCTCCTGGCGGCCGAGGCACTGACCGCCGCGGCAGGGATCTCCACGGCGGGGGCCGGCCCCGCCGTGCCCGACGGCGCCCGGCGCGAGCTGTCCCGGGCGGTCGCGCTGGCACAGCAGGCCGGCGGCGGCCTGCCCTACTGGTGGGCGGCGCCCTCGGTGCTGCGCCGCCTCGCGGTCGACACGCCCGCAGCGGTGCGCGAGCGGGCCGACGAGGTGCTGGACCGGCGCGGCGCACCCGTGCCGGTCGAGTTCGTCGTGGTGCCCGACCGGCAGCTCGTCGTGCTGCACCATCTGGCCGACGGCCTGACCTCGACCGAGGTGGCCAGGGTGTCGTTCGTCTCGCGGAACACGGTCAAGACGCAGATCCGCGAGCTGTACCGGAGGCTGGGCGCGCACGACCGGGCAGAGGCTCTGCGGCGGGCCCGGGAGCTGGGGCTGCTGGACCCGATGGTGCGGGCGCGGCTCAGCTCCCGGTCGTGACCGTGACCACACCCACCACGAACGCGTCGCCGTTGGTCTCGACGGCGGTGAGCTGCGCACGCGTCGAGGTCAGGAACGCGGGCTCGAACGGCTTGACGTCGACGCCGAGCGCGTTGGCGTACGCGGAGCCCCAGGCCGTGGAGTCGAAGGCGTTGTCGCCCGATCCGGGACCGCCCGGACCGGCGCCTGTCCACCGGAGCGGTACCAGCGGCGCGCCGTCGAACAGGAGCTGGTCGCCGGGCACGCTGCGGTCGCCGTCCCAGACCACGGCGCCGACCCGGGCGGTGGTGCCCGGCCGTCCGGCGACGGAGAAGTGCCCCTCGCCCGCGGTGGACGAGACGGGCAGCAGCCCGTCGTACACGATGGCCAGCCCGGGGCCCGCCGGGCCCGACCCGGCCGGCCGGTGCACCACGACGAGGGCCCAGCCCGCGTACCCGCCCACCGCCTCGGTGGCGCACACGTCGGCCACGCCCCACGTGCCCGCTCCCCCGGCGCGGACCAGGTCGGTCACGTCGGCGCTCGCCTGGTAGACCTGGCTCCCGGAGCGGTCCACGGTGACGTTCTCGACGGTCGTGAGCGTCCCGCCGGGCGGTGCCACCCGGGCCGGCGGGATCGTGCCCGCGCACCCGCCCGACCAGTAGAGCCGCGCGGCCAGCACCTCGGCCCCCACGGGGACGTCGAGCACGGCCGCGGACGACGTGGTGCCCGTGCCCAGGGCGTCCACGGCCACCATGGCCCAGGCGTTGTTGTTCTGCGTGGGACCGGTGGCGGTGCCGGCGGCGACCGCGGCACAGCCCGGGGCGGCCGGCGCGCAGTGCAGCACGGGTGCGCCCACCTGGGTGATCTCGACCGCACCGGTGGCGACGTACCGTGCCGCGAGCGACCCGGCACGCACCGGCACGGGCTCGCTGACGCTCGTGCGGGCGACGCCCTCCCCGTGGAGGTCCAGCCGGAGGACGACGTCGCCCACGGCGAGGTCCGCGGCGACGAGCACCGGCACCAGGACGGTGGAGGTGGCACCCGCCGCGATCGTGCCGACGGTGCAGACCACCCGCGCGGACGGGCCCTGGTCGCAGGACCACGCGGTGACGGCGCGTGCCCGGCCGGCGGTGTCGAGCGTGACACCGTCCGGCAGCACCACCTCGACGACCACCCGGCCGCTCGGGTCGGCGTTCGGGTTCGACACCGTGGCGCCGAGCACCCCGGTCCGGCCGGGCACCAGGTCCCCCAGGTCGTCGTGCTCGATCACGAGGGTCAGGGGGTCCGGCTCCGGGACGGGGGACGCCGTCGGGCGGGGGCCGGGTTCCGACGGGGGTGCCGGGTCCGGCGGCAGCGAGGACGGCGGACGCCCGCCGAGGACCGGACCCGGCGCCGGGGGCGTCAGGTCGACCAGCGGCGGGCCGCCGCCGTCGCCCGGCACCTCCCACCGCACGGGCCGGTCGTCGGTGCGGCCCGTGCCGTCCACCCGGTCCCTGACGTCACCCGCGGCGTCACGGCGGCCGGGAGACGCCCCCGCACCACCGGTCGACGGGTCCGCGTCGTCCCGGCCCCCGGATCCCCGTGGCCGGCTGTCGCCCGCGGGCACGGGGCCGCGCTCCGGCTCGTCGTCACCGGCTGCCGATCCGGCGACGGTGAGCCCCGGGACGTCCGGCACGGACCCGCCCACGACGCCCGAGGCGGCGACGGCGGACAGCGTCAGCGCGCACAGGGCGACGCACGCCGTCACCAGCACGATCTTCCGGCGTCCGACCCGGGGTCGCGCCCACCACCAGCGCCGGCCCAGAGCGCGCACCCCTCGGTGCCCGCCACGGACCGCTGCCCACCCGTCGGGCAGTCCCTCCGCACCGTGCTCCTCGGGCAGCTCGCCGGCCGCCGCGACGGGCAGGCCGAGCGGCAGCAGCAGGCCGCGCATCCGGCGCCGCAGGTCCCGCATCTGGTCGACGGCGGCCGCGCAGTGCACGCACGCGAGCACGTGCGTGCCGACCCGGCGGTGGACCGGCAGGGCCAGGGTCTCGTCCACGTACCGCGCCAGGTGCGGGGCGTAGTCCTCGCACCCGGGTGCCACCCGGTCCTGATGGGCCTGCAGGTACGCGCGCCGCAACCGCTCGCGTGCCCGTCGCGCCAGCGACGACACCGCGTTGGGCGAGACCCCGAGGAGCGGTGCCACCTGGGACGGCGGGAGGTCGTGGACGTCGACGTACCAGAGCACCCGACGCCACCGCGGCGACAGCTCGGCGAAGGCACGCCGGACGCGGTGGTCGTCGTCGGCGGCGACCAGCCCGTCGCCGTCCTCGTGCGGGCGGTCGATCACCTCGGCCTCGGCGGGCACGGCCTTCTGCTGCGACCGCAGGAAGCCGACGGCCGTGTTGCGCACCGTGGTCAGCAGGTAGGACCGGACGTTGCCCGACGGACCGCCCCCGCGTCGCACGGCCGCCAGCAGCGCCGTGAACGACTCGGCGACCACGTCGTCGGCGGCGGGTCCCGGGCCCACCACACGCCGGGCGACGGACGCCGCCGTCCGGTGGTGCCGCGCGTAGAGCTCGGCGAAGGCGGCATCGTGCCCGGAGCGGAACTCTGCGAGCAGCTCCTCGTCGGAGGCGTCCCGGGTCGCGCGCGACGACGGGCGCGGCGCGGTGGGAGACGCAGCAGAAGACACAGCGGAAGACGCAGTGGAACTGGTCGTGTCGACCATCCGGGAGTACTCCCTGGCACCTCGATGGAGTTGTCCTGATTGCGTAAAATACTACTGGCGGGTGGGGTATGCCCCCGCATCACGCGGGGTGATCCGGGGGGTGATCCGCGATCCAGGAGCTCGTTCCGGTTGCGCCGTCATCACCCTCTTGTGCCACCGTCTAGCCCGGCGATGAACAAGGCACCGGCAGGAGACGACGGACTCGGCACGCTGTGCGCGCGCTGGCGCAGGCACACGGTCGCCGAGGGCTGGCGCATGCCCGAGGACTGGTCGAGCCCGGCGGTCGTCCCGCTCGCCTACGCCGTGATGAACGGGCTGGCCGCCGAGGCGCCCGCCCGGGCGCTCGGCACCGCTCGCGCGCTGGCCGACGTGGGGGTCGCCGAGGGCCTGCGCGACATCGGGGTGCTCTACGACCTGTGCCTGACCGACCTGCCGCAGTCGGTGGCGGTGGCGTTCGCCACCGGCTGGGAGACGGCGGAGACGGGACCCGACCCCCGGCTCGCGGCACGCGGCATGAGCGGGCTGCCCCGGCACGGCGAGTTCCTGGCGCGCGCCGCGGACGTCTTCGCGGGCATCGAGAGCACGCGGGAGGGCGGGTCCCTGGTGCTGGTGACCATCGACGGGCGGGTCGGCGGGGTCAGCGCCGCCGGGCGGCTGGTGCGGTGGAAGCGCGACGTGCTGCTCGGCGAGGCGGTCCGGCTCTCGTTCGGCGAGGACTGGCCGGCCGGCTACCGGGACGGGGTCGCCGTCGTGCTCGGCCGGCCGGAGCCCGCGGGCCGGATGCTGGCGTCCGTCGCCCGCGCCCGGGACACCCTGGCCGGCCTGGCCCGGAAGAACCCGAGCATCCTGCGCGCCCCGGTCCGGATCACGGTACGGCCGCTGCCCTCGGACCTGGCCGCCCTACGGCGTCTCCTCGACGCCGACCACGCCGCCTAGGCGTCCGCGTCAGCCGTGCGGCGCGCCCCGGGCCGCCCCGTGCTCGTGGACGCCTCGCGCCACGAACCGGCGGATCGACTCGCGCGCCCGGACGAGCAGGGCCGCCACCGCATTGCTGGAGATGCCCAGGTCGGCGGCCACCAGGGAGATCGGGACGCCCTCGAACACCGTCATCTGCATCGCGTACCGCTGCCGTGGCGGGCAGGCCGCCAGACCCTCCAGCACGTCACCGAGCTCCATGGCGGACAGCGCGGCCGCTGCGGGGTCGTCCGGGGCGGGCAGGTCGCGCGCCTCGTCGATCTCCGCCATGGACGGCTGCCGGCGGCGGGACCGGTCGGTGGCGATGTTGCGCACGGTGCGCGCCACGTAGGTCTTGCCGTGCTCCCGCGGGCCGCGCCCCTCGCGCAGCAGCGACAGGATCCGGACGAACGCCTCCGCCGCCAGGTCGTCCGCATCGGCGGGGTTGCGGGTGTAGCGCCGGGCGACCTTGACGGCGTACGGGTAGTGCCGCCGCCAGACGAGGTCGATCGCGAGCGTGTCCCCGGCGCGGGCCCGGCCGAACAGCTCGACGTCGCCGGGCTCCTCCGGCTCACCGGCCGCCTCGTCCGCCGCCCCGGGACCCCGGACCCCTTGCCCCGCCGGACCGATCTCGCGCTGCCAGGCCCCCGTCGTCATCGGCATCCAGATCCCCTCCTCGCCACGACGGCCGAACCGCTCGGCCGGACCGTCGGCGTACCGGTGTACGCGTTGGGAGAGACGCCGCGACACCACCGGCGTGTCGCGAGACACAGTGGTGATCGGGAGGGTGATCTGCCTGGTCAGAGGGATAAAACATGCGAATGCATGCTCAAGCGCCGGTCACTCTGGGCGCCGCCGGACGACGGGCACGACGAGCAGGTGCACGAGCACCCACGCCGCCAGCGCGGCCGCGGGGTACCGGCCCGCCACGGCGAGCACGACCACCAGGACCAGGAGCACGACGACGAGCACGCCCACGGCGGCCCGCGTCAGGGTGCGGGAGAGCCGCACCAGCCGCACCGCCTCGTCGGGCAGGGGCGGGAGCGGCGGCGGGCTGGAGTGTAGATCGGGCACGGATGTCTCCTCTCGGGACGCGGCTCCCGCCGGAAGCTCGGCCCGCGCCCGAGAACCCCAGCTTCCGGGCACGGGCCGAGCAACCGGCGGGAGCCGCACGGATCAGCGGGCGAGTGCCTGCCGGGTCCACCCGGCGACGTCGTCCTCGGCCGACCGCGCGGCGAGCAGGTTCTCGATCACGTCGACCACGCGGCTCGAGGCATGGCCGTCACCGAACGGGCTGGGTGCCGACGCCATGCGCCGGTGCAGCGTCTCGTCGGTGAGCAGCGCGCTGATCGCGTCCACCACGTGCCGCGTGTGCGTGCCGACCAGCACGCCGCCGCCGGCGTCGAGCAGCTCGGGCCGCTCGGTGGCGTCGCGCGTGATCACCACGGGCACGTCGAACGCCGGCGCCTCCTCCTGGATGCCGCCCGAGTCGGTGACCACGAGGGTCGCCCGCGAGAGGAGGCGCGTGAGCTCGCCGTAGGGCAGGGCGTCGGTGAGGACGACGTTGGGGGCGCCGAAGACGGCCGGCACGATCGCCTCCCGCACGATCGGGTTGCCGTGCAGCGGCACCACGACGAGCACGTCGGGAAAGAGGCGGGCCACCTCGGCGAGCGCCCGCGCGACCCGCTCGATCCCCTCGTCCCAGGACTCACGCCGGTGCGCCGTCACCAGGATCACCCGCCGCCCCTCCTGGACGGCGTTCTCGATGACCGGGTCGCTCATGCGCACCGGCCGCGACGCGGCGTGCATGAGGGCGTCGATCACGGTGTTGCCGGTGACGGTGATGTGGTGCGCGGGTACGTGCTCGTGCCGCAGGTTGCGCGCGGCCAGGTCCGTGGGGGCGCAGTGCCGGGCGGCGACGGTCGTGATGAACCTGCGGTTCCCCTCCTCCGGGAACGGGGAGTAGACGTCGCCGGTGCGCAGGCCGGCCTCGACGTGCACCACCGGGACCTGGCGGTGGTAGGCGGTGAGCGCGCCGGCGAACGCCGTCGTGGTGTCGCCCTGCACCACCACCGCGTCCACCGGGTGCGCGTCGAGGTACTCGCTGAAGCCCCGCACGGCGCCGACGAGGACGTCGTCGAGCGAGTAGCCCCGGCGCAGCAGGCCGAGGTCGTGGTCGGGGACGATGTCGAAGAGCTCGTTGACCTGGTCGAGCATCATGCGGTGCTGTCCGGAGGTCACCACCCTCGGCACGTGGGTGTTCCGCCGCTTGAGCTCGTTGACGACCGGGGCCAGCTTCACGGCCTCCGGCCGGGTCCCGTAGAGCACTGCGACCTCGCGGCGAGCTGTCTGGGGCATGCTGCTTCTCTCTGCTCGGACGAACGGCCCGCGGGTGCGAGCCACCGTGACCGACGCAGGCGGGCGGGGGCGATGACGGCCACCGCTGTGATGTCACCCGCCGGGCAGAACCCCGGTGACCTGGGACGACGCGGCTCAGCGATCAGGCGTCGCCCGTGGGGCGCGCCACCCCGAGCAGGCCGGCCGGTGTGAACAGCAGCGCGCACAGGCACAGAGTGGAGGCCATCAGGGCCGGGCCGCCCACCGTGTGCATCATCCAGGCGAACCCCGTGTCGCCCCAGCGCGCGGTCGCCTCGACGACCAGCACCGTGCGGGCCGTGCCGACGACGCCGAGCACCGCGACCGTCGTCATGCCCGCGACCAGCAGCCCCGCCGCGGGTGCACGGCGCCACAGGGCCAGCATCAGCGCCACGGCGAGCAGCGCTCCGCCCACCCACCACGACGCCGAGACCGGCCCGGTCACCAGCACGGCGGCCCAGACGGGCACGCCGCCCGCCGTGGTCTCGTAGGAGAGCAGGGGCCCGGCGGAGGGCACCATCGCCGGCCGGGAGAACACCTGGTCGAGCAGCCGGGCGGCGAGCACGGCCTCGCCGTGCCGGAAGCGGTCGGCACCGAGCAGCGCGGCGATCCCGAGCACCGCCACCGGCGCGGCCGCCAGGAGACGCGGGCCGACGGCGGGCGGCGGCGTCCGGGCGCCCACGATCCGGATCTCCACCGACGGGTCCGGCGCCTCGGTCAGGGCGTCGTCCACGGCGCCTCCTCTCGGGGTTCCTGCCGAGACTCCTGCCGGGACCGCATCACCTCTCGGGAGCGCGGCTCGCCGGGGCCGTCGCCGTGCCGCGCGGTCTTCACCCACGCGGTCTCGCCGCGGAGCACCCGCGCCAGCGCCTTCCACGCGCACGCGTAGGAGAGGTAGTTCGTCAGCACCAGGTAGTTGCCCATCAGCAGGCCCTGCCAGATGCCGACCCGCCGGTCGCGCCGCCAGTACAGCCAGCCCGAGAAGACCGCCGGGGCGAAGGCGAGGAGGTACCAGGCCAGCACCACGGCCACCGCGGTACTGGGGGTGCTCGCACGGCCGAGCAGGGCGGAGCCGTCCAGGAGCACCGTGAGCAGGCAGTAGTGGAAGAGCACCGACCACGGGAGCGTCAGCAGCCAGGGCGACAGGCAGTAGAACGACAGCTCCAGGGCCGCGGCGTGCGACAGGCGGGCCGAGCCCCAGATGGCGGGCAGCCGCCTGATCGCCATCAGGTGCCCCTGGTACCAGCGGGTGCGCTGCTGGAGCAGGCGGGGCACGGTCTCCACACCCTGCTGGTCCACGGACGCGGACGGCGTGGTGGTCAGCTCCCAGCCGTGCAGCGCGAGCGTGATCGCCAGGTCGAGGTCCTCGGTGAGCGAGTCCGACCACGGGCGCTCGCCCGCCTGGTCGAGCGCCGTGAGCCGGGTGAACTGCGCGTTGCCCCCGAGGCTGACGGTGCCGGTGGCCGCCCGGCCCACCTGCGTCACGCTCGCCACCCCCCAGAACTCGAAGTCCTGGAACCGGGTGAGGAACGAGGTCCGGTTGCGGATGCGCACCTGGAGCTGGACCCCGCCCACCCGCGGCCGCTCGAACAGCGGCAGCACGTGGTCGAGCGCCCGGGGCGACAGCCGGCCGTCGGCATCCATGACGCAGACGACCACCGACGCCGGGTCCTGGCCGCGCCCGGTCACGAGCTCGCGGATGCGGGCGATGCCCGCGTTCAGCGCCGCGCCCTTGCCCTGCCGGGCATGGGGCGGCTCGCGGCGGACCACGTGCACGTCGCTGCCGCGAGCTCCCGCGGCACCGGCGGCGAGGGCGATCGCGCCCGTGGCGTCGTCCGACCCGTCGTCGATGACGACGGTGGTCGTGCCCGGGTTGATGACCAGGCCCGTCACGGTGCGGTGGACCACCTCGGCCTCGTCGAGGCACGGCACCAGGAAGTAGACGTTCCAGCCGTCCTGCGCCGCCGCGGGCACCACGCCGTACTCGGCCCGTCCCTGCACGGCGAGAGGGCTGCCGTGCCGCCGGATCCCGCGGACGCCGGAGGCCATGAGCAGCACGAAGTACGTCGTCGAGCTGACGACGATCATCGCGGCCACCAGGCTGAGCAGACCCACACGTTCCCCCTGTGTCTCACGTCGTGGGGGCGAGCCGGGCGGCCCGCCCCAGGTTGCTCCTCAGGCGTCCTGGTCCGGTTCCGCACGGCGCCGCCGGCTCTCCCTGACCAGGACGAGCCCGCCCACCACGAGCCCGATCGTCACCACGGCGAACCACAGGGACTCGAAGCCCGTCGCCGCGAGGACTCCCGTGCCGACGGCGCCGGTACCGATGCCTGTGGCGATGCCAGGGGTGTTGTACATGTCCCGTTCCTTCCGGTGAGGGGTCGCGCCGGCCGGCGCGACCCGGTACAGGTGCTCAGACGACGCCGCGGGTCTCCCATGACGGGCGGGCACGGGTGCTCATCCGGCCCGCGCGGCCGACCTGACCGCGTCGCCGAGCCACGGGGCGATCCAGGCCATGCCCGGCCGCGTGAAGTGCACCGTGTCGATGTAGGCGGGTGCTCCGTCGGGTGTCGTCTGCCGGCACGCGTCGTCCGTGCAGACGGCGTCGTGCAGCTCCAGCATCTCGACGGAGTCCCGCTGCGCGGCGACGGCGCGGAGCTGGGCGGTGTGGCAGGCCGCCCACTCCGGGGCCGCGACGGGCGTGAACTCGCGCGAGGTGGCCAGCAGCACCGGTCGGCCGGGATCGCCCTCCTCGAGGATGTCGAGCGCCGTCACGAGCTGCCGGACGTACCGTGCGGCGTACTCGCGCGAGCAGGGGTTCATCCACCGTCCGCCGACCCGCTGCTCGGCGCCGTCCCAGGCCAGGTTGACGACCACGACGTCGGGCGCGGACTCACGGACCGCATCGCGCCAGCGCCGCTCCCACGGCAGGCAGCCGGGCGCAGGGCCCTGCTCGACCGCCGTGGTCCGGCTGGTCTGCGGGCTGAACACGCCGCAGCCGTTGAAGGCCGCGTCCGTCACCGCGAACTCCTCGGGGGCGGACGTCGTCAGTGCCGTCGCGAAGTCGTGACCCAACGAGTCCCCGAGGACCAGCACCCGGACGTCACCCGCACCCGACTCCTGCCGGACCAGGGTGGGCGCGACCACCAGGGCCCCGCAGACGGCGACGCCGAGCACCGCGAAGGAGACCCCACCCGCTCGGTTCCAGCGCCGGATCCGCACGGGCTCGCCCACGATGTGGTGTACGAAGGCGGCCAGCACGACCGACAGCGGTATCCCCACCAGCGCGACGACGGCCGGCCGGGGGTCCGGCAGCGTCTTCTGCAGGACCCAGAAGAACGGCATGTGGACCAGGTAGAGCGCGTAGGAGAGCTTGCCGGCCTCGACCAGCGGGGTGGCCGAGAAGAGCCGCGCCACGGCGGTGTCCTCGCGCGTCAGGGCGAGGACCAGCCCCGCCCCGAGGACCGCGACGACCGTCATGCCGCCGCCCCGGTACAGCCACGGTTCCGTGTAGGTGCTCGTCCGCACGGACACCGCCACGATCGCCGCCAGCAGGGCGCACGTCACCACCCCCGCCACACGGCCGGACAGGACGACGCGCGGCGGAACCCCGGCGGCCCGGCGCCGGAGGGTCCCTACGAGCACGACGGCGGCGATCGCGCCGACCATCAGCCCCACGCCGTGCGTGTGGGTGCCCAGGTACAGCAGGTCCGCATTGGCGCCGTCGTAGGTCAGCACGGTCACGGCTGTCATCGCCACGGCCGCGCCCACCGCCAGCCCCGCGACCACCGCGTGCCGCCGCCGGGTGACGACGGCGCAGACGAGTGCCAGCAACGGCGGCCACACCAGGTAGAACTGCTCGGTGAGCGACAGCGACCACATGTGCGACAGCGGTCCCGGCACGCCCATGACGTCCCAGTACGAGTCGCCGCGGGCGATCTGCTCCCAGTTGGCGACGTGGAACAGCGAGGCGATGCCCTGCTGCAGCACGCGGTCGGCCTCGTCGGCGCGCCCGAGCCGGGCCACGGCGACCGCCGTGGCGCCCAGCACGACCGAGAGCGGGACGAGGAGCCGCTTGGCGCGCCGCCGGTAGAAGGCCGGCAGGCTGATCCGGCCGGTCCGCTCCGCCTCGCGCAGGAGCGTGACGGTGATGAGGAAGCCGGACAGCACCATGAACAGGTCCACGCCGAACAGGCCGTTGTCGTAGAGGTTCGTGTGATACATCAGCACGGAGAGCACGGCGACGCCGCGCAGGCCGTCGACCGCCCGGTAGTACGTCGGTCGCTGGACTCGTGCCGGTGCGTCGGTGAGGGTGGTCACGGGTTCTACTGACGGGCGGCCCGCCCGTCGGTGACGGACGCCGGCGCGGCGTCCGCGCACGGCGTCCGCACACGGCGGGAGCCCCGCCGGCAGCCGAGGGAAGCGGCTGCCGGCGGGGCTCCCGGTCCAGGACCTCGCCGTCGCGTCAGCGGGTGCTGCGTCGCTGGTGCGCGATGACGAGGGCCGCCGCCCCGAGCAGGATCAGGAGCGCCGCTCCCGCGATGATCCAGCCGAGGTCCGCACCCGTCATCGCCAGCGGCGGGGGCGTCTTCGCGGGCGGCGTGGCGTCCGGCGGGGGCTCGTGCCCCGGCGGGGTGGCGCAGGCCTCCGCGGTGTCGGCCAGGTCGTTGTGCCCGATCCCGGCCGTGTTCGCGAACCCGCCGGGCCGGCCTGATCCAGGCTCGGGGCAGGCGAGCGCGACGGCGTCGCGCGAGTCGTCGGGGACGACGGCCCGCACCTGCACCCGGTAGGTGTGCCTGCCCCCGGCGGGCAGGTTCACGTCGGTGGCCACCACGTTCGCGGCAGCCCCGTCGGCTCCCCGACCCGTCCACGTCCGGGCGGCGGTCACACCCTGCGGCGTGTCCGTCACCTCGGCCGAGGCGACCCGGATCCCCGTACCGAACCGCAGCCGGTCGGTCAGGGTGTACTCGCCCGCCGCGGCGCCGGTGTTGACCGCCGTGATCGCGTACGTGACCGTCCACGTCCCGTCCTTGCCGGCCACCGGGTCGCCGACCACGGACTTGGTGATGTCGATCGACGGTACGGGCGCGCAGTCCGTGTCGGTCTGCGTGCCGCCGGTCTCGTCGGTCAGGGTCGCGGCGTTGTTCAGGCCCTGCTCGAGGAGGTTGCGGCCGGGCGGCGCGGTGCAGGCCGGCGAGCCCGTCCCGTCGTCGTCCACGTCGCCCTCCGCGAAGTGCAGCGGGACCTCCGCGAGCACGGTCACCCGGTAGACGTGCGGGGCGTAGCCCTTGTCGTCCAGGCCTGCGATCCGTACGTCGGTGGCGATGCGCTGGTCGCCGTCACCGTCGAACCCCTGGTTCAGGGTCACGCCCTTCGGGCCGGTGACCTTGACGTCCCGCGGGGTGACGACCGAGGCGAAGAGGAGCTCGTCGTCCAGGTCGTACGTGGTCGGCTCGGTGCCGACGTTGCCCACGGTCAGGTCGTAGACCACCTTCCAGGTGCCGTCCCCGACGGGCTTGGCCGAGACCAGGGACTTGTCCAGGGTCGGCTTGCCGGGGCGCACGCACTCGTCGTCGGCATCCTCGATGCCGTTCCAGGTGACGGCGGCGACGTTGTTCAGCGCCCCGTCGATGGTGCCGCCGTCGAGCGTGCACTCGGCGGTGTCGGGCACGTCGACCGCACCGAGGTCGACCGCGTACCGCACCGTGACCCGGTAGGTGTGCACCACCGGGGCGCGGGGTGCCTCGGCGATGGGCTGGTCGCTGACGATCCGCGGGTCGTCGGCACCGTCGAAGCCGGGGTTGATCCCGGCCGGGTCCGGAGCATCGGTGGTGACGTCCTGGACGCCCACCACCGTCACCCCCGCCCCGGGTTCGAGGGTGTCGTCCAGGTCGTACGCGCCGGCGCCCGGGCCACGGTTGGTGACCGTGATCTCGTAGCTCGCGTCGTACACCCCGTCCTCGCCGTCGACCGGCGTCACCGCGCCCGCGAGGGACTTGGTGATGTCGATCAGCGGCAGCGGCGCGCACACGTCGTCGTCCTGGGTCTCGCCGTTGTGCGTGAGCTCACCGACGTTCGCCAGGCCACCGGCCTCGCCGGACCCGGGCTCCGGGCACCGGAGCGTGTCCGGCGTGACGACCCCCTCGTCGAGCGAGACGACCACCTCCACCTGGTAGGTGTGGCTGTCCCCGGCGGGCAGGGCCACGTCGGTCGCGACGACGTTCTCGTCGGACCCGTCCGCACCCCGGCCGGTCCAGCCGGCCGACGGCGTGACGCCGTCCGGGGCCTTCATCACCTCGGCCGACTTGACCTCGATGCCGGCCCCGTACCGCAGCCGGTCGGTCAGGTCGTAGTCGCCCTCGGCCTGGCCGATGTTGCTCGCGACCAGGTCGTAGGTGATGGTCCACGTCCCGTCGCCGTTCGGCGTCGGGCCGTCGCTGATCGTCTTGTCGATGGTGATCAGCGGCAGGGTCGGGCAGACCTCGTCCTCGCCCACGATCCCGTTGTGGTCCAGCAGCGTGCCGTTGGCCAGGCCGCCGCTCTCGCCCGACCCAGGGGGCGGGCAGACCAGGGTGCCGGGGTCGACCGTCTCCTCGTCGAGCGAGACGACGATCTCGACCTGGTACCTGTGGGTCGCGCCCGCGTCCAGGCTCACCCCGGTGGCGATCAGGTTCTCCGCCGCGTCGGGCGTGTCCCCCAGGCCGGTCCAGCCGCTCGCCAGGGACACGCCGGCCGGGCCGGTCACGCCCTTGCGCACCACGTCGACGTCGCCGCCCAGGCGGAGCTGGTCGTACACGTCGTACTCACCGGCGGCCGCCCCGACGTTCTCGGCGACGACGTCGTAGACGACCGTCCAGGTTCCGTCGCCGTTCGGCGTCGGGCCCTCGGCCACCGTCTTGTCCACGGTGATGTACGCGACCGTGACGCACGCCGCGTCGTCGTCCGTCAGGTCGTTGTGCTCGATCTGCGCGGTGTTCGACAGGCCGCCGTTCTCGCCCGGGTCGGCCGAGCACGGCGTGATCACCACGGCGCCGTCCTCGTCGTCGATCGAGAGGACCACCTCCACCTGGTAGGTGTGGCTCTCCCCGGCGGGCAGGTTCACGCCCGAGGCGATGACGTTCTCCGGCGAGGTCTGGTCGGCCCCCAGGCCGGTCCAGCCGGGCGACGCCGTGACGCCGTCCGGGGTCGTGACGACCCGGCCGGACTCGATGACCAGGTCACCGTCCGCCGTCATCCTGTCGGTCATGTCGTACTCGCCGTCGGCCCTGCCGGAGTTCTTCGCGACGATGTCGTAGGTGACCGTCCAGGTGCCGTCCCCGTTCGGGACCGGACCCTCGCTGATGGACTTCGTGATGTCGATCGAGGGGATCTCGGCGCAGGCCTGGTCCTCCTCGGTCTCGTCCCGGGCGTCCGTCATCTGCGACGTGTTGTTGAACGCGGTGTCCGAGTCGTCACCGTCCGGACCGCACTCGGTCGGGTCGTCCGCGCTGCCCGCACCGGGCACCTGCAGCGGCACGTCCGCGATCACGGTCAGCTCGTACTCGTGCGCCGCGTAGCCGTCGTCGTCGTTGCCCAGGAGCGGGACGCCGGACGCGATGCTCACGTCGCCCTGCCCGTCCCAGGCGGGATCGGTCAGCGTCACGCCGTCGGGCGATGCCGTCACCTGCGCCGAGACGATGTCCGCCTCGTCGGTGAAGTGCAGCGTGTCCTCCAGGGAGTACGACGTCGCCGCGGGCGAGACGTTGGTGACCTCGATCCCGTACACGACCTCCCACTGACCGCCGCCGATCGGCGTGGCGGAGATCAGGGTCTTCTCGTGCGTCGGCTCGCCGTCGATGTCGAACCCGGCCGGGTCGCAGTTGATCTCCGGCGGCGTCTCCGAGTCGTCCGGCTGGTCCGCCTCGGCGCACGCGTTGTTGACCACGGTGTCGCCGTCGGCGGCGTCCGCCGTGATCTCGAACTCGTGCGTCTCGGTGTCACCGGGCGCCAGCTCGTCGACGGTGAACGACCCGAGCTCGGGCTGCTTGTCGTCGGAGACGACGACGTTCGTCAGCGTGCCCTGGCCGGTGTTCTCCACGACGATCCGGTACCGGACGGTCTCGCCCTCCCGGAAGACCGGGTAGTCGGCCGGGTCGTTGGCGTCGTGCCAGGTGCCGTCGGCGGCCTGGACGTACTTCTTGAGCGACGCCGAGTACATCGTGCCCATGGTCAGCGGCTCGGACGTGCGCATGACGAGCCGGGTGTGCTCGGCCCGCGCCTGGGAACGGTTGACCCAGACGTCGCCCGGGTCGGCGCCGTCGGTCTCGATGGTGATCTTGAAGGCGAGCGACGCGCCCGGGGCGAGCTGACCGCCGATCACGCGGACCGCCGTCGGGTTGGCGGGCACGGTCGTGGTCCACCCCACCGTGTTGCCCGCGGGGTTGCCGGCGGCGCCGTTCGAGGCGTGCGCGGGGTCGTCCGAGAGCGTGGCCGGGTCCGCGTCCGTGTAGTAGACCGTGGCACCCGCCGGGACGTCGACGCCGGTCACGCGGTAGGTGCCCGCGTAGTCCGTGCCACGGCCGTCCCCGTTGTACGGGAGGATGTCGATCGTGTCCGTGAACCGCTGGGGCAGCGGGTCCTCGGACTTGAGCGTCACCGTCCACGAGCCCGTGCCGTCGCCGGAACCGTCCGGGTTGGCGATGAACCACTGGTCGGTGCTCTTGCCGATCAGGGTCTGACCGTTCGTGGTGATCGTGACCTGGGAGGTCGCCGGCGGTGTGGTCGTTCCGCCGAAGGTGCTGGTGGCCGTGTTGGTGAGCACCTGACCTGGTCGGACCGAGTTACCGGCCACGGCCTGATACGTCAGGGTGTGCTCCTCGTTGGTCGGCACATCGTTCAGGGTCCATCGCAGGATCTGCTGCCCTGCCGCGTTGGTGGTCACCACGGGCGCCGGGTTCGCGGACCCCGCGACGTAGGTCATGCCCGCCGGGAGCGTGTCGGTGATCACGTAGCCGTCCACCGTGTCGGGGATCGCGCCCGAGCCGTTCGCCGAGTAGGTCAGCGTGAACGTCCCGGGCTCACCCGGCTTGACGGTCGACTGGCTCGCGGCCTTCCGGATCGCCGGGGTGGCGGTGACGGTCCGCAGGATGTCACGGCGCCCGTTCGTGAACGGGTACCGCGTACCCGGCGTGGCCGTGATGTCCGACGAGTTCCAGGGCTCGCCCGGACCCTCCCAGACACCGCTGACCGGGTTGTAGACCGAGCCGAACATCCAGATGTCCTGGCCGGGCCGCACGTTGTCCTTGATCGTCGTGTAGCCGACGAACTGGATGCCGTTGAAGCCCTCGGCCGTGAGCAGCGAGTCCGGGTAGAGGATCCGGATGGCCTGCACGGTCGACAGGTCCGCGGGCTGGGTCGTGGTCCAGCCCGCCGGGTTGGAGCCGCAGTTGAACGTGTTCGGGTTGGCGACGTTGCCCACGTAGTACTGGATCGCCGGCGGGTTGTCCAGCTCGCTCGCACCGCCGTCCCCCGTGGGGGCGAAGCCGCGGATCGCCGGGAAGGCAGTTCCGGCCGGCGGCGGGGTGTACGTGACGTACGTCGTGTCGAACACCAGGCACTGGCCGTGCTGCGCCGTCGGGGGCGCGTTCAGGCGGGCGGCGGTGTTGTTGAGGTACTGCATCACCGTCGTGCCGGGCGAGACCCGGTAGGTGTCGTCCCAGTTGGTCCCGCCGGCCCCCGTGAAGGGGCGGTACCACGCGGCTGCCCACCGACCGGGCAGCACATAGGTCTTGCTGGTGCTGTTGTTGCCCGGGAGGTCGGTGGACCGCAGCCCGGTCGTCGAGGTGTAGGTCGGGGCGTTCGACTGCACGGTGAGCGAGCCGGACTGGTTCGTGGCGACGTGGAGCCACAGGCTGCCGCTCGCGATGTAGTTCCAGTCCGTCGGCAGCGGGTTCCGCTCGACCGTCGAGTCGTACCGCGGCACGGTGGCGAGGTCGTAGTTGATCCCGGTCAGCCGCAGGTCGAACACACCCGGCTGGCCCGCGACCGGCGTCAGCGTGCAGCTGTCCACGAAGGACGTCTGCTGGTCGGCCGGGTAGTTCGGCAGCTCCGACCACGGGACTCCGGTGGCCCGGTAGCCGTTGAACGGCGTGCAGCCGGTGTCACCGTTGTACTTCGTGCCGATGGTGACCGGCGCCCCGTTGCTCTCGGTGAAGCGCAGCCGGTAGGTCACGCTGTCGGGACCAGGATCAGAGCCCTTGCCCAGTCGCAGTGCCCACTCCAGGTCCAGGTCGACCGACCGGTAGTTCTCGTCCCACTGGTAGTACGTGGTGTTGCCGCCGAACTGCATGTCCATCGCGAAGTCGTTCTCGATGGCGATCGGGTCCAGCGGCATCTCCAGCCCGTTGGTCTCGCCGACGGCGGTGAGCTCCTCGCCCGTCTCGCCCTCGACCACCACGGGTGTCTGCACGATCACCGCCGTGCCCTGCTCGACGGTGCCCAGGTTGCAGGTGAGCGTCCGGCCGTCGGCGGAGATCGCCGAGACCGGGTCGACGTCGGCCTTGAGGCACAGGTCCGGGATCTCGTTGAACCGCCCCCTGTCGAGGGTGACCGTGAACGTCACGTCGTCGACGGGGTCGTTGGCCGGCGCCTCCTCGTCGTCGTTGACGTTGATCCGCCAGACGGCGTTGACCACGTCACCGCGGCCCACGGTGTCCGGCGTGCTCGCCTCCCACTCCCCGTCGATCTCGTAGACGGTCTCGGCGGACGCGGGCGGCGCGGCCGTGGCGACGAGCCCGCTGCACGCCGTCACGGCGGCCATCGCACCACCGATCAAGCGCCTGAGCAGACTGCGCCGGGAGTCCCGCGCCCCCGGAGCCACCTCGACGTGACGACCTCTTCTCCTGCGACCGGTGCGACGGTCTTGTGACGGACTGTGCATGGGTTTCCTTTCCTGTTCACACGCGTCGCTCGCGTGCTTCCCGCTCCCACCACAGACGTCGGCCGGACGACCCGGCTCCGGGCACGGCGCCGAAGTTCCTCCGGTACTTCATCGGTCTCACCACCCGGATCACCCCGGCCGGCCGAGGCGCGCGCCCGGGCGCCACGGCAGGATCCGAAAGGTGCCGCGACCGTCCGACCTCCCGACCGGGGCGGACGTCCGCGCCGGGCTCGCGTCCGGTGATCCCGACCGCTTCGAGGTGCTCTTCGACGCCCTCTGGTACGACCTGCCGGGCAGGTTCGCCCCCGAGGTGCTGAGTGCGGTGCAGGGCCTGCCCGCGGCCACCGTCGAGGCCCGGCCACGGCTGGCGCACGCGGCCCTGCTCGCCCACCACCGCACCGGCCTGGCCGACGGCGACCTCCGGCAGCTGCGCCGGGCACGCCAGCTCTACACCGCCACGGGCCTGCGGTTCGGCAGGCGCCTGGCGTCGGTGACCCGGCCCGGCGACCTCGGCACGGCGGGCACGGTCGCCGTCGTCGCCGAACGCCTCCGGGGCGACCACGAGCGGGCCGAGCGGCTGGGGGCCTGGACCGACGCGCAGACCACGCTGGGCACCGGGCACCAGGCCGCGTCGGGCACCGGGGCCGCCGCGCGGCCGGGGTGGTTGTCGGCGGAGCGCGGGCTCGCGGCGCTGCTGGCCGGGGCGTTCGACCGGGCCACCCGGCTGCTCACGAGGGCGCACGCCGAGGCGGGCGACCCGCCCCACGCCCACTTCGCCGCGCCGGGTGCCGCCGCGCACCTCGCGCTGCTCACCGCGTACCGCGGCCATCTCGACCTGTCCCGCACCTGGCTCACCGCCGCCGAGGAGTCCGGGACGGTGGACGCCTGGATCACGCGCCTGACGGGTGCCGGAGCCGAGATCGCCCGGGCGCTGACGGCCGTGCACGAGGGGGACGCCACGCGCGCCGCACAGCTCCTGCACCGGATCGGGCCCGCGACCGAGCACCTCGACCTCTGGCCCTTCGTGGCCCACGCGGCCGCCACCTACGAGGCGTCCTTCGGCGACCCCCAGCGCGGTCTGCGCCTGCTCGACCGCGCGCGGCACGAGCACGGCGCCCTCCACCCGGACCCCACCACGCTCACCGGCGAGCTCGTGCTCCGCGCCGAGGCCACGCTGCTGCTACGGGCCGGCGCCGGCACCCGCGTGCTCCACCTCGCCGACCGGTACGCGGAGGTCGACTCCCTGGTCCTGCACGCCGCCTGGGCGCACGCCCTGGCCGGCGAGCACCACGAGGCGGCCCGGCTGTCCGCGGAGGCGCTCCAGCACCGCGACCTGCCGGTCGGCGACCTGATGGGCCACCACCTGGTCCAGGCCGTCACCGCCCTGCGGTCGGGGCAGCGGGAGCGGGCCGGGGACTCGTTCCGGACCGCCGTCGGGCTGCGGTCGACGCCGGCGCACGTCCTCCCGTTCCTCACGCTGCCCCGTGACGTGCTCGGCGAGCTGGCGGCGCTCGCCCGGGTCCCGGACCCGCTGCGCACCGGCACCGTGACCGTCCGGCACGTCCCACCGCCCCCGGAGCCGCTGGTGCACCTGACGCCACGAGAACGGGAGGTGCTGCGCGCGCTCGCCACCGGCCTCACCGCCGAGCAGGCCGCCGCACGGTTCGGCGTGGCGGTGACCACCGTGCGCACGCAGATCCGCTCCGTCTACCGCAAGCTCCGGGTCTCGCGACGCCGGGAGGCGCTGGCGCGGGCGCAGGAGCTCGGCCTGCTCCGCGTACCCCGGCACACGCACGACGACGCCGCGCGGACGCCCGGGCGGCGCTGACCGCCGCCCGGGCCACCGCCTCAGCGGCTCCGCACCACGAGCGCCACGTTGTGCCCACCGAACCCGAACGAGTTCACCAGCGCGAGGTCCGCGTCGGTTCGCCGCGCCTCGGTGACGACGTCGTGCGGGATCTCCGGGTCGACCTTCTCGGTGTTCACGGTGGGCGGGATGACGTGGTCGCGCAGGGCCAGCAGCGCGGCCAGCGCCCCGGCCGCCCCGGAGGCTCCGAGCATGTGCCCCGTCATGGACTTCGTGGCGGTCACCGGTGCCGTGATCCCGGCGCCGGTCAGCGCGTCGGACTCGTTGCGGTCGCCCGCGGGGGTCGAGGTGGCGTGCGCGTGGACCAGGCCGACGTCGGCCGGCCCGGCGTCGGCGTCGCGCAGCGCCGCGGTGATGGTCCGTGCCTGGTTGGCGGGGTCGGCGTTGACGATGTCCCGGCCGTCGGACGTGACGGAGGCGCCGTCGAGGTAGCCGTACACGGTCGCGCCGCGGGCCCGGGCGTGGTCCTCGCGCTCGAGCACCAGCACGACGGCGCCCTCCGCGAGGACGAAACCGTCCCGGTCCTGGTCGAAGGGGCGCGACGCGGCGGCCGGGTCCGGGTTGGTCGACAGCGCCCGCATCTGGGCGAACCCGGTCAGCGACAGCGGGGTGACGCCCGCGTCCGCGCCCCCGGCGACGACGACGTCCGCCCGGCCCGCGCGGATGAGGTCCAGACCGGTCGCGAGCCCCTGGGCGCCCGCCGCGCACGCCGTGGTCGGCGCGTGCGCACCGGCACGGGCCCCGAGCTCGATGGACAGCCAGGCCGCGGGACCGTTCGGCAGCAGCATCGTCACCAGATGGGGCGACACCCGCCGCGGGCCCTCGGTCACCCGCACGTGCTCCTGGATCCCGATCGACCCGATGCCGCCGTACGCGGTGCCGACGGAGGTCGCCAGCCGGTCCGGGTCGACCTCCGGGCGGCCGGCCATCGCCCACGCCTCCCGGCCCGCGAGCAGGGTGTACTGCTCCGCGCGGTCGAGCCTGCGCCGTTCCCGGACCGGCACCGCCTCCACGTAGGCGGGATCGATCGTGCCCGCGATCCGGACGGGGGCGTTGTCCGCGACGTCGACGCCGATGTGCCGGATCCCCGACCGCCCGGCCCGGAGCGCCGACCAGGTCGGCTCGGCCCCGAGGCCGAGCGGGGTCAGAGCGCCGTACCCGGTCACCGCGACCCGGGTCGTCCCCCGGGTCCCGTCGTCGGCTCGATGCCGGTGGTCGTTGCGGTTCGCACTCTCAGATGACACGACTTCCCCCAAGGAAAACGTAGGGAGCTTCGGGCGGACTGCAGCTCGTGCGGGCCGACACCATCCCACGGCATGACTCATTTGACCGGTTTGTAGTTGCATAGTCAATCAATAGTCACGTATGACCATAGGGACATACATCACATAGCACCGCATGCCGCCCGCATGCCACGGCCGTGCGCTGATGCACCTGCCCACCACCCCAGGGGACACTGTGACCGTGCCAGCCCGCCACCCCACGAGCCACGACGTCGCGCGCGCCGCGGGAGTCTCGCAGTCGACGGTCTCCTACGCCCTGTCCGGCAAGGGCACCATCGCGCCCCGGACGCGGGAGCACGTGCTGGCGGTGGCGGCCTCGATGGGCTACCGGCCCAACCTCGCGGCGCGGTCGATGCGCACCCAGCGGTCGGGGCGGCTCGCCGTCGTCACCGGCGCCACCGTGGACAACCGGCTGCGCATGTTCACGGGCGCGGCCGAGGTCGCGGCCGAGGCGGGCTACGCCGTGGACACGCACAGCGTGGACGGGACCGCCGAGGACCGCACCGAGCGCGTCGCTGACCTGGCACGCGGCGGTCAGGTCGAGGGCGTCCTGACCTTCCTGCCCGTCGTCCGGGAGGCCCTCTCCCTCGACGACGACGCCGCGCCCGTCGTCGCCGTCACGGCGTTCGACGAGCAGATGCGCACCACCGGCGAGCTCGCCGACGCCGGCCTGCTCGGCACCGTGATCGGCGCGCTCGTCGAGGCCGGGCACCGGCGGTTCCTGCACGTGGCCGGTCCCGAGCACTTCGCCTCGGCACGCGCCCGCCGGGACGTCTACCTGGCCGAGGTCGCCCGGCACGGCGTCGAGTCGCTCGGCGTCGTCGGCGGGGCGTGGTCGCCCGCATCAGGCCGTGCGGCGATCCTCGCCCTGCCCGACGACGCGCCGCCGCTCGCGGTGATCGCAGCGAACGACAACGTGGCGCTCGGCGTGCTGCGGGGCGCGACGGACCGTGGGTGGTCGGTGCCGGGCGACCTCGTCGTGACGGGCTGGGACGACGCCGAGTTCAGCGCGTACACCACACCGTCGCTCACCACGATCCCCGTGGACTTCCGGGAGGCCGGCCGCCGTGCCATGCGCCGGCTGCTCGCGGCGGTGCGGGGCGAGGAGGCCCCCGAGCCGACCGCGCCGCTGCAGCACGTGGTCTGGCGGGAGTCGACCGGCCCGATCCGGCCTTGACAACGCACGCACCGGCCCGTGACGATGATGAACCGCTGCATCATACGTATGATACAGCGGTGATGACGACGTCAACCGGAGGAAGCATGCTGAAGATCGGCATCGTCGGCACCGGGGGTATCGCCGGTGCGCACGCCGAGGGATACCGCCGCTTCGCCCAGGAGTGCGAGGTCGTGGCCGTGTGCGACATCGTCCCCGGCAAGGCCGCCGAGCAGCGCGCACGGCTCCAGGTGCCCGACGCGCGGGCCTACGAGAGCATCGAGGACCTGCTCGCCGCCGAGGACCTCGACCTGGTGAGCATCACGACGCCGCCGTCGACCCACGCCGAGCTGGCCGTCACCGCCCTGCGCGCCGGCGTGGACGTGCTGGTGGAGAAGCCGATGGCACCCTCCCTGGAGGAGTGCGACGCGATGATCGCGGCTGCCGCCGAGCACGACCGCGTGCTGTCCGTCGTCGCGCAGAACCGGTTCCGTGACGACATGGCCACGCTCAAGGAGGTGCTGGACTCGGGTCTCGCCGGGCCCGTCTCGCACGTCCAGGTGAGCTCCGCCTGGTGGCGGAGCACCGCGTACTACGACCTGTGGTGGCGCGGCACGTGGGAGTCGGAGGGCGGCGGGTGCACGCTCAACCACGCGATCCACCACCTCGACCTGACCCTGTGGATGCTCGGCGCGCCCCGCGCGGTCACCGCCGTCCTGACCAACGCCGCGCACGAGAACGCCGAGGTCGAGGACCTGTCCGTGGCCGTGCTGCAGTACGACCGCGCCCTGGCCGAGGTGACCAGCTCCGTGGTGCACCACGGCGAGGAGCAGACGATCGTCGTCCAGGGCCGGCACGCGAGCGTCGCCCAGCCCTGGAAGGTCGTGGCCTCCGCTCCCCAGCCGAACGGTTTCCCCGCTCCCGGTGGCGACCCCGACCGGGTGGCGCAGATCGAGGCGCTGGCCGCGGCCCGGGAGCCGCTGCCCCACCTCGGGCACCCGGGCCAGATCGGCGACACGCTGGCGGCGGTCCGCGAGCGCCGCGCACCTGCGGTGACCGGCGCCGACGGACGCCGCGCCGTCGAGTTGGTCACCGCGATCTACCAGGCGGGCATCGAGCGCCGCACGGTCGACCTGCCGCTGCGGCCCGAGGACCCGTACTACCGCACGGGCACGCTCGTGGAGCGGGCGCCGCACTTCTTCGAGAAGACGGGGTCGGTGGGCGACCTGCCCGGCGCCATCACGGTGGGCAGCAGCACCGCGTGACCCGCGCCCCGCACCAGGACCAGGACCAGGACCAGGACGACCAGGGCGGCACCAGCAGAACACCACAGGAGCAGACCACATGAGTGCGACCAGCGGCGCGAGCTACGCCCCCGAGCCGATTCCCGACCCCGTGGTGGGTGCGGGCGACTTTCCCTTCGCCGCCGCGCGGCTGGACCACGGGCACATCTACGGCATGTGCGACGGCCTGCGGTCGGCGGGCGGCACCCTGAAGTGGGTCTACGACCCGGACCCGGCCAAGGTGGAGGCGTTCCGCGCCAAGTTCCCCGACGTCCGCGTCGCCCGCAGCGAGCAGGAGGTGCTCGACGACGACGAGGTGCGCCTGGTGGCCGGTGCCGCCGTGACGTCGGAGCGGGCGGCCCTCGGCCTGCGCGCGATCGAGGCGGGCAAGGACTACTTCACGGACAAGGCCCCGCTGACCACGCTGGAGCAGCTCGACGCCGCCCGGGAGGCGACGGCGCGGACCGGGCGCAAGTACGCCGTGTACTACTCGGAGCGCATCCACGTCGAGGCCGCCGTGCTGGCCGACCAGCTCGTGGAGCGGGGCGCGATCGGCCGGGTGCTCCAGGTCATGGGCCTCGGCCCGCACCGCCTGGGCACGGGCCGCCCCGACTGGTTCTTCGAGAAGGAGCGGTACGGCGGCATCCTGTGCGACATCGGCAGCCACAACTTCGAGCAGATGCTGCACTACGCGGGCGCCGAGGACGCGACCGTCACGCACGCCGCCATCGCCAACTACAACCACCCGGAGCACCCGGAGCTGGACGACTTCGGCGAGGCCAACATCGTCATGGACAACGGTGCGGCAGGCTACTGCCGCGTCGACTGGTTCACGCCCGACGGGCTCAGCACCTGGGGCGACGGCCGCACGTTCATCCTCGGCACCGACGGCTACATCGAGCTGCGCAAGTACGTGAACGTGGGCACGGACGAGGGGCCGGGGCACGTGTTCCTGGCGAACGGCGAGGGCGAGCGCCACCTGGTCGCCAAGGGGAACGTGGGCTACCCGTACTTCGGCCGGCTCATCCTCGACTGCCTGGAGCGCACCGAGACCGCGATGACGCAGGAGCACGCGTTCAAGGCGGCGGAGCTGAGCGTGCGCGCGCAGGCGATGGCGCGCGTCCTCACGCCGAGCGCGGCACCTGCCTCCTGAGGCAGCGGACGGCACGCTCCTCACGCACGGTGCGGTGCGAGGAGCGTGCCGTCCAGGACCGCACCCCGGAACGTGCGTGCGGCCACGGTTCCCCAGGCGCCGAGGAGCGCCACGTAGAGCGTGACGGCGAGCACCTGGAGCGCCACCGCGCCCGTGTGCAGCGCGAGGGCGCTCGCTCCCGTGACACAGGTGCCGACCGGAAAGGTGAAGGACCACCACGTCAGCCCGAACGGCAGGCCCGCCCGCGCCGTCCGCACCGTGACCGCGAGGGCGACGGCCGCCCAGAGCAGCGCGAACCCGAGCACCGGCAGGCCGTAGAGCACGGCGGCCAGCTCGACCGCGCGCGATGCGTGCGGGCCGAGCACCGTGTACGCGACGCCGCCCAGCAGGTTCGCCGCGGTGACCGACTGCCCGAGCGGGCCCAGCAGGATCCACAGGGTCGGCACGGTCGCGGCGGGTCCGGTCTTGTGCCGTGCGAGGCGTGACCAGACGAGCGTGATGATCACGAGGGACGCGATCAGGCTCGTCCCGAACATGCCGCCGCAGGCCAGCAGCAGGGTGAGCCGCCACTGCCCCGCCGGGACGTGCGGCACGAGGAGGGCGCCGGTCGCCGCGGAGACCATCGGCGGCACGACGGGCATGAGCCAGCCGCCGAACGCGGCGTCGTCGGCCAGGTCGTACCGCGTGAAGGTGAGGTAGGGCACGAGCACCGCGGTCACGAGGCCGAGGCACGTGCCCAGCGTCCACAGGACGGCGCTCACGGTCAGGGCCGCGGCCGGGCCGAGCACGTCGGTGCCGACCAGCAGGGTCCCGGCACCGACGGTGAGCAGGGCCATCGCGGGCGCCCCGTAGAAGTGCCCCGTGACGGGGTGCAGCAGGTGCCCGCGCGCCACCGCGGGGAAGCGGACCCAGTGCGCGACGGTCGCGCCCGCCAGCACCAGGAGCAGCAGGGTCGCGGCGCCCCAGACGACGGTCGCGGCCGCGCGCAGACCGGGCACCTGCACGGGCAGGGTCACGGCGGCGTTCGCGACGATGCCGGTGCCCATGACCGCGGCGAACCAGTTGGGCGTGACGGCGGAGACGGCGTCGGACGGCGACTCCAGGCCCCGGAACAGCACCCGGCGCCGGCGCGGTGGTTCCGGGGTACCGCTTCCGGTGGCAGGCTCCGACGCGCCACCTCCGGTGGTCGGTACCGGCGGGGTGGGAAGCAGTGCGTGGGCCATACCGCCTACGGTCCGCCCGCGGGGCCGCCTCGGGTAGGGGCAGTCCCTTCGCAGGGCACAAGCTACGCTTGTGTCCTCGAACGGTGGGGGGAGCCGGGATGGAGCGCGGTCCGGACCTGGAGGCACTGACGGCGCTCGCCGCCGTGGCCGAGTCCGGCAGCCTCACGGCGGCCGCGGGCCGGCTGGGCGTCACGCAGCAGGCCGTGTCCCTGCGCATCCGGTCCCTGGAGTCGCGGCTCGACGTCGTCCTGCTGAGCCGGTCCCCCCGGGGTTCCACGCTGACCGCCGTCGGCGAGCTCGTGGTGGCCTGGGCGGAACCGCTCCTGGCCGCCGCCCGCGAGTTCACCGACTCGGTCGAGTCCCTGCGCGCGGGCCGCGGCCGGACGCTGCGCGTCGCGGCGAGCCTCACCATCGCCGAGCACCTGCTGCCCGAGTGGATCGCACGGTGGCGCGCGTCGGTGGGCGACGCGAGCCCGGCCGTGCAGCTCAGCACCGCGAACAGCATCGGCGTGGCCGACGCCGTGCGCGGCGGCACCGTGGAGCTCGGCTTCATCGAGGCGCCGACGGTGCCCGCCGACCTCGGGTCCGTCACCATCGCGCAGGACGAGGTGGTGATCGTGGTGCCGGCCGGTCACCCGTGGGCGCGGCGGGGCACGGTCTCGCCGGAGATCCTGGCACGCACGAGCCTCGTGCTCCGCGAACCGGGCAGCGGCACGCGCCAGGCGCTGGAGGATGCCCTGGCGGCGGCGGGCCACCCGCTGGCCGCGGAGCCGGCGGCGGTGCTGTCCACGACGCTCGGCGTACGCAGCACGGTGACGGCGGGGACCGCCCCGGGAGCGCTGAGCTCGCTCGCGGCGCGCGAGGACGTCCGGGCCGGCCGCATGGTGCCGGTACGGATCGAGGGTGTGCGCGCCGTCCGCCCGCTGACGGCGGTCTGGGCGGGCGCACGCCCGCCGCGCGGTGTGCGCGACCTGCTCGACACGATCGGCCGCCTGGCCCGCCGGATGCCGGTCGCCACGAACGTGCCGTAGACTGGTGGTCGCGGGGGGAGTACTTCACCAACATCGTCCGGTCATTACGGCGCACCAGCGACCTCGGGCGGCGGCCTTGGCACCCACCAAGGCGAAGGAGACCTCGGAGCCGACTACTTTGGAGACTCCTTGCTCGCGACAGCATCGAACGCTGCCCCTGCCCTGACGTCGATCGCCGGCCCCACGATGTGGGCCGTGACCATCCTGGCCGTCATCGCCCTGCTGGTCGTCGACTTCCTCATCACCCGGCGCCCGCACGAGGTGTCGATGCGCGAGGCCCTCGGGTGGAGCGCCTTCTACATCGCCCTCCCCCTCGCCTTCGGCGGCTGGATCTGGGCCGCCTTCGGGTCGTCGACCGGCGTGCAGTACCTCACCGGGTACCTGGTCGAGAAGTCGCTGTCGGTCGACAACCTGTTCGTCTTCATGCTGCTGCTCAGCGCCTTCGCGGTACCGCCGGCGTTCCAGCAGCGCGTCCTCCTGCTGGGCATCGTCGGGGCGCTGGTCCTGCGCGGCGTCTTCATCGCGCTCGGCGCGGCCGTCCTGGCGAACCTGAGCTGGGCGTTCCTGCTCTTCGGCGGCATCCTCCTGGCGACGGCGGTCAAGATCCTCCTCGACCAGGTCCGCGGCAACGGGCACGACGTCGACGTGTCGCAGATGCGCTCGGTCCGCCTCATCCGGCGCTTCATGCCCATCACCGACGACTACCGCGGCCCCCGCCTCTCCGTGCGGGAGAACGGGCGCCGCATGCTCACCCCGCTCGCGGTGGTGGTCGTGGCCGTCTTCGCCACCGACATCGTCTTCGCCGTGGACTCGGTCCCCGCCGTGTACGGCATCACGAGCGACCCGTACCTGGTGTTCGCGACGAACGCCTTCGCCCTGCTCGGCCTGCGCGCCCTGTACTTCGTGCTCCAGGGCGCCCTGAGCAAGCTGGTCCACCTCGGCTACGGCCTCGCGACGATCCTCGCGTTCATCGGCGTCAAGCTGGTGCTGCACTGGGCGCACGGCGTCTGGCCCGGCGTCCCGGAGATCCCGACCCTCGCGTCGCTGGGCGTGATCGTCGGTGTGCTCGCCGTCGTCACCATGACGAGCCTCTGGGCCACCCGGAACGCGGACGAGGACTCCGGCGACGCGGACGGATCCGCCCACGCGGTCGAGCACCGGCCGCAGGACGGCGCCGAGGCCGAGGGTGGCCGCAGCGACGAGGCCCGGGCCGACGAGACGCAGGACGCACCCGCGCGCGACCGGCGGTAGCACCGGCGACAGGGCGGCACCGCTGAACGGCGAACCGGGCGTGGCACGCGACGTGCCACGCCCGGTTCGCCGTTCAGCGGTGCCGTGGCCCCCCGGACGCCGCACGGCTCCGCCGCGACCGGCCGTTCCCCGCCTCCGGGCCCGTCGCCCCGGCCCGCCCGGCGTCCCACACCCGCTCGATGCCCAGGCCGCGCAGGTCGACGTCGGTCACGGTGACCCCGTCCGGCCCGATCCAGCGTTCCGGCTGGAAGTGGTCGTCCGTCGCGGCGTCCCAGCGCCGCATGAACGGCGTGCCGCTGGCGGTGATGACGACCGACCCGTACGCCGCCGGGAGCGGCTCCGTGGGCAGGTGGACCAGCGTGTACGTCCCCACCAGGTCCGACGCGCTCACCGAGGCCACGCTGTACCAGTTGCCGTCGGTGTCCCGCTGGACCGCGTACCCGCTGGCGTCGAGGACCACGGCGAGGGGCGGCAGATCGGCGTCCCGGAGGTCCTGACTGGTCCGGTAGACGGTGCCGACCTGGGCTGCCTGGCTCATCGGGTGCTCTCCTCGTCGCGGTATGGGTCGTTATCACCCCATCCAAGCGGAAAGTGCGCGATTCGGCTGGCTCAACCGTCAGCCTCCGTTCGACTGGCGGATCCCTTCGGCCGGCGCGTCGAACCGGTAGACGAACCCACCGGCCGGACCGCTCACGGTCACGTACGCGTCCGTCGTGCCCGGCCGGATCGCCACGTTGGTCGCGGAGGACAGTCCCTCGTCGCCCTCGGGCAGCGACACCGTCAGCAGGTGCGTGCCGTCCGGCGCGAAGACCCGGACCTCCGGTGTGCCGTGCATCCCCTGGTAGACGTTCCCCGCGGCGTCGACGGCGTTCGAGTCCGTCCGGGCCACCCCGCCGTCGACGCGGATCGCGGTGTGGCCCGCGGTGACGCGCGTCCCGTCCTCGTCGAGCACGAGCCGGTCGATCCGGTTCGCGTCGAGGTGGCTCACCCAGAGCGCGTCCCCGCCGACGTCGAAGGAGATGCCGTTGGGGTTCGGCAGGCCGGCGGCGAGCACCGTGGCCCGGCCCGTCGCACGGTCGAACCGCAGCACACGACCCGACGCCGTCCCCGCGGGGTAGGTGACCGGCGACGAGTCGGACACGAAGAGGTTCCCCTCCTCGTCGAACGTGAGGTCGTCGGGGTGCATGGCCTGTCCGGCGACCCGGCCCCGGGCGAACACGCGGGGGTCCTGACCGTCCGTGGTGATGCTCACGATGCGCCCGCCGACGTAGTCGGTGAGGTAGAGCCTGCCGTCGTACGAGCTGCGCTGGACGGAGGTGTAGGCACCCGACTCATCGGTGAAGACCGGCTCGACGGCCCGTGTGCCGAGGTCGACGGCCAGGACCTTGGGCTCGCCCGCCGGAGCGGTCACGTCGACGAGGTGGAGCCGGCCGTCGTCGGCGAAGGTGGGGCCCTCCAGGAGGGTCATCCCGGTCACCTCGTGCACCGAGGTGACCTGCAGGACCCGTTCGGCGACGACTCGGCCGACGTCGGCGGACGCCGTACCCGCGGCCGTGCTCGCGGCAGAGGGTTCCGCCGGTCCGGCGGCACAACCCGCCGTGAGCGCCAGGGACAGGGCACCCAGGGTGGCCGCGCCGTCGCGGACGATTCGCCGTGCGCTCGTGCGCGCGCGTACCCGCACGGCTCAGCCCTCCGTCGCCGCGTGGTCCGCGGACGCGATGCCCGACAGCAGGGCGCCGGAGGGTCCGGTACCCGACGGCGCGACCAGCACGTCGCTCATGTCGCCCTCCCGCCACTCCCTCAGCAGCCGGTGGAACGCCACGGGCCCCGGGCTGTAGGACGTCGGCGTACCACCCGTGCGGGTGCCCTCGCCGTTGTAGTAGCCGGGCGTGCACTCGGCCAGGAACGCCGAGTTGTCCTGGCCCGCACCCACCTCGGCGATGGTGGCGGCCCAGGCGTCCTGTGCCTGCTCCGTGGGCTCGACGTACCGCGCCCCGGTCTTGCGGGCCCGCGCGACGACGGCGGCGATGTGCTCCGCCTGCTCGGCCAGGATGTGCGTGAAGTTCACCGAGTTGGCGTTCTGCAGCGCACCCAGGTGGAACAGGTTTGGGAACCCGTGGGTGCAGAACCCGTGCAGCGTGCGTGGGCCACGCCCCCACGCCTGCAGGAGCTGGGTGCCGCCCCGCCCGTGGACCGGCAGCGTGCCGGACACCACACCGGAGACCCCGACCTCGAACCCGGTGGCAAAGATGACGCAGTCGACCTCGTACTCCGTGTCGCCCACCACCACGCCGGTCCCGGTCATCCGGGTGACGCCGCCGTGGTCGGCGGTGTCCACGAGCGTCACGTTCGGCCGGTTGAACGCCTGCAGGTACTCGTCGCTGAACCCGGGACGCTTGCACATGTACCGGTACCAGGGCTTGAGCGCCTCGGCGGTGGCCGGGTCCCGGACGATTTCGTCCACCCGCGCGCGGATCCGGTTCATCGTGACGAAGTCGGCCAGCTCGTCGAGCCGCTCGCGCTCGGCCGGGTCGACGCCCGGGTCCACCGCGCCCGTGATCATCTTCCGCTGGAGCCGCGCGGTACCGGTCCAGCCGTCACCGACCAGGTCCTCACCGACGTCCTCCCCGGCGAGGATCGCGAGAAAGTTCTCCATCCGCTCCCGCTGCCACCCCG
Organism: Promicromonospora sp. NPDC052451; assembly: GCF_044547525.1. Lineage (NCBI taxonomy): Bacteria > Bacillati > Actinomycetota > Actinomycetes > Micrococcales > Promicromonosporaceae > Promicromonospora > Promicromonospora sp. NPDC052451. The sequence goes on from NZ_JBIUAP010000007.1 coordinate 134,604, forward strand.
GCCGCAACGACGCCGCCCACGCCGGATCGGTGGGCCGGTTGTCCCGCACGTCCACCGACGACGGCGTGCGCTGCATGACGTACAGGTGCTGCGCGTCCCGGGCCACGTGCGGGATGGCCTGCAGGCCCGTGGCACCGGTGCCGATGACAGCGACACGCTTGTCCGCCAGCCCGGTGAGGTCGCCGTCCGCGGTGCCGCCCGTATACCCGTAGTCCCAGCGGCTCGTGTGGAACGTGTGGCCCCGGAAGTCCTCGATGCCCGGGATGCCGGGCAGCTTGGCCTGGGACAGCGTGCCGGAGGAGACCACCACGTGGCAGGCCCGCATCACGTCACCGCGGTCCGTCCGCACCACCCACTCGTCGGCCCGCTCGTCCCAGCGCAGCTCGGTGACCCGGGTGTGGAACACCGCGTCGCGGTACAGCCCGTAGTGCTCGGCGATCCGCACGGCGTGCTGCCGGATCTCCTCGCCGGGCGCGTACCGCCACTTCGGCACGTAGCCCGTCTCCTCCAGCAGCGGCAGGTAGACGTACGACTCGATGTCGCAGTGGATCCCTGGGTACCGGTTCCAGTACCAGGTGCCACCGAAGTCGCCGGCCTCGTCCATCATCCGCACCGACTCGACACCGGCCTCCCGCAGCCGCGCGCCGGTCAGCAGGCCGCCGAACCCGCCGCCCACGACCAGCACCTCGACCCGGTCGGCCAGCGGCTCCCGCTCGACGCGCTCGGTGTAGGGGTCGGTCGCGTAGTACCCGAACTCCCCCGCCGCCCGCCGGTACTGGGCCAGGCCGTCCGGCCGGACCCTCCGGTCGCGTTCGCGCCGGTACCTGTCCCGCAGCGCGTCGGGGTCGAAGTCGGGGCCGATGTCGGCGGACGTACCGCTGGGGGTGGCGCTGGTCATGTCGCTCACGGGGAGACCTCTCCGAAGGGGTGAACTTGCGCGTGCACCGCATGCTAACCGTACATTGATGTACGTTTTCAACTCCGGCCGGGACGTCACCGCCGTCGTCGGCCCGCTACCCTCGCCCCATGACCTCGGAACGCACGCGGCGCGATGCCGCGCGCAACCGCGAGCTCCTGCTCGCGGCGGCGCGGCGGGCGTTCGCGGCCCACGGGCCGGACGTGCCCCTGGAGGAGATCGCGAGCGAGGCCGGCGTGAGCCGCACCACCCTGCACCGCCACTTCGCCCACCGGGAGGAGCTCGCCTCGGCGGTGCTGGAGCAGAACGTCGCGGACATCGAGACCCGCGCCTCCACCTTGACCGACGCCGACGACGGGGCCGAGCGTCTGTTCCACTTCCTGCTCGACGTCCAGTTCCAGGCTCCGTGGCTGGCCCGCGTCGTGGCCGACGGAGAGATGACGGACGCGAAGGACCTGGGCGCCCGCACGGCCGCCGCGCTGGACCCGCTGCTGCGCCGGGCCCGCTCGGCCGGCCGGGTCCACCCGGCGATCACCACGGACGACGTGCTGCTGACCCTCCCGATGGCGATGGCGGTGCAGGCCGCCTCGGCGGTGATCGAGGCCCCGGCACGCCTGGACGTGACGCGGGCGATCCTGCACCGCGGGCTGTTCACGACGGAGCCGCCGGCGGGCTGAGGCTCCGGCGACCCGGCACACCCCCGCCGGACGCGCGGGGGCGGGCGCACCACCCGCGCGTCAGCCCGGCCTGGTTCCGCGCCGGCTCAGTCGAGCCGGACGGCGAGCGCCGTCCGCGCGTCGGCGAACCCGGCGCGCAGCAGGGCACGGAGCTCCGCCCGGGTCGCCGTGCGCTCGGCTCCGGGCCGGGACGCCCAGGTGTCGAGGGCGGCCCGGTGGACCGCGATGGCGGCCGCGCAGACGACCCGCGCCACCAGGTCGGCGTCCGGGCGTCCGGCCAGCCGGCCGGTGACGGCGTCGAGCACCTGGCGGGTGAAGCGTTCGCAGGTCAGGTACGCCGCGGCATCGATGGCCGGGGTGGTGGCGCTCAGCCGGGTGCTGAGCACCGCGAGCCGCTCCCACCCGTCGGGCATGCGCTCGACGACGTCGCCGAGCGCCTCCCCCACCACATCGAGGAGGAGCCCACGCCGGTCCAGCACGCCGTCCAGGTCGGCGATCAGGGTGCGCCAGACGTCGTTCAGCGGGGTGAGCGCGAGGTCCTCCTTGCCCGCGAAGTAGCGGAAGAAGGCGCGCTTGGACACCTCGGCCTCGTCGCACAGCCGGTCGACCGTCACGCCGTCGTAGCCCAGCTCCGCGAACGCGGGGAGCGCGACCTCGACGAGGCGCTGCCGGTTGCGCGCGATGCGCCGGGTCCTGAGCGTCCCGCTCACCCGCCTGTCGTCCGGCCCTCCGCCATCGACCATGTGGCCATCCTAGCAAACTGGCACTCAGTGGCAGTTGGCATACAGTAGCGCCATGCTCGCATGGACCGTCGATCACTCGTCCCCGTCCCGGCTCACCCTGCGCGAGGTACCGGAACCCGCACCGGGCCCGCACGACGCCGTCGTCCGGGTCCAGGCCTTCGCACCGAACCACGGTGACGTGGAGGGCCTGGCCGGCCTGCCCGACGGGTTCGTCCCGGGCTGGGACGCCGCGGGCGTCGTCGTGGCGGAGGCGGCCGACGGCACCGGTCCCCGGCTCGGGCAGACCGTCGTCTCGCTGGGCAGCCACGGCGCCTGGGCCGAGCTGCGCCTCGTCACCGCCGAGTCGGCCGGGCTTGCGCCCGAGGGGTCCGACCCGCACGCCATGAGCGCCGTCCCCGTCGCGGGCACGAGCGCCCTGCGCGGGCTGCGGCGGCTCGGCTCCGTGCTCGGCAAGCGGGTCCTCGTCCTGGGCGGCAGCAGCGCGGTCGGCCTGTTCGCCGTCCAGCTCGCGGCCCGCAGCGGCGCGCACGTCGTGGCCACCACCCGGGACCCCGGCGCGCGGGAGCTGCTGCTCCGGCTCGGGGCGCGCGACGTCGTTCGGGCACCGGACGACCTCGACGGGGAGGTGGCCGGCGCGATCGACCTGCTGGGCGGGTCGCACCTCGTGCGGGCCTTCGCACGCCTGGCGCCGGGCGGGACGCTCGTCGCCCTGGGACACGCCGCGGGCGAGGAGGAGCGGTTCGGGTACGGCGCACTGTTCGGCGACAGCAACCAGCACGACCGCACGCTGACGACGTTCTTCCTCGGCGCCGAGACCGGCATCGGCCCGGACATGTCCTGGCTGGCCACCGAGATCCACGAGGGACGGCTCGATCCCGTCGTGTCAGCGGTACGGCCGTGGCGCGAGCTGACCGAGGCGTTCGCGCCGGGGTCCCGGCGTGGACCGGGCAAGACGGTGCTGTCGGTCGGCTGAGCGGGCGGCGGCGGAGCGGTGGCCGGGCCGGCTCCGACGGCGCGTGCGAGCCGGGCTCGTCCGGCTCACGATGGCCCGCTCAGTGTGACCTGCTCGCCGTGACCTGCTCACCGCGACCTGCTCACCGCGACCTGCTCAAAGCGAACCACTCAAAGCGAACCGCTCATGAGGCCCGGCTCACGTCCCGCTCGTGTCGAGGTCGGTGCCGTGGCCCGGCACGAGCAGCGGTATCCCGTCGTACCCGCGCGCGTCGTGGGCAGGGACGATCCGCATGTGACGCGAGAGCGCGGTCACCCGCGCGAGGTCCCGGCGGATCTGCGCCGGGTCGCTGTCGGCGAGCAGGCGCATCAGGAGCGGCCGCCGGACGCCACGCGTGATCCCGTCGAGCTGCCAGGCGAGGTCACCGATGAAGGCGTAGCGCTCGTCGGGGCGCACCGTCACGACGACCACCACCGACCCGGTGGTGTGGCCGGGTGCCGGCAGGATGACGACCGAGCCGTCCCCGTGCAGGTCGTGGCTGGCCGGAAACCCCAGGTGCGCGGGGCCGTCGAGGTCGTACGTCCGGAGGTGACGACCTGCGGCGACCCGCCGGAACACGCGGTCGCCGCGCTGACGGTCCGCGTACCGCAGCTCCTCCTCGGTCACGAGCACCGGCACGTCGAGCGAGTCCAGGCCGCTGACATGGTCCCAGTGGGAGTGGGTCAGGATCACCCCGATCAGCCGGGCGCGGTCGTAACCGGCGGCGTCCAGCTGTTCGCTCACCGTCGGGCCGAGGCTGTGCGGCGCACGCCGGAACGCGGGCAGCATCCGGATGTGCTCCTCGGCCTGCGCGCCGAACCCGGCGTCGATGAGCACGTCGCCCGCGGGGTGCTGCACCAGCACCGCCGTGGCGGCGAACTGACGCCGGTCCCGGAACGAGCCGCCCTGGAAGGCCAGGGCGGCCGGGGTCTCGTACGTGCCGGTGGGAAGCTGGAAGATCCTCGTGCCCCGCGGCGGGCCTGCGGCCGCGAGGGCGTGCGCAGGGTCCGCGCCGCTATTGGTCATACAGCACAGTATTGAACTAGCCGTTCAACAGTGTCAACGGAGTTCAGCAACTCGTAGGATCGGGGCCATGCCGAGCGAACCCGCAGAAGTGCTGGACCCTCGCGTCGCGCGGACCCGGCGTGACGTCGTCGGCGCGACCAGCACGTTGCTGCTGGAGGAAGGGTGGGACGCGGTCACGCACGCCGAGGTGGCGCGCCGCGCCGGCTACTCCAAGGCCACGGTCTACGCCCACTGGCCCACGCGGCTCGACCTGATCCGTGCCTCGATCGAGCAGATCTGCGACGTCGCGGACCACCCGGCGGCCACCGGCGACCTACGGGCCGACCTCCGTGCCGCACTCGCGGACTTCGCCGACGACCTCACCCGCGGCCACCTCGACCGGCTCCTGGGGGGTGTCGTCGAGCGGGCGCACGGCAACGAGGTGGTCCGGGGCCTGCGCACACGCCTGTACGACACGGGGACCAGCGGGATGCGCGCGGTCCTGACGGCCCACGTCGCACGACGTGACGTCGAGCCCACGCTCGCGCTCCTGACGGGTGCGGTCCTCGTTCTGGTCACGTTCGAGGGCAGGCCCGCGACCACCGCCGTGCTCGACGACCTCGTCGACCGGGCGCTGGCCGCCACCACACCGCGCGGCGCCGGCTAGCCGGCGTCACCGTCCGGGTCGTAGGCGTCGAGGAGCTCCTGCCCGTGCTCGTCGCTCCACGCGTAGACCGTGGAGAGCAGGTCGAGCAGGCCACGGCCGAGAGAGGTGAGCTCGTAGGTCACCGCACGTCCCGTGGACGCCCGGCTCACGAACCCGTCGCGCTCCAGGTTGCGCAGCGACCGGGTGAGCTCCTTGGCGGTGGTGCGGTACAGCGGGACACGCAGCTCGGAGAACCGGTGCGGACCGTCCTGCAGACAGCGCAGCACCATCGGCGCCCACTTGTCCTTCATCCGAAGCGGCTGCATCGGCGACGGGCAGATTTCGTCGAACATGTCGACAGCCAACCCTGACATAGCACAAGCGTAGGTTCCCGATCGGGAACCTGGTGGGTTCCTAGGGTGACGAATCATGCGGGCCGCGGCGTCTGGCGCCGTGGCCCGCCGGCGCACCACCTCACATCACCCCAGGGAGCCCTCATGAACTACGACGACCTGTCCGGCCTGCGGATCGCGATCTCGGACGGTCTCGCGACCGTGACGCTGGACCACCCCCCGCTCAACCTGATGGACGGCACCCTGCTGCCGTCGCTGCGCGGGTTCGTGCACCGGGCCCGGAGCGACGAGAGCATCCGCGTCATCGTGTTCGACAGCGCCGACCCCGAGTTCTTCAGCGCCCACGGAGACATGGGCTACCTCACCGACCCGGAGGCCCTGCCGGCCGCGACCCGCGCCGCGATCGCCGCAGCGCCGGGCGTACCCGTCCCGGACGGCATGAACATCCTGCAGGTCCTGAGCGAAGAGGTGCGCAGCCTGCCCCAGGTCACCATCGGCAAGCTGTCCGGCTTCGCACGAGGAGCCGGCAACGAGTTCCTCATGTCCCTCGACATGCGGTTCGCCGCGATCGGCAGATCGGGTCAGTCCCAGACCGAGGCCATCATGGGCATCCTTCCCGGGGGCGGTGGAACCGTGCACATGACCCGCCTGACCGGGCGCGCCCGTGCTCTCGAGCTGATCCTGGGCGGTGAGCTCGTCGGTGCCGAGCTGGCGGAGCGCTACGGCCTGGTGAACCGCGCTCTGCCCGCTGCGGAGCTGGACCCCTTCGTCAGCGACCTCGCGGTACGGATCGCGCGACTGCGGCCAGAGGTCGTCTCCGCCGTCAAGGCCGCCGTGAACACGGTGGCCGGGGAGATCCCGCGCGCGGCGTACGCGGTCGAGAACGACGGGCTGACGGCGACGATCGGGCCCGAGGTCACACAGCGGGCTCACGCGCTGCTCGCCGCGGGCATCCAGACCCGTGCGGGCGAGCTCGACCACGAGCGGATCGTCAACTCCCTCTGAGCCGGGTTCGTCCGACCTGACCACGGGCCACCGTCGACCGGCGTCAGCGACGCATGGTCGCGGTGGCCCGTTCGCGCAGGGCGCTGCACCGTCGCGCGGAGGCGCCTAGTGCGTCGGGACGAGCGTGCGCAGCTCGTCGAGCATCTCGATCTGGACGTTCACCGGCTCCGACGACGGGAAGGCGAACGTGACGCCGTCGACCCCTCGACCCCGGAGCTTCTCGATGTCCTCGGCGAGCTGCTTCGGCGCACCACCGAGGAAGGGGCGGTCCCCGCCCATCGGTGCAGCAGTCATCGGGGTGTTCGACTGGGCGATCACCATGAGGGCGGACGTGTCCCGGTCGAGCCGCTCCGCACCCTGCCGGAACCTGGCGGCCTGCGCCGCCACGGCGTCCAGGGACAAGGCCACGGGCGTGATGCCGTCCGCGATACGGGCCGCGCGATCGATCCCGGCGTCGGTGAAGGCTCCGATGATGATGGGGATGCTGCCGCGCACCGGCTTGGGATTGATCTCCGAGGCCTCGATCGAGTAGAAGCGGCCGTCGTACTCGACCGGGTCGGGGCCCCAGACGGCGCGGACGGCCGCCACCATGTCGTCGAGACCGGACCCGCGACGCTTCCAGGGCACGTTGGCCGTCGCGAACTCCTGGGGGATCGAGCCCTGCCCGAACCCGGCGATGACGCGGCCTCCGCTGAACTGGTCGAGCGTCGCCAGGCGGCGGGCCAGCACCACCGGCGTGTGCAGCAGCGCGCTGAGGATGCTGGTCCCCAGGGTGATGCGGCTGGTGAGCGCGGCGACGTGGCTCAGGGTCTGCAGGGGCTCGTAGGTGGTGTGATAGACCTCGGGCGCCCGCTCGAGCGTGCCGTCGGGGCCCGGCCAGATCGGCGCCATCGGGCGCAGCAGACGTTCGTAGGTCCAGAGCGAGTCCCATCCCAGGCGCTCGGCGGCCTGCGCCATGACGGTGATGGTGGCGGGCGACGCGTACGGCCCCGAGACGGGCAGCATGATTCCTAGCTTCACGAGGTCTTCCTCTTTCTGCCGGAGAGGCGTCGATCGTAGGTTCACTTCAAACTTGAAGTCAAGCATGAAGTGTCGCGATGCACCCGTGCGCCGACCGGACGACCTCGACGGCTAGAGCGCGGCGCTCTCGGCACCGGGCGGCCAGGAGCGCCCGGGCTCCACCTGAGCGGCGACCTGACGGCCGATGTCGCGCAGCTGGGTCACCTGGTCCGCGCCGAGGGCGTCGAACACGCACCGGCGCACGTTCTCGACATGACCGGGGGCAGCCTGCTCCACCACGGCCATCCCGGCCTCCGTGAGCATCGCCTCGGTGATGCGGCCGTTCTCCGGAGCAGGCTCACGGACGAGCAAGCCGCGCTGCTCGAGACGCTTGGCCACGTTGGACAGCCTGGACAGGGACCCGTTGGCGAACTCCGCGAGGGCCGTCATCGTCATGCGCCGCCCCGGCGACATGGACAGGGAGGCAAGGACGACGTACTCGAAGAAGGTGATGCCGCTGTCGCGCTGCAGCTGCGCGTCGATCGCCCCCGGAAGCTTGGTCATCAACCAGCACAGGGACATCCAGGCGTCGTTCTCGTCAGGCGAGAGCCACTGCACTTCGTTCGGGCCGACCACGGCTCACAGGCTACCTGCTGGTCACCTGCCGAGCGGGCGGCGTCGACCCGCCGCAGCAAAAAACAGCCGGACCTACGATCCCGTAGGTCCGGCTGTCCTCGATGCCTTGCGGCATCTCATGTGTAGCGGGGGCAGGATTTGAACCTGCGACCTCTGGGTTATGAGCCCAGCGAGCTACCGAGCTGCTCCACCCCGCGTCGGTGATCCCTACTCTACGCACCCCGAGCGCCGGTATGCAAACCGGGCCGGGTCGTCGAGACGCAGGTCACAGGCGATCGAACCGTTCCGGTCGTGGAACGATCGACCCCATGACGACGGAGCTGAGCGACACCACCCAGACCGCCGACCACATCGCCCACCTCACGGACCAGCTCGCCGCCCTCCCGCACCTGCGACCGGACCCGCGCACGGACGCCCTGTTCAGCGACCTCGTGCACACGGTGCTCGCCGCGCCCGAGGGCCAGGCCCGCGACATCCTGGCGCACGAGGAGATCAGCCGTCGCAGAGCCGCCGTCCGCGACCTGTCCGCACGCGGTGAGACCGCCCTGGAGCACGCGTGGGCGGAACGCATCGTCGCCGCGCCGGATCCCGGAAGCACCTTGACGTCGTTCCCCTACCTCGACAACTACCAGCGGCTCACCGCCCTCGAGGTCGGGCTGCTCACGAGCTCGGGCGGCACCCCGGCGACCGTGGCCGTCGTCGGCTGCGGCCCTCTCCCCCTCAGCACCCTCGGGTACGCCGGCGCACTCGGTTGCCCTGTCGTCGGCCTGGACCGGGACCTCGCCGCGGTCGTCCTGGCCCGGCAGGTCGGCGACCGGGTGGGCCCGCCGGGCGTCCGGTTCGAGCAGGCCGACGCTGCCGACGCCGACCTCACCGGCTACGACGCCGTGGTGCTCGCGGCGCTGGTCGGTGAGACGCCGTCGGCCAAGGCCGGGATCCTGCGGCGGATGGCGGGCGCCATGCGGCCCGGTGCCCTGCTCCTGGCGCGCAGCGCGCGCGGGCTGCGCACCCTCCTGTACCCGCCGGTGGACGTCGGAGCGATGCCGGGCTTCGAGGTGCTGGAGGTCGTGCACCCCACCGACGACGTCATCAACTCCGTGGTGGTGGCCCGGCGGCTCCCGTAAAGCAGTCAGACCTGCAGGTCACCGGAGTGACCTGCAGGTCTGACAGGTTGTGCTGCGAAGGATCAGCCCTGCTGCTGGGCCTCCTCGGCGGCTATCGCGTCCTCCAGGGCCTTCTGCAGGCGGTCCTGCGCCTCGCCGTACGCGGCCCAGTCACCGGCACGCTGCGCGGCGTCCGAGTCCGCCAGGGCGTCGGCAGCCTCCTGCAGGGCGGCGTCCAGGTCACCGGTGGGCGCGGTGCCAGGCTCCTCGGTGGCGCCGTCGGTGGGCTCCGTGGACGGCTCCGTCGAGGGTTCCGTCGTCGGGTCGGTACCCGTCTCGCCGTCCGGCGGCGCGACCGGTGCCTCGTCCTCGGCTGTGCCGGCGTCCCCGGCCTGCGCACCCGAGTCGCCGCCGAACACCTGGTCCAGCGCCTCGTCGAGCGTGTCGGCGAAGCCGATGTCGTCACCGAAGGACACCAGCACCTTGCGCAGCAGCGGGAACTGCGTGCCACCGGTCGACTGGATGTAGACGGGCTGCACGTACAGCAGGCCGCCACCGACCGGCAGTGTGAGCTGGTTGCCGCGCCGCACCGTGGACGCACCGATCTGCAAGATGTTCAGCTGCTCGGAGATCGTCGGGTTCGAGTCGAAGTTGTTCTGCACCTGGCCAGGGCCGGGCACGGTCGTGTCCCGGGGTAGCTCGAGCAGGCGTAGCTTGCCGTAGTCCTCGGACTTGGTGCCCGCCTCGTTCCCGGCGTCGGCATCCACCGCGAGGAACCCGGTGAGCACCTCACGGTCGGTGTTACCGCCCGGGATGAAGGTCGAGGTCAGCGAGAACGTGGACTCGTCCTGGCCCGGCATCTGCAGCGTCAGGTAGTACGGCGGCTGCAGCGGCGCGGGGGTGGTCTCCGACGTCGGGTCGGTCGGGTTGTTCCAGAAGTCCTGACCCGAGAAGAACTCGGCCGAGTCCGTCACGTGGTACTGGCTGAGCAGCGTGCGCTGCACCTTGAACAGGTCCTCCGGGTACCGCAGGTGGCTCATCAGGTCGCCGGAGATCTCGTCCATCGGCTTGACCGACGCCGGGAAGATGTTGGTCCAGGCCTTGAGGATCGGGTCCTGGTCGTCCCACGCGTAGAGGTCGACCGAGCCGTCGTAGGCGTCGACGGTCGCCTTCACCGAGTTGCGGATGTAGTTGACCTCCTCGGGCAGCACGACGGCGCCGCCCTGCTGCTGCGTGAGGGTGTCCGCGACGGCCTCGTCCAGCGGCGTGGACGTCGAGTACGGGACGGCGTCGCTGGTGGTGTACGCGTCGACGATCCACTTCACGCGGCCGTCCACGACTGCCGGGTACACCCGGTTGTCGAGGGTGAGCCACGGCGCGACCTTGCTGACGCGCTGCTGCGGGTCACGGTCGTAGAGGATCTGCGACTCACTCGTCACGCGGTCCGAGAACAGGATCTGCTCCTCGCCGAACTTCAGCGCGTACAGCAGCTTGCTGCCGAACGAGCCGACGTCCGGTCCGGCGTCGCCGGTGAAGGTCGTGTTGACCTGGCCGCCGTCGTCCGCGTCGTCCGCCTGGTAGTCGAGCTCCCACGGCTCGGTGCCCTCCGGGGCGCCGACGATCGAGTACGTCTGGGTGCTCGGGCTGAAGTAGATGCGCGGCTCGTACTCGCCCTCCATGTCGCTGATCGCGCCCTGCGACGGGATGCCGCCCTCGAAGAACGCCGGGCGGCCGTCCGGTCCCGGCTGGTTGCCGTACGCGGCCACCACGCCGTAACCGTGCGTGTACACGGTGTGGTCGTTGACCCAGTTGCGCTGGTCCTGGCCCAGCCCGTCGAGGTTCAGCTCGCGCACCGCGATCACGGTGTCCCGCGACTCGCCGTCGATCTCGTACTTGTCGACCGACAGGGAGTCGTTGAAGTTGTAGTACTGCTTGTTCTGTTGGAGCTGGCGGAACGACGGCGACACGATCTGCGGGTCGAGCAGGCGGATCGACGCGGCGGTGTCGGCGTCGGCGCGCAGGGCGCCCTCCTCCGCCTGGGTCGTCGCGTCGTACTGTTCCTTCTCGATGTCCTCGATGCCGAACGCCGAGAGCGTCGCGTCGATGTTGCGCTGGATGTACTCGCTCTCCAGCTCCTGCGCGTTCGGGTTCACCTGGAACCGCTGCACGACGGCGGGGTAGATGCCGCCGATCGCGATGGCGGACACCACCATGAGCCCGACACCGATCGCCGGCAGGCGCCAGTCACCACGGAACGCCGTGACGACGAACAGCGCGGCCACGAAGATGGCGACGACGGTGAGGATGCCCTTGGCGGGGATCACCGCGTGCACGTCGGAGTACGAGGCGCCGTCGAACCGGTCGCCCGCGTTGGTCAGGATCGAGTACCGGTCGAGCCAGTAGTTGGCGGCGATCAGGAGCAGGAGCACCGCACCGACGACGGCCAGGTGCACGCGCGCCGCGGTGGTGGTGCGGGGGCCGCCGGCCGCCGCCGGGCCCACCCGCAGGCCGCCGTACAGGTAGTGCGTGATCACGCCGGCGATGCCCGCGATGACCACCACCGAGATGAGGAACCCGACCGTGAACCGCAGCGCGGGCAGCATGAAGACGAAGAACCCGAGGTCCATGCCGAACTGCGGGTCGTTCTCGCCGAAGGGCTCACCGTTGAACGCGAGGAGCACGGTGCGCCACTGCGCCGACGCCGCGACGCCCGCGAAGAAGCCGACCAGGACCGGCGCGGCGATCATCACGACCCGGCGCAGCGGCTCGACGGCCTCGCGGTACTGGTCGAGCGTCGCCTGCTCGGGCGTGCTCGGGGCGTAGATCGGCCGGGACCGGTACGCCGCGGTGAACGACCAGAACACCGCCCCGCCCATGATCAGGAAGCCCGCGGCGAACAGCGCCGCGCGCATGCCCCACTCGGTCCAGATCACCGAGGAGAACCCGAGCTGCGTGAACCACATCACCTCGGTCCAGAACTGGGCCAGGAGGAGCAGGGCCGCGATCAGGACCGCGACCGCGACGACCGCCACCCCCAGCGGACTGCGTCGTCGGGCTCGAGGGGCGCCGCCGCCAGATGGGCGGCGCGGTGCTGCGGCGAAGGACACGACTGCGTTACCTCACGTCATCAATGGTTGGGCCGTACCCAGGTGGAACGGCCGGGCGGTGCTCAAGGTTCCCAGCACAAGGTTCCCACATCCTCCAGATGTACAACACACGGTCAACAGGTCGGCATACGCGCCGGCGTCAGGGGCACGTCGGCAGGTCGGCGCCGTGACCGCGCCCGATCTGCTCGACGGCGTCGCGTGCCTCGGCCAGCGTCGAGACCTTGACCACGTGCAGCCCGTCGGGCACGTTGCCGACCACCTGGTCGCAGTTGTCCGCGGGGGCGAGGAACCAGTCGGCCTTGTCCCGCACGGCGCCGTACAGCTTCTGCTCGATGCCGCCGATCGGCCCCACGGTGCCCTCGGGACTCATCGTGCCGGTGCCCGCGATGATGTGTCCGTTCGCCTCGTCCTCGGCCGTCAGCCGGTCGATGATGCCGAGCGCGAACATCGTGCCGGCGCTCGGGCCGCCGATGTCCTCGATCTGGATCGAGACGTCGACGGGGAAGTCGTACCGCGGGTCGATGTAGACGCCGAGCACGGCACGCTGGCCGTTGCCCGAGGTCGTGACGTCGACGTCCATGGTGCGCTCGCCGCGCCGCACGCCGAGCGTGACCGTGCTGCCGGCCTCCGTCTCGGCGAGCCCGGTGATGAGGTCCGCGTAGGTGCCGACGGGCTCGCCCTGGAACCGGGTGATGACGTCGCCCTCCTGGAGCTTGCCCGCGGCCCCCGAGCCCTCCTCCGTGCCCGCGACGTCGAGCACCGCGGGCACGTCGTAGCCCAGCTCGGTCAGGGCCGCCGCCGTCGCGGACTCCTGCGACGAGACCATCTCCGCCTGGCTGACCTCCCGCTGCTCCTCCTTGGTGGTCGCCTCGGGGAAGATCGCCTCCACGGGCAGCACCGAGCGCCGCGGGTCGAGCCAGCCCTGGATCACCTGCCCGGACATCACCGGGTAGCCCGGACCGCCCAGCACGGACACGGTCGTCAGGAGCAGCTCCCCCGACGACTCGTAGGTGCGCGCGCCCTCGATCTCGATCAGGCCCTTGGCGAGCGTGTCCTCCGTGGGGCCGGGCGACCGCATCGCGTACGGCGTGGGCAGCACGAGCGCCACCGCGGCCAGGACCGCGGTGGCCAGCAGGGACACACCCAGCGTGACGGTGCGACGGGTGACCGGCGCGACCTCGGGCGGCAGGTCCTCGAACGGTGCCGGCTCGGGCTGCGGGGTGGGCTGGCGGTCACGCATGTCGGTCACCGCCCCATCATTCCGCACTTGGCTGAGGGTTCCATGAACCAGGGCGCGAACCCGGCCCGACGGCGGCCCCCGGCACCTGTTCCCATGACGCCACCACTACGCCTCCGGGCAAAGAATTTCCACTTGAACGGTGTGTTATACCCCACGGGACGCCGATAACACGCTACGGTCGTTCCGTGGCCCACGACGCCCTGACGTCCGTGGAGGTGCGCCGGAGCCGCCGTCGCACCGCCACGGTGAGCGCATATCGCGACGGTGGACGGACCATCGTCGCGATTCCCGCGCGCTTCTCTCGGGCGCAGGAACGGGAGTGGGTGGCCAAGATGGTGGCTCGGCTGGAGGACAAGGAGCGGCGCCGCCGCCCGTCCGACCAGGAGCTCATGGACCGGGCCTGCGAGCTGTCGACCAAGTACCTCGACGGCCGGGCGCGGCCGTCCAGCGTGCGGTGGTCGGCGAACCAGGGCCGGCGCTGGGGGTCGTGCACGCTGCTGGACGGCTCGATCCGCATCTCCACCCGCGTGCAGGGCATGCCGTCGTGGGTGCTCGACTACGTGCTGCTGCACGAGCTGGCGCACCTGCTGCACGCCGGCCACGGCCCGGAGTTCTGGAAGATCCTGGAGGTCTACCCCCGGACCGACCGGGCGCGCGGGTTCCTGGAGGGCGCCTCGCACGCACAGGACGAACCGGGGCTACCCACCAGCGACGACGGCGACGACGCCTGAACGCCGGACGGGCCGGGCGGGACTACCTGGTCTCGCCGTCCGCGTCGTCCCGCGGTTCGTCGGCCGGGCCGTCGTCCGCCTGGTCGTCGCGGGCCCCCTGGTCGCCGGCCCCCTGGTCGTCGGCAGGGCGGTCGTCACTGGCCCTCTGGTCGTCGGCAGGGCGGGCATCGCCGGCCGGGCGGGGCTCGGCCGCCTCCTCGTCGCCGAAGATCTCCCGCAGCGCCGCGTCGACGTCCGCGTGCTCGTTCTCGGCCGCCTCGCGGCGCACCAGGTAACCCGACGGGTCGTCCAGGTCCTGGGTGCCGGGCAGCAGGTCGGGGTGGTCCCAGACCGCGTCACGGCCCGCGCTGCCCTGCGCCCGGGCCACGATCGAGAACAGCGTCGCGGCGTCGCGCGACCGGCGCGGCCGCAGCTCCAGGCCCACGAGGGTGGAGAACGTCTGCTCGGCCGGGCCCCCGGCCGCGCGACGACGACGGATCATCTCGCGCAGCGGCACGGCGTGCGGCAGGTGCGGCAGCGTGGCGACGGCCGTCACCTCGTCCACCCAGCCCTCCACCAGCGCGAGCGTGGTCTCCAGGTTGAGCAGCACGGCCTTCTGCTCGTCCGTGTTCTGCAGGCCGAAGACGCCCCCCGACAGCGCGCTGCGCAGCGCGTCGGAGTCGGCGAGGTCGATGTCGCGCACCTGCGCCTCGAGCGCGTCGAGGTCGATGGTGATGCCGCGCGCGTACCGCTCCACGATGGACAGCAGGTGCGAACGCAGCCACGGGACGTGCGTGAACAGCCGCGCGTGCGCCGCCTCGCGGACCGCCAGGAACTGCCGGACCTCCTCCAGCGGGGCGTCCAGGCCGTCGGCGAACGCCGCCACGTTCGTGGGCAGCAGCACGGTGTCGGGGCTGTCGAGCAGCGGCAGGCCGACGTCGGTGGCGCCGAAGACCTCGCGCGACAGAGTGCCGGCGGCCTGGCCGACCTGCATGCCGAACACCGCGGAGCCCAGCCGGCGCATCATCTGGGTGGGGTCGATCGATCCCCCCAGACCGTGCAGCACGCCGGCGGGCATGCCCGGCACCGCCTCGCCGTCGTCGACCCCCTCCGGGAGCTGGTCGCGCAGCACCGTGGCCAGCGCCTCCGAGACCGACGAGGCCACGGGCGCCGCGAGCTCGTTCCACACCGGGAGCGTGGCCTCGACCCACTCGGACCGGTTCCACGCGCGCCGGGTGCCGCCCGCGGGCGGCAGGTCGGTGACGGCGTCGAGCCAGAGCTCGGCGACCGCGAGGGCGTCGGTCGCGTCCTTGGCCTGCTTGCCCGTCAGCGACGGGTCGCCCTCGCTGACGGCCACCTGCCGCGCGACGTCGTGCGCGACGTCCGCGTTGACAGGTCCGGTGCCCTCCGCGGAGAGCATCTTCTGCACCTGGGCGAGCGCGTACTGCATCATCACGGGGTCGGGCGGGCCACCGAGGGCGGTCGGATCGATGCCCCGCTCCCGCATCTCGGCCATCACTTCGTCTGCGCCGTCGCCGAGCATGGAGCGCAGCATCTCCTCCCACGACTGGGGGGAATCGCCGGGCTGGTGCTGGTCGCTCATAAGGTCACCGTAACCGGGCGGGCAAGTGGTGCGCCGTGCTTTCGGCTCTGGGCGCACTCGGGAACTCCTGGGCCACCTGACGCGCTGAAGATACCTCTGGACCTGTGGACGGCGGTCCGGAGCGGGTTCCGCCGTCGGGCATGGTTGTCGGCATGAACCGCGCTCCCCTGCTCCGGCTGCGGCCCGGCACGCCCGTGCTCAGCCGTGGCGGCGGGCAGGTCCAGTGCGGTTCCGACCCGCGCTGGTCGTTCGTCCTGTCGGGGCTCACCCCGGCCGAGGAGACGTGGCTCGGCGAGGTCGCCGAACGGCGGCACGTCACGCTCGAGCAGGCGGCCGCGCGCTGCGGTGTGCCGGTCGAGCGGCGGGACGAGATCGTGTCCGTCCTGGTCCGCGCGGGCGTGCTGGTCCCCGTCGCGGGGACGGTGGGCGCGGTGACGGCGCCCGCCGACGGGGCGGCGGACGCGACGGTGCTCGGCATGCTGCGGCCGGACGGCGCGGGCCTGGCCACGCTCGCGGACCGGGCCCGGCGGACGGTCGGCCTGATGGGCCTGGGCCGGCTGGGCACCAGCGTGGCGCAGCACCTCGCGACGGCGGGGACAGGCTGCCTGGTGCTGCACGACCCGCTGCCGGTGCAGGTCACCGACCTCGGGCTGGGCGGGCTGCGGCCGGCCGACGTCGGCCAGGTCCGGCACGACGCCGTCCGCTCGCTCCTGGCCCGGCGCTCCCCGCGCACCCGGGCACACGTGGACGACGGCGGGCTCGACCTCACGGAGCTGGACCTCGTGGTGGTGGTCGAGCCGCACGCCGCGCACCCGGCGCGCTACCAGCGGCTGCTGGGTCTCGGGGTGCCGCACCTGCCCGTGGTGGTGCGGGAGGCCGACGTCGTGGTCGGTCCGCTCGTCCGGCCGGGCCGGTCGGCGTGCGTGGCGTGCGTGGACCTCGCACGCGCCGACGCCGACCGGGAGTGGCCGGCACTGGCCGCCCAGCTCCGTGAGACCACGGAGCCGACGCACGAGGCAACGCTCGCTGCCCTGGCATCGGCGACGGCCGCCGGCCAGGTGCTCGCCCAGCTGGACGGGCACCGGCCGGCGGCCGTCGGTGCGTGCCTGGAGATCTCTCTCCCGGCAGGACTACCCCGAGCTCACCAGGTGGACCCGCACCCGCGCTGCGGGTGCGTGGTCCTTCCCTCCTGAAGGATCAGGCGGCGACGTTCTCCGACTTGCGGGGCCGGCCACGGCCACGCTTGCGGGCCACGACGACGCCGTCGACGAAGACCTCGCCGCCCCAGACGCCCCAGGGCTCGTTCCGCTCGAGGGCGCCGGCGAGGCAGCCCTCGATGAGGGGGCAGGTGCGGCAGAGAGCCTTGGCCTGCTCCACCTGCGCGCTGTGCTCGGCGAACCACAGCTCCGGGTCGTTGGTACGGCACGGCAGCAGTGTGTCCATGAGCCGGTTGAACTCCGCCGAGTCCGAACCGGTCCCGCTCGTGGCGGGGTGTTGAGGCGGGTCCCAGGGGCCCGAGCCGCCCTGGGGAAGAGTGTCGAGGAGCGCAGTGAGGCGCACGGTTGTCTCCTGTGTCCTGTGTGATGAACGTCGTCGGTGAACGTCGGGTGGTACAGGACCCCGGGCTAGGTCTTTGCCGGTCCGGCCGCTGGTGGGCCGGTCTCCGGGCAAAAACTAAGGCCGCGGGTCCCAGATGGACTCCGCGGCCTGGATCTCTTCGGTCGTCTAGACCGGCGAGTCTCCTGGAGATGCGGAGTCGGGTGCGAGCGCGGACGGCTTGACGCCTCCGCGGTGAGTGCGCGCGCGGAAGGACAGAGCTGCGCCGTTGACCGGGGCAGGCTCGCTACCGAGCACATACCCGCACACGTGCAGATCCGTCTGCGGAATCATGTTCATCTCCAAGACACCCACCTCCTCACTCGAATCCGGGCCAGACCTCTCGGTCTCGCCCACTGCTGTCAGGGACATCTGAACACTATGCCGGGCCGCCGTGGCGGGCCAACTCTTTTTCGAACTTTTCTCGAGAAGTTTTTCGCGGGTCGCCGGACGCACCACGAAAGACCCCTCAGAGTACCGTCAGGAACCCGTCGCACCGGCCACGATCGCAAGGATCGCGGCGCCGTACCGGTCGATCTTCGCCGGACCGATGCCGTTCACGCGAGCGAGTTCGGCCGTGCCCGAAGGTCGGATCTCGGCGATGGCCGCCAGCGTGGCGTCCGTCAGCACGGTGTAGGCGGGCTTGTCGATCTCGCGCGCCACCTCCAGCCGCCAGTCGCGCAGGGCGTCGAAGAGCGCGGTGTCGTGCTCACCGGTCAGCAGCGCGCGGGGCTGGGTCCTGGCCGTGGCACGGGACCGCGCCGCGCGCGGCTCGTCCGGCCACAGCCCGTCGAGGAACCGCGTGCGCTTCCGCGTGGGGCGCCCACCCGGGTTCCGCGAGCGGGCGAAGGAGACCTCGAGGTGCTCGCGGGCCCGCGTGATGCCCACGTACAGCAGACGGCGCTCCTCGTGGACGGCGGCGTCGGTCTCCGCGAGCGAGATGGGCATGAGGCCCTCGCTCATGCCCGCGAGGAAGACCGCGTCCCACTCCAGGCCCTTGGCCGCGTGCAGCGAGGCGAGGGTGACGCCCTCGACCGTGGGCGCGTGCTGGGCGGAGGCGCGCTCGTCGAGCTCGGCCACGAGGCCGGCGACCGTCGCGGGGTTCTCGGGGGTCGCGGCGGCGGCCAGGTCGTCCGCGAGCGCGACGAGCGCCTGCATGGCGTCCCAGCGCTCACGGGCGGCGCCGCGCGCGGCAGGGGCCTGGTCGGCCCACCCGGCGGTCGCCAGGATGTCGCGCACCTGGTCCGGCATGGGCAGCTCGGGATCGGCGGCCCGCGCCGCGCCGCGCAGCAGCACGATCGCGTCGCGCACCTCCTTGCGCTGGAAGAACCGCTCGCCGCCGCGCACCAGGTAGCCCACGCCGGCGTCGGCGAACGCGGCCTCGAAGGCCTCCGACTGGGCGTTGGTGCGGTACAGCACGGCGATCTCGCTGGGACGCACACGGCCCGACCCGATGAGCCGCGCGGCGCGCGCGGCGATGCCCTTGGCCTCGGCCTCGTCGTCGTCGTAGGCGTGGAAGGTGACCGGCGGGCCGGGCTTGCGCTGTGCGACGAGCTCCAGCGCCTGGTGCGCACCGCCCGCGCGGCCGGCGCGCTGGAGCACGGAGTTGGCCAGGTGCACCACCTGGGGCGTGGAGCGGTAGTCACGGACCAGGCGGATCTCCTGGGCCTGCGGGTAGGTGCGCCGGAAGTCCAGGAGGTGGCGCGGGGTGGCACCCGTGAAGGAGTAGATGGTCTGCGACGGGTCGCCGACCACGCACAGCTCCGAGCGCCCGCCGAGCCACTGGTCGAGCACGAACTGCTGGAGCGGCGAGACGTCCTGGTACTCGTCCACGACGAAGTGCCGGTACTGCGAGCGGACCTCGTCGGCCACGGCCTTGTGGCTGTTCAGCATGTCGCCGAGCATGAGGAGCACGTCCTCGAAGTCGATGACACCGCGTTCCGTCTTGACGTCCTCGTATGCGGTGATCAGGCGGGACACCGTCTGGGCGTCGTAGCCGGACGGCGCCTCGCGGCCGGCCGCCCGGGCAGCCTTCTCGTAGTCGTCGGCCAGCACGAGCGAGACCTTGGCCCACTCGACCTCGCTGCTCAGGTCGCGCACGGCCACCCGGTCCACGGAGAGGCCGAGCCGGCGTGCCGCCTCCGCGACGAGCTGCGCCTTGTACTCCTGCAGGCGCGGGGGCGCGCCGCCCACGACGCGCGGCCAGAAGTAGCTGAGCTGGCGCAGGGCCGCGGCGTGGAACGTGCGGGCCTGCACGCCCTGGACGCCGAGCTCGCGCAGGCGCGTGCGCATCTCCCCCGCGGCGCGCGCCGTGAAGGTCACGGCGAGCACGCCCGTCGGCTTGTAGGCGCCGATGCGGACGCCGTACGCGATGCGGTGCGTGATGGCGCGCGTCTTGCCGGTGCCCGCACCGGCAAGCACGACGACCGGGCCGTTGAGCGCGAGCGCCACCTCGCGCTGCTCGGGGTCGAGGGCGGTGAGGATCGCGTCGGGGCTCAGCGGTCCCGGATGATTCGGGGTACCGGCGGAGTTGGTCTGGGTGAGCATCGTCTGCGATTCTCGCAGCAACCACTGACATGCCCACCGGCAAGGAGGACCGATGTCCGAGCTGACCGCGCAGGTTCCCGAGAGCGGCACCGTGCTGATGTACTCCACCACCTGGTGCGGGTACTGCCGCCGGCTGCGCACGCAGCTCGACTCGGCGGGCATCGGCTACACCGTCGTGGACATCGAGGAGCACCCCGAGGCGGCCGCCTTCGTGGAGCAGGTCAACGGCGGCAACCAGACCGTCCCGACGGTGGTGTACCCCGACGGTTCGGCCGCGACGAACCCGTCGCTGGTCGACGTGAGGCGGGCCCTGGCCGCCTGAGCCGCTAGCGGTCCGCGTCCCGGCCGAGCCACGCCGAGAACCGCGCGAGAGGCTCGTTGGCGCGCCGGTGCGACCGCACGAGCGTCCGCGTCACCTCCCGCGTGGTGGGGTGACGGCGTGTCTGCTGCGGGGCGAGCCGCCGCGCCTTCTCCAGGCTCGCGAGCGCGCTGTCGGTCCGTCCCTGCCAGAGCTGCGCCCGGGCGACGTCCATGTGGTGGTGCCCGACCCGGATCGGCAGCCGGCGCAGCACGTCGCCGGAGAAGTGCACCTCGTCCGCGAGCTTGAGCGCACGCGGGCCGTCCCCCGACTCGACGGCGGTCGCCACCGCATGGATCGCCACGTTGGTGCGCCCGAAGGCGAGGTTGCGCCAGTCGTTGTCGGTGTCCGGCCCGGTGTGCGCCGCGGCTCGCTCCGCCTCTGCGACGTGCGCCGCGGCCTCGTCCGCCCGGTTGGCCCGGGCGGCGAGGATGGCCGACCGCAGGTGGAGCGACCCCACCGCGCGCAGCGCCGCCGGGTCCTCGCGCCGTCCGGGGTCGACGTCGTCGAGCGCCTGCCCGAGGATGCGCAGGCCGACGTCGTACTCGCCCAGGCGCATCAGGGACGTGGTGCGCACCCAGCTCGCGAACGCCTGCGCCACCGGGTCGCCCCGGTCCGCCGCGATCCCGGCGATGCGGTCCTCGACGATGGTGGAGAGGTCCTCGTAGCCGGACTGGTAGGTGACGGCGTGGGTGGCGTAGAACATGCCGAGCAACGCCTCGCACAGCAGGTCGCGCCGTTCCCCGTCGCTGTCCTGCAGTGCGGCGAACGTCTCGGTCAGCAGGGCCGGCAGGCGGTGCGCGACCTCGGAGTTGCGGTCGAGTTGGTAGAGGGTGGCGATCCGGGCGGCGTCGTCCACGAGCCCGGCCGGGTCGCGCGGGGCCACGCCCAGGTCCGTCGGCAGGTCCCAGTACGCCAGCGCGCGGCGCAGGTCGGGCATCGCGGAGTGGATGCGGTCGGGGTCCGGCCCCTCGCGGTCGTAGGGCTGGCCGGTGAGGGTCGTGACGTCGACGTGGAGCGCCCGGGCGAGCGCGGCGACCACCGGCTGGGAGGCGATCCGGGAGCCCTGCTCCAGCTTGCGCAGCAGCGACACGCTCACCCCGGCGTCGTGCGCCAGGGCGACCTGGGTGACGCCGCGCGCCTTGCGCTGCTGCGCGATCCGGGGGCCGATCGAGTCGTAGTCGGTCATCGCATCGTCCCTTGCTAGCCGGACAGCGGGCGAAATCACACCATACGGCCAGGTCGGGCGCGTCCGACAGGGCCATACCGCCCTCAGAAAATATGTGACACAAACTGTGTCAACTCGGGCATTCGTCGATCGTCACGCTGGTGCGTGGCGCACGGCAGCCGTCGTGCCGCGAGGTGGACCACAGGGCGAAGGGTCGAGGGGCATGGGAACTGAGCGCGACACGAGGACGGTCCCGGCACCGGGCCGGGACGACGTCCGCGTCCTGCCGCACCTGGTGGCGCTCGACGTCGACGGGACCCTGGTCGGCCCGGACGACAGGATCCCGGCCGAGACGGTGGCCGCGCTGGAGCTGGTCCGCGCGAGCGGGCACCACGTGGTGCTCGCGACGGGCAGGTCGCTCGTGGGCATGCTGTCCGTCGCGCGCCGGCTCGGGCTGGCCCGCGGGTGGGCGGTCTGCTCGAACGGCGCGCTGACCGTCCGGCTGGACCCGGCGACGCCGTCGGGCTACGACGTGGTCGAGGTGCGCACGTTCGCCACCGGGCCCGTGATCGGCCGGGCGGTCGCACTCGCCCCGGACGTCTTCGTCGCCGTCGAGGAGGTCGGCCGCGGCTGGCGGGTCAACCGCCGGTTCGCCCCGGGAGCGCTGAACGGGCCGCAGAGCCTGAGCCCCGGCAGCCAGCTCCGCGTCGAGCACGGCGCGCGGGTGGTGCTCCACGCCGACCGGATCGCCGACCACGTCACGCACCTGCGCGAGGCCGGCGTGACCGTGACGCCCGCGGGCGCCGACTGGGTCGACGTGACCGCCCACGGCACCGACAAGGCGTTCGGCCTGGGCCGGGTGCGCGACGCCCTCGGTGTGGCCGCCGAGCGCACCGTGGCGGTCGGCGACGGGGTCAACGACCTGCCCATGCTCGTCTGGGCGGCGCGCGGCGTGGCGATGGGCCACGCCCCCGGCAGCCTCCACGCCGTGGCCGACGAGATCGCCGGCACCGTCGAGGAGCAGGGCGTCGTCCCCGTGCTGCACTCGCTCGTCCCGGCAGCGGCACGCCGGCCGGGGCTGTCGCCGCTGGCGGCACAGCTCGCCGCGGCCGTCCGTACCGTCGCGGGCGACGTCCCGCCGGGCAGCGGGCCGGACCCCGCCGTCGTCGTGCGCGTGTGGCACGGCGCGAGCCCGGACCTCGCCGGCTGCGAGGTGCACGCGCACCCGGCCGACGGACCGGTCCGGCGGGTGCCGGTCCCGGCGGGCCGCGCGTCCACGATGCGCGACGTCGAACGGGCGGCCCGCGAGGCGGGCCTCACCTACCCCCGCGGGGACACCGGACGACGGCGGGCGTACTGGCGCGGCGTCCTCCCGGGCGGTGCCGCCGGGGGCCCGGCGGCGTTCGAGCTGCCGCTGACGCCGTGCTGACGCTGTGCCGACCCCGTGCTGACCCAGTTGCTGACCCCGTGCTGACCGCTGCTGACGGCTGCTGACGGCTGCTGACGGCTCCCGGCCGACCACGGCCCCGGCCGGCGCGAGCCGGCCGATCACGACCCGGCCGGCCGGACCGGTACCCGGCGCTTCCCCGCGCTCCTCCGGGTGCCCGTCCGGTCGCGCCGTTCAGCCCTGGTCGAGGGTCGCCTCGTCCAGGTCCTCCAGCATCGAGGTCGCGTCCTCGACCACCTCGGGCAGCCGGTGCCGCACGCCGTGCAGCAGCCAGCGCGCGAGCGCGAGCTCGCCCACGAGCATCGCGCGCTCCGCGAGCCGGGGGTCGCTCAGCTCCGTGCGGCGCAGCTGGTACGCCTCCATGATCGAGTCGACCGCCTCGATCGGCGCGGCCGCGATGAGCCAGGCCAGGTCGTCCGCGGGGTCCGCGACACGCGCCTCCGACCAGCCCGACACGGCCACGACCCGCTGCCGGTCCACGAGGAGCTGGTCCGGCGCGAGGTCGCCGTGCGACACGACCGGCCGGAACTTCCAGAGGGACACGTCCTCCAGCGCCGTCTCCCAGCGCCGCAGCAGCGTGGGCGGGACACGGCCCGTCCGTGCCGCCTCGTCGACCTCGGTCAGCCGGCGTTCCCGGTACTCGGAGGCGGTGTAGCTGGGCAGCCCGCACGTCTCCACGACCGACGTCGGCAGCTCGTGGATCGCGGCGATGGCCCGGCCCAGGTCCGCGGCAAGCCCCGGGCCCGGCTCCAGCGACTCGACGTCGAGGGTGCTGCCGATGATCCGCCGGTGCACCACCGCCCGGCCGCCCTCCGGCAGGAGCGCGTAGCCCGCGACCTGCGGCACGACGAACGGCAGGACCCCGGTGTCGATGTACAGCCGGAGCGCGTCGAGCAGCTCGATCTCCGCCTCCAGTGCGGCGCCGGCCACGGTGGTGCGCGGTGCGCGCACCACCCATTCCTGGTCGTCCTGACCGGTGACGACCGCGACGTCGTAGTCGCCCGTGAGGTCTCCGACACGGACCGACCGGGCGTCGAGGCCGGGCACGGCGGCGGTCGAGAGGGCGGCGAGGGCGAGGGGCGTGCGGGACACGTGCACACCGTATTGCAGCGCCCGCGGTGCCAGGGACCAGGTCGGGGGCGTGTCCCCGGGCTCCGCGGCGGATCCGGTCCGGATCCGCCGCGGATCCGGACCGGGTCCGGTGCGGCTACCCGCGAGCCGAGGGGCGCGCGGCGGAGTGCGCGAGGACATGGCTCAGGCCGAGAGCGAGGAACAGGCCACCGCCCCACCACACACCGAGGAAGAGGAGGCCCGGGCTCAGGGTGGCCCAGACCATCGCCACCACACCGAGCGCGGCCAGCACGGCGCCGGCCCAGACCTTGCCGAGGGCGATCAGCACGCCGAGGGCCAGCATCGCGACCAGCGCCAGCACGGTCCACACATCGGTGTCGAAGCTCCCGGCGACGACACCGCCCAGGGTGAGGAGCGCCGGCAGACCCGCGAGGGCGCCGCCGACGACGCGCCAGCCGACGGCAGGCCGGCCCGTGCGCGCGAGGACCGGAACGACGAGGGCCGCCCACGCGAGCATCGCAGTGGGGACGAAGACCGTCTGCGCGGTACCGGTCACGACCGTCAGCACGAGGGCGACCACGGCGGTGACCACGGTGCGGGCACGCGCGGGGACGGCGACGGGGACCGCGGCCACCACCGCCGGGAGCAGGTTCCACAGCACGATCCCGAAGCCGTGCTCGTCGTACCGGGCGTCGAGGCCGGGGAGGGAGTCGTCGGGCCACAGGAACGACACGAACATCCCGGTGAACGCCGCCGTCCCCACCGCCGTCCACTGCAGCACACGGCGGATCCGGTCGGCCCGGCCGTCGTCGTGACCCAGCTCGGCCCGCACGCGCGCGGTGAACGTCGCCGGGTCGCCGAGGCTCTCCACCGCCTGCTCGGGAGACCTGCCGGCGTCCGCGGCGTCCGCGAAGTGCGCGCGGACGTCGTCGAGCACGGCACCGCGCTGCTCCGGGGTGAGCGCTCGCAGGCGTCTGCCCACGTCACGCAGGTAGGCGCCTTCGGTGTTCGCGTTCATCATGGTCCTCTCCGTCATCGTGATCCCTCCAGAAGTGCGTCGACCTGCGCGCCGAGCGACGCCCAGACGCGGGCGAAGGTGGCGAGCTGTTCGGTGCCGTGCTCGGTGATGGCGTAGTAGCGGCGGGGCCGGCCGGTGCCGGACGCGTCCCACCGGGGCTCGACGAGCCCGTTCTCCCGCATGCGGGCGAGCAGCGGGTACAGGCTGCCCTCGCTCGCGATGAGCTCACGTCCGGTGAGGTCGTCGGCCAGCTCGAGGCCGTACTTCTCGCCGTGGGAGAGCAGCGCGAGCACGCAGTACTCGAGCACTCCCTTGCGGAGGTTCGTGGCGATGCGCTCCTCGGTCATGGGTCCCACGGTAACCTTGCATAGCAAGACTTGCAATACAAGACTTGCTAGACAAGGTTCGTGGGCGCTCCATATCGCGTGATGCCCGGCGGCTCACCCCGCCGGGCGGCTACCGTCGTGCAGTGCTCCCTCTCGATCTCCCCTTCCTCCGCGCCGCCCACGACCGCGCCGCCCACCGGCGCGCGGAACCCCGGCTCGTCGACGACCTCCGCAAGGAGCCGGGCACCCGGGTGCTGGTGCTGCGCGGCGACCGGGTGGCCACGACCGGGTCGCGGGTCGCGCTGTTCCCCTCGGCCGACGTCGCGCACCTCACCGCGCACATCCACCTGTTCCTCGGGGAGGCCGACGGCGTCGCCTACCTGGCGGCCGTCCTGGCCGAGCCCGGGACCGACCCGGAGCCGGAGCTCGACGTCGACTGGGCCGGGATGCGCACGCTCGACGTGCCCGACCTGGAGCAGGGCCTGGCGGTCGAGGCGTTCGCCCTCGCCCGGTGGCACGCCTCGCACACCCACTGCCCGCTGTGCGGCACGCCCACCGACGTGGCGCAGGCCGGCTGGGTGCGGGTCTGCCCGGCCGACGGGTCGCACCACTTCCCGCGCACCGACCCCGCGGTGATCATGGCGATCACCGACGCCGACGACCGGCTCCTCCTCGCGCGCGGGCCCGAGTGGGGCACGGACCGCCGGTCGGTGCTGGCCGGGTTCGTGGAGCCGGGCGAGAGCCTGGAGCAGGCGGTGGTCCGCGAGACCGCGGAAGAGGTCGGCGTCGTCGTGGACCCCGGGTCGATCGAGTACCGCGGCAGCCAGCCCTGGCCGTTCCCCGCGTCGCTGATGCTGGGGTTCCGTGCCCGCGCGACCACCACGGAGCTGGTCCGGCAGGAGGACGAGATCGCCGAGGCCGACTGGTTCACGCGCGCCGAGCTCACCGCGGCGCTCGCCGAGGGCCGGCTGAGTCCGCACGGCCGCAACTCGATCGGCCGTGCCCTCATCGAGGAGTGGCTCGGCGGCCCGATGGGCGGCTGACGCCCCCGTGGGCGACGACGCGCGTCAGGCGCCCCGGATCAGCGCCTCCAGCTCGGCCTCGTCGAGCAGCCGGTCCGGACGGACGGTCGCGTCCGACCCCACGTAGTAGAACGCGGCGCTCACCTGGTCCAGCGGCAGCCCGGTCCAGCGGGACCACGCCAGCCGGTAGACGGCGAGCTGCACCTCGCGGGCCGCCCGCGCCGCGGCGTCGAGCGGTTCGCGGCCGGTCTTCCAGTCCACGACGACCACGGCGTCGGGTCCCGCGGCCGGGTCCCGGAAGACGGCGTCCATGCGGCAGCGCAGCATGACGCCGGCCACCGGGGTCTCGACGTCGGCCTCGACCGCCACCGGCGTGCGGGCCGCCCACTCCGACCCCAGGAACGTGTCGCGCAGCTTGTCGAGGTCGGTGTCCTCGGGCAGGTCGTCGTCCTCGGCGCTCGGCAGGTCGTCGACGTCGAGCAGGGTCGCGGACGTGAAGAACTGCTCCACCCACTCGTGGAACCGGGTGCCCCGGCGGGCGTGGACCGTGGGCTGCACCGGCACCGGGCGGCGGAGCTGCAGCGCGAAGGCGTCGCGGTCCGCGGCGAGCCGGACCAGCCCCGAGGCCGACACGTGCGCGGGGAACGCGACCTCCCGGTCCGCGTGCCGGTCACGCTCGGCGAGCAGCATGCGGGTGAGGTCGACCAGGTCATGGCCGGCGGCGTCCGCCAGGGTGCCACGCGGTGCGGTGAGCGCGTCGGGCGGCAGCCCTGCGGCGGCGAGCGCCACCAGGCGGTCCTCCGCCGCATCGTCCACGAGCGCCGCCGTGGCCCGCAGCACGTCGCGGGCCGTCGGCTGCGCCGGGGCGGCGCCGGCGTGCTCCGGGGCCGGCCAGAGCGCGGTGATCTCCTCCGCGTTGCGCGGGTTCTCGGCGTCCGGCTCCGGCATGGGTGCCCACAGGTCGGCGGTGACCTGGCCCGCGTCGACCAGCTCGGCGAGGAACGGGGAGAGGCCGCGCGGCCGGCTCGCCGTACCCCACCACGAGGCCGTGAGGAAGAGCTCGCGCCGGGCGCGGGTGAACGCGACGTACGCCAGCCGGCGTTCCTCCGCGAGCCGGTGCTCGCCGCACTCGGCCTTGAACTCGTCACGCAACGCGACCAGGTCCTTGGTGTCGGACGCGTGCTCCCAGTCGAAGCGCGGCAGGTCGTCGGCGTCGCCGCGCAGGTGGTAGGGCAGCTCCCCGAGGTCGGAGAGCCAGCCCGACGATGTCTCCCCGGACCGGGCGCCCCGGTCCCACGTGGGGAAGGCGCCGTCGGCGAGGCCCGCCACGGCGACCGAGTCCCACTCCAGGCCCTTGGCGGCGTGCGCGGTGATCACCTGGACGGCGTCCGGGTCCGGCTCGTGGACCGGCATGTCCAGGCCGCGCTCGCGCTCCCCGGCGACGCCGAGCCACGCGAGGAAGGCGCCGAGCGTCGCGGTGTCCGAGGACTGCGCGAACGACGCGGCGACGTCCCGGAACGCGTCGAGGTGCTCCCGGCCGCGGTCGCTCACCGCTCCCCCGACCCCGGCGCCCGCGAGCGCGAGGGCCGTGGCCGCCTCGACGTCGAGGCCCAGCGCACGTTCGGCCTGGACCACCAGCTCGGGCAGCGACAGGTAGGTGAGGCCACGGAGGTCGCGCAGCAGCCGGGCCAGGGCCGTCAGGCGTCGGTGGGCATCGGCGGACAGCACCCGGCCGTCACGAGCGGGGGTGCCCTCCGGCGGCAGGTCGTCGAGCGCGTCGACGATCGAGCGATGGTCGGTCACGTCACCCTCGACGACGCGGGGGTCCTCGTCCAGGGCGTCGGTGGTGCCGGTGGCTGCCTCTGCGGGTGTCCCGGCGCTGGTCGCGGTGGCTGTCCCGGCGCTGGTCGCGGTGGCTGTCCCGGCGGTCGCGGCCGGCGGGACGTCTTCCGGCCTGGTCTCCGCGACCGCTCGGCGCGGGTCGTCCAGGCGGGCCAGGTCGGCCGCCCAGGAGCCCAGGGCATGCAGGTCGGCGGCGCCGAGGTTCAGGCGCGGACCCGTGAGCAGACGCAGCAGCGAGTCACCGCGGGACGGGTCGTGCGCGGCCTGGAGCAGCGCGACGACGTCGACCACCTCGGGCGTGGACAGCAGGCCGCCCAGGCCCACGACCTCCACCGGGAGGCCGCGCCGGCGCAGGGCCACCTCCAGGGCGGGGAACTGGGCCCGTGCCCGGCACAGGACCGCCGCCGTCGAGCGCCCGTCCGGGTGCGCACCGGAGCGCCAGCGTGCGGCGACCCACTCGGCGACCGCGTCGGCCTCCTCCTCGAGCGTGGCGGCCACGTGCGCGGAGACCACGCCGTCGCCCGCACCGGGACGAAGGTCCAGCGGCGGCACCTCGACGTTGCCGCCCGCGCCCGTACGCGAGCGCAGCGGGCCGGACACGACGTTCGCCGCGGCGAGCACCGCGGCGTCGTTCCGCCACGACGTCGAGAGGTAGTGCACGGCGGCGGGTGCGCCGTCGCGGTGCCGGAAGCGGTCGGGGAAGCGGGACAGGCCCGCCGCCGAGGCACCACGCCACCCGTAGATGGACTGGTGCGGGTCGCCGACGGCGGTCACGGGGTGCCCGCCGCCGAACAGCCCGGACAGCAGCTCGACCTGCGCGTAGGAGGTGTCCTGGTACTCGTCGAGCAGCACCACCTCGAACCGGGCCCGCTCCGCGGCGCCCACGAGGGGCACGTCCCGGGCGAGCTCGGCGGCGAACGCGACCTGGTCGCCGAAGTCGAGGGCCTCGGCGATGCGCTTGCGACGCCGGTACTCGACCACGAGGTCCACGAACCGGGCCCGCTCCGCCACCGACGCGATGAGCTTGTCGACGTCCTTGGTCCGCTTCTTCTGCCGCGGGCCGAGCGGGACGGACTCGAGGTGCTCGGCCATCTCGGTGAGCCGGTCGCGCGCGTCGGCCGGGTCCACGAGGTGCTCGCCCAGGGCGCCGGACAGCGCCACGACCGCCGCCGTGACCGTGCTGACAGCCTTGTCGGTGCCGAGGTCCTCGTCCCAGGACTCGACGACCTGGGAGGCGAGCTGCCACTGCTCCGCCTGGCCCAGCAGGCGGGCACTGGGCTCGACACCGAGGCGGAGGCCGTGGTCGGCCACGAGGGACGCGGCGTAGGCGTTGTAGGTCGCGACGGTGGGCCGGTCGAGGTCCAGGCCGGCGAGCGCCTCGCCCGATTCCTCGCCCAGCGCGCGGTTGAGCTGCGCCAGCCGGGTCTGCACCCGCTGGGTGAGCTCGCCCGCGGCCTTGCGCGTGAACGTCAGGCCGAGCACCTGCTCGGGCTGGACCAGCCTGTTGGCGATGAGCCAGACCACGCGCGCGGCCATGGTCTCGGTCTTGCCCGACCCGGCACCCGCGACGACCAGCGCGGGCTCCAGCGGCGACTCGATGACACGGACCTGCTCGTCGGTGGGCTCGTGGCGGCCGAGCAGGCGTGCGATGGCACGCGCCGACAGCCGGATCTCGGGCTCGCTCACTCGACCACGTTCCGTCCCTCGGGCTGCAGCGGGCAGGAGCGTCGCACCACGCACACCTCGCACAGGTCGTTGTTCCGTGCCGCGAACCGCGCGGCGGCCATGGTGTCGGCGGCGCCCTCGACGGTGTCCCGCGCCCAGCTGCTGCCGTCCTCGTCCGGCGCCAGGGCCGGCTGGTTCCGGACGCTCGCCGAGACCGTCTCGGTCCCCACGTAGACGAGGCTCGCGCCCTTGCTGACCGTGCCCTCCGGCAGGTCGAGCGCACCCTCCTCGACCGCGAGCTGGTACGCGCCGAGCTGCGGGTTCTCCGCTGCCTTGTCCTTGCTGGCCGCGGTCTTGCCGGTCTTCAGGTCGGCCACCGTGACGGCGCCGTCGCCCGCATCCTCGACGCGGTCCACCTGACCACGCAGGCGCGCGCGGCCCACCCGCAGGTCGAAGTCTGCCTCGACCAGGAGCGGCTCGCCGGCGTCGGCGAGGTAGTCCGCCAGGCGCTCCACCATGCGCTCGGCCCGCTTGCGGAGCTGGAGCGACGGCCAGCCGTCGGGCAGGGCGAGCTCCGGCCAGCGCCGGTCCAGCTCCTTGCGCAGATCCGTGAGCGACCCCTTCGGGTGGCTCTGGGCGATCGAGTGCAGCAGGGTGCCGAGGGTCTGGTGGGTGGCGTCCGGCCGGGTACCGCCCGCCGCCTCGAACGCCCAGCGCAGGGCGCACGTGGTCACCGTCTCGACCTTCGACGGCGACACCGTCACCGTGTCCCGCTCGCCCCACAACGGCACCTCGCTCGACACCCCGGCCACGCCGTACCAGGTGCTCGGGTCGGCCTCCGCGACGCCCGCCGCGGCGAGGTCCGCGAGGAGCGCCGCGGCAGGGTGCTCGACGGCGGTGCGCCCGACGCGTGCCTGCTCGGGCTCGGGTGCGGGCTCGGGTGCGGGTTCGGGCTCGGCAGGCGGCGTCGCCGCGACGGCAGGCGTGGCTCGTGCCACCTGTCCCCCCGCCGACCGCACCAGCTCCGAGCGAGCCGCGGCCACCACACCGCGCAGGTCCAGCGGCGGCCCGACCGGTACCCGGCGCGGGTCGGGACCGTCGCCGCCGTCGTTCCGCGGCGCGACGAGGTCGCAGAAGACGCTGGGTGCCTCCTCCGTGTCCTCCACGGCCGTGACCAGGAGCCGGCGCCGAGCCCGGGACACCGCCACCGCGAAGGCGCGCAGCTCGTCGGTCAGCACCTGCCGCCGGGCCTCCGACCCGACCACCCGGCCGTCCTGCGACCGGCCGGCGACGAGCTCGACCAGGGCCTGCGAGCCCAGGAGGGAGTCCCGCAGGCGCAGGTCCGGCCACACGCCGTCCTGCACACCGGCCACGACCACCACGTCCCACTCACGGCCGGCCGCGCCGGCGGGCGTGAGCGCCTCCACGGCGCCCGCTCCCTGGGCCGAGGCCGCCAGCGAGTCCGCCGGAAGGTCCTGGGACGCCAGGTAGTCGACGAACGCGGCGACCGGCGCGCCCGGCATGCGGTCCACGAACGTCTCGGCGGCGCGGAAGAGCGCGAGCACGGCGTCGAGGTCGCGGTCGGCCCGCAGTCCCGCCGGCCCGCCCGCGAGCGCCGCGGCGCTCCACCGCTCGGCCAGCCCGGACGCGGCCCAGACCGCCCACAGCACCGTCTGCGCGGTGGCGCCGGCCTCGGCGGCGGCCTCGCGGCCGGCCGCCAGCACGCGGGCGACGGCGAGCGGCCCGCGCCGAACCTGCGTGGGCAGCAGCGCGGCCCGGGCCGGGTCCGCGAGCACCTCGACGAGCAGCGCGTCCGACGTCCGCCCGCCGCCCGCCGACAGCTCCTCGGCCCGCAGCGCGCGGCGCAGCCTGCGCAGTGCCACCGCGTCCAGCCCGCCGAGCGGTGAGACCAGCAGCAGCGCGGCCGTCTCCGGGTCGAGCACCTCGTGGGCGGAGCCGTCGAGCTCTTCGGCGATCAGCGCCTCCAGGCTCCCCCGGGGTGCACCGGCGCAGGTCCGCACGGCCGCCAGGAGCGGTGCCACGGCGGGCTCGTCCCGCAGCGGGAGGTCCGACCCGAGCAGCGCGACCGGCACCGACGCCGACACGAGCTCCCGCCGGAGCGCCCCCAGTCGCGTGCCGCTGCGGGCGATCACCGCCATCCGGTCCCAGGGGGTGCCGCGCAGCAGGTGCTCGGCCCGCAGCTCGCGCGCGATCCAGGCGGCCTCCTGGGCCGCACCCGCGAGCACGGCCACCTGGACGGGATCGACGGCGCCGGTTGCGTTCTCGTTCTCGGCCTTGGTCTCGCTCTCGGTCTCGGTGCGGCCGCCGGCCCGCCGGTGGAGCGCGCTCGCGGAGACGGGGATCCGGTCGGTCACGGCGCGGGTCACCGCGCGCAGTCCGGCGTCCTGCCGCCAGACCGTGCCGAGCACCACCGTCTCGGCGTCGAACGCGCCGAAGGCCCGCCCGGGGCCGGCGGGGGCGGCGGCGCGGCCGGTGAGCCCGGGTGCGGCGCCACGGAAGGTCTGGACCGCCGCGTCAGGGTCGGACAGCAGCACGAGACGCGCGCCGTCGTCGCTCAGCACCCGCAGGAGCCGGACCGTCGCGGCCGTGGCCTCCTGGTAGTCGTCCACCACGACGAGGTCCCAGGCGGGGCGGGCCACCCCGGGCACGTCCTCCGCCCAGGAGCGCAGGGCCTGCGCGGCCTCGTCGATCACGACCGCCGGGTCGTAGCGCGGCCCCGCGTCGGGCGTCGCGAGCCGCAGCGCCATCGTGTCGAGGTACTCCTCGTAGAGCTGCGCGGCCATGACCCACTCGGGGCGTTCGTTCGCCCGGCCCATCTCGTCGAGCTCGACCGGGCCGAGACCGCGTTCGGCCGCGCGCATGAGCAGGTCGCGCAGCTCCTGGCGCAGGCCCCGCAGACCGAGCGACTCCTCCGGCAGGCCGGCCGGGAGCGCGAGCGGCCGGCCCTCGCCCGCCACGTGCCCCGCGAGCAGCTCGGCGAGCACCAGGTCCTGCTCCGGGCCCGACACCAGCGTGGGGGCGGGCAGCTCCAGCGCCGCGGACCGCTTGTGGAGCACGGCGAACGCCGCCGACGACGCCGTGCGGACCATCGGCGCACCGACCGTGCGCCCGGCCCGTGCCGCCACCTCGTCCCGCAGCCGGGCAGCGGCGCGCCGCGACGCCGCGAGGACCAGCACCCGCTCCGGGCTCGTGCCACCGGCGAGGGCACGCACGGCGACCTCGCAGGCGATCGTGGTCTTGCCCGAGCCGGGCGCCCCCAGCACCAGCGTCGCGCGGCGGGCGAGCGCGGTCTCGACGGCGGCCGACTGGCTCTCGTCGAGGCGCACGGGACCGGCGCCGCCGGGAACGGTCCCGGGCGGCGCCAGACGAGGTGCGAGGGTGGGGGTCGGTGTCACGCGGACGATCGAACCACGACCCACTGACACTCCCCGCGCCCCCGCGCGGACACGTCAGGAATGCCCGATTCGTTCCGCACGTGGGCTCGTGCCCGACGGCTCAGCGGGCGTCCGGGGCGGGCCACGGCTCGGGAACGCAGCCACTGGTCGTGGTGGTCTGCTGCACCATCACGGTCGCGTGCTCCCCCTCGCCCGCGCAGAGGTCATGGTGGTAGCCGATCACGTGCCCGACCTCGTGGTTCACGAGGTACTGCCGGTAGCGGACGATGCTCCCCCAGGCCTTCGACCCCGTGGCCCAGCGCTTGAAGTTGAGCACGGCCGTCTCCTCGATGCCGCAGGAGAGCTCGCCGATCGTGTCCAGCGGGAGGCACAGCTCGTCGGTGGTTCCCGGGCTCGCCAGCACCACGCGCACGTCGTAGCGGTCGGAGTCGGTCCGGGCGAAGGTCGAGCCGTCCGCCCCGTTCCATCCGCGCGGGTCGTTCAGGGTCGCCAGCACCGCCGCCGCGAAGATCTCACGGTCCACGGGCAGGCCCCGCTCCACGGCGACCTGGACGCGCCAGACCTTGCCCTTGCTCCTGCCCTCGGCGGGCGCGGGGCGGGACCCGCGCGCCACGACCAGCCGGCCCGAGAGCTTCTCCTCGACGACGGTCCGCGTACCGACCAGCCCGGAGCCGGGGTCCGGCGCCGGGGACCGGTCGGCGGTCGGGCTCGGGACGGGACCGGGCGACGGCGGCGCCTGCTTGCCCGGCCCCGGGGCGGACGTCGCGGCCCATGGCGACGCGACGGTGCCGGAGGGCGTGGGCGAGCTCGCCACCTCGGCGGGGTCCGGGGTCGGGAGCCGCGCCGGTGCCGCCTGTGCCGCCGGCGCAGGGGGCGAGACGCGGTCGCCCGACCGGGCCGCCTCGTAGGCGTCCCGGACCACGTCGGCCGCACCGTCGCCGAGGCTGTCCTCGACCGCACCGGCGACGGCGGCGGCGGAGGCGTCCGGCTCCGTGGACATCGTGACCACCACGCCCGCGCCGAGCCCGAGCGCGAGGCACAGGCCGAGCGTCACCATCGCGCGGCGGGGGGAGGTCGGACCGCTCACGCCGACCATGGTGCCACGCACCGGGCCGCCCGCCCATGGCTTCGTCCACAGGTCTCGCCCGTGAGGTCTCGCCCGCGAGGTCTCCCGCGCGCACAGGGCCGATCGGCTCACGGCGAAACCGCGGGCCGACGGCCGCCCGCCGTGACTAGGATCGTGTGGCCGGGTCCCCGGACCCCCGGGCACACGGCGCAATCCCCGACCGAACTGGAGTAAACGTGGACGTCACCATCGGTGTGCAGAACCTCCCGCGCGAGGTCACGGTCGAGACGGAGGAGACCGCCGACGCCGTCGCGACCGCGGTCAAGAAGGCCCTGTCCGGTGGCCCGCTCGAGCTCACCGACTCCCGCGGCCGCCGCGTGATCATCCCCGGCAGCGCCATCGGCTACGTCGAGATCGGCTCCGAGGAGCAGCGCAAGGTCGGCTTCGGCGCGGTCTGACCCGTCGGCACGTGGCGGATTGCGCCCGAATGCGCCGTCCGCCACGTGGCGTTCGTTACTAACCGGGTCCCTGGACGCGTTTCGCTAACCACGCGGAAACATCGTGCGCGTACCATGACTGGCGTACATCGGTTGCCCGGTCGTCACGTTCCGACCCCCGAGCCTGTGCTCCGGCCTCACCCGAGGCCGCCCCGACAGGACGCGCAGCCGGGGCCCTGGGCCCTGGCGCGCGATGATTTCCACGATCGGCTGCCGCACGAAGGCGCGATCGCCGGGCCATGAGGGCCCACCGCGCCGCGAGAGATGAAGGCGCCAGTGACTACCACAGACACCCCGGCCGCGAACGCGGCCACCGTGACCCCCGAGCCGACCATCGGCTCGGGTCCCGACTACTCCAGCCCGTCCGCCATCCAGGCGCAGAACGTGACGTTCGCGGACTTCGGCGTCCGCCCCGAGATCGTCGAGGCGCTCAAGGACTCGGGCATCACCCACCCCTTCCCCATCCAGGCGATGACGCTGCCCGTCGCGATGAGCGGGCACGACATCATCGGCCAGGCCAAGACCGGAACCGGCAAGACGCTCGGCTTCGGCGTGCCGCTCCTGCACCGCGTCGTCGCCCCCGGCGAGGATGGCTACGACCAGCTCGTGGCCCCCGGCAAGCCGCAGGCCGTCGTCGTGGTTCCCACCCGTGAGCTCGCCGTGCAGGTCGCGAACGACCTGGGCACGGCGTCCGCCCGGCGCAACGTGCGCATCGTGCAGGTCTACGGCGGCCGCGCCTACGAGCCGCAGATCGAGGCGCTGAAGTCCGGCGTCGACGTCGTGGTGGGCACCCCGGGCCGCATGATCGACCTGCTCAACCAGGGCCACCTCACGCTGCTGCGGGCCGCGACGGTCGTGCTCGACGAGGCCGACGAGATGCTCGACCTGGGCTTCCTGCCCGACGTCGAGAAGATCCTCGCCCGCACCCCCGCGCAGCGGCACACCATGCTGTTCAGCGCCACCATGCCGGGCGCCGTCGTCTCGATGGCCCGCCGCTACATGAAGCAGCCCACGCACATCCGCGCCGCCGAGCCGGACGACGAGGGTGCGACCGTCAAGAACATCAAGCAGGTCGTGTACCGGGCGCACGCCCTGGACAAGGTCGAGGTGCTGGCCCGCCTGCTGCAGGCCGAGGGCCGCGGCCGCACCATCGTGTTCGCGCGCACCAAGCGCACCGCCGCGAAGGTCGCGGAGGAGCTGCAGAGCCGTGGGTTCGCGGCCGGTGCCATCCACGGCGACCTCGGCCAGGGCGCCCGCGAGCAGGCCCTGCGCGCCTTCCGCAACAGCAAGATCGACGTGCTCGTCGCCACCGACGTCGCCGCCCGCGGCATCGACGTCGAGGACGTCACGCACGTGGTCAACTACCAGTGCCCCGAGGACGAGCGCACCTACCTGCACCGCGTGGGCCGCACCGGCCGCGCGGGCAACACCGGCACCGCGGTCACCTTCGTGGACTGGGACGACGTGCCGCGCTGGTCGCTCATCGACAAGGCGCTCGAGGTCGGCTTCCCGGAGCCGGTCGAGACCTACTCCACGTCGCCGCACCTGTACTCCGACCTCAGCATCCCCGAGGGCACCAAGGGCCGGCTGCCGCGTTCCGCGCAGCACCTGGCCGGGCTCGACGCCGAGGAGCTGGAGGACCTCGGCGAGACCGGGAAGCGCAACGGCGGGTCCCGCTCCGGCGGGCGTTCCGGTGGCGGCCGTTCCGGGGGGCACCGTTCCGGCGGCCGGCAGGGCGGCGCGTCGCGCTCGTCGTCCCGGCCCGACGGCGGCGCCGCGTCGGACGGCGGCGCCCAGCCCGGCGGTGCTCCCGCCGGCCACGGCGGCGAGCACGCGGGTGACGGCGAGGGCGACGGCGGCCAGCGTCGGCGTCGGACCCGGACCCGCCGCCGCACCCGCGGTGGCCGGCCGGCCACCGACGGCGGCCAGGCGACCACCGACTGAGCCACCGGCCGGCTGAGGCCGGTCACCTGAGACCGGCCGGCCGAAGCCGGCCGAGCCCAGCGCGCACGAGAGCCGGGTCCCCACGTCGGGCGACGTGGGGACCCGGCTCTCGTGCTCCCCGCTCGTCTGCCACACTCGGGGCGTGCAGATCGAGTTCACGGCGCCCCTGTGGCAGTGGCAGGCCCGGACCGACGCCTGGTGGTTCGTGACCGTGCCGCCCGAGCAGTCCGACGAGCTGGCCGACCTGCCCCTGCCGCCGCGCGGGTTCGGCTCCATCCGGGTGCGCGTCACCGTCGGGAGCACCACGTGGACCACGTCGGTCTTCCCCAGCGACCGCGACGGCGGCTATGTGCTGCCGATGAAGAAGAAGGTGCGGCAGGCCGAGAGCCTCGAACCCTCCACACCGGTCCTGGTCTCCCTGGAGACCCTGGACGTCTGAGCGGGACCCGCCCCGCCGTCAGACCGTGCGGACGAACTCGATGACGCCGTTGGCGATCATCTGCGTGGCGATCGCGGCGAGCAGCACACCCGCGATGCGGGTCACCAGCGTGACGCCGGAGTCCTTGAGCACCCGGTGCACCACGCCCGCGAACCGCATCGCCGCCCACGTGCAGATGCACACCGCGACGATGCCGATACCGATCGACGCGTAGTGCCCGATCCGCGACTCGCCCGCGTGCACACCCTGCTGCACGAAGACCATGGTGGCCACGATCGTGCCCGGCCCAGCCAGCAGCGGCGTGGCGAGCGGCACGAGGGCCACGTTCCGGGCGGGACCGCCCGGCTCGGACTCGCCGGCGTCCATCTTGCCCATCAGCAGCTCCAGGGCGACCAGGAGCAGGAGCAGACCGCCCGACGCCTGGAGCGCCGCCAGCGAGATCCCCATGTGCTCCAGGAGAAGCTGCCCGAACAGCGCGAACACCACGATCACGCCGAACGCGACGAGGATCGCGGTACGCGCCGCGCGGCGCCGGTCGTGCGCCGTCATCCGCGACGTCAGCGCCAGGAACACGGGCACCGTGCCCGGCGGGTCCATGATGACGAACAGCGTCACGAACACCTCGGTGAACAGCGCGACGTCGAACCAGCTCACCGCAGCACCTCGAGTGCTCCCTGCTCGACGATCGCGTCGAGCACCTCGGGCGCCGTCGTGTTCTCCCCGATGCGGTTCTGCTTGCCCGCGCCGTGGAAGTCGCTCGACCCCGTGACCAGCAGTCCCAAGGACTCGGCGACGTCGCGCAGCCGCCGCCGGGTGTCCGGGGTGTGGTCGCGGTGGTCCACCTCCAGCCCCGCGAGGCCCGCCGCGGCCAGCTCCTCGATGGTGGAGTCGGGCACGACGCGGCCCCGGGCGTCGGCCCCCGGGTGGGCGAAGACCGGCACGCCACCGGCGGCCCGGACCGCGCGGACGGCGGCCACGGCGTCGGGCGCGTAGTGGCCCACGTAGTACCGGGTGCCGGGCCGCAGGATGGTGGCGAACGCCTCGTCGCGGTCGCGGACCGCACCGGCCGCCACCAGGGCGTCCGCGATGTGCGGGCGGCCGAGCGTGGTGCCGGGCTGCGTCTGGGCCAGCAGGTCCTCCCAGGTGATCGGGTAGTCCTCGCCGAGCAGGTCCACCATGCGGCGGGCACGCGACTCGCGGTCGTCCCGGGTGCGCTCGGTCTCGGCCAGCAGGTCGGGGTGCGTGGGGTCGTGCAGGTAGGCCAGCAGGTGCACGCCCGTGCCCCAGCCCCGGGTGGCGGCGATCGCGGAGATCTCGGCGCCCCGGACCAGCCCGACGCCGGCGCGGCCCGCCGCCTCGGCGGCCTCCGCCCAGCCGGCCGTGGTGTCGTGGTCCGTGATGGCGAGCGTCGTGATGCCGGCCTGCGCGGCGACCTCGACCAGGCGCGCTGGCGAGTCGGTGCCGTCGGACGCCGTGGAGTGCGTGTGGAGGTCGATCACTCCACCAGGGTAGAGATGCCCCGGCCTCCTGAGCGCCCCGAGCGGCGTGAGGTGCGGCACCCCGGGGCGGTACCGCACGCCGCTCGGGGCGCGCCGTCAAGCCCACACAGCACGTTCACGGGCTGTTCCGCCGTCGTACGCCGGGCGCCCGCGAGCGCCGGTCATCATCGAAGGGATGAACAGCAGCATCCAGAACCCGCAGCCCGCCCCCACGAGCGTCGTCTTCGTGCACGGCATGCGCAGCTCCGGCGCGATCTGGGAGAGCCAGGTCGAGCACCTGGAGGAGGCCGGTCACCAGGCCGTCGCCGTCGACCTGCCTGCGCACGGCACGCGCCGGCACGACCGGTTCACCCTGGCCGGCGCCTTCGAGGCGCTGGACGACGCCGTCGAGTCGCTCCCGGGTCCCGTCGCCGTGGTGGGGCTGTCGCTCGGCGGCTACACGTCGCTCGCCTGGGCCGCCCGCCCGCACACCACCGACCGCCTGGTGGGCGTGCTCGCCGCCGGCTGCACCTCCGACCCGCGGGGCAAGCCCGTGCGGCTCTACCGGGACGTCGCGAAGACCGTGGCCGGTGCCGCCTACCTCGGCCGCCGCCTGACCGGCCGCGTGGTGCACCCGAGCGTGCACCGGGCGCGGCTGTCGGTGCCCACGTTCCGGCTGCCGTTCCGCGCACCCCGCAGCGCCCCGGGCGGCGCCGATCTGCGCCAGGTCGAGATCGCGCCCCGCCAGACCGCCGAGATGTACCGCCCCACCTGGGACGTCGTCACCGACTCGCTGACCCACCTCGCCGGGCTCTCCTCGGTCGCCAACGTGCGGGCCGCGCGGGTGCCGGTCTGGTTCGTCAACGGTGCGCGCGACGCCATGCGCATCGGCGAGCAGCGTCACCTCGCCGCGGCCCGCGACGGCGCGCTCGTGGTCATCCCCGGCGCGGGGCACGACGTCAACACCGAGGCTCCGGCGGCGTTCAACCGGGTGCTCACCCGGGCACTGTCCGACTTCGCGCGGGGTGCGTGAAACACTGGGCGTATGAGCGAGCCCACCACCACGTCGCAGACCGACGAGCAGGGAACCGCCGACCGCGGGTCCAACCGTTCGCACCGTCCCGCCTCGACCGCGTTCAAGAACTTCGTGATGTCGCAGTGGGCCCCGCGTGCCGAGCTCGGCCTCACGCCGTCGGCCGCCGAGGCCTACACCGGCGCGCGCCGCGCCGCCCTGTCGGAGCGGCTGCCGGGCGTGCGCCTGGTGATCCCCGCGGGTTCGCTCAAGACCCGCTCCAACGACACCGACTACCGGTTCCGCCCGCACTCGGCGTTCGCGCACCTCACGGGCCTGGGTACCGACCAGGAGCCGGACGCCGTCCTGGTGCTCCACCCGGTCGAGGACGGCGCGGGGGACGACGGGTCCGGCCACCACGCCGTGCTGTACGTGCGCCCGCTCGCGCCCCGCGACAACGAGGAGTTCTACGCCGACGCCCGCTACGGCGAGTTCTGGGTCGGCGCCCGGCCCTCCCTGGCCGACGTCGAGGCGCTGACCGGCATCGAGGCCCGGCACATCGACGGGCTGGGCGACGCGCTGGCCAAGGACGTCGGCGACGGCGGCGTGCGGCTGCTCGTCGTGACCGGCGCGGACGACGCCGTCGAGGCGCTCGTCGAGGAGCTGCGCCTGGAGGCCGGGGAGGACGAGGACGCCCTGACCGACGAGGCCCTCGTGGAGGCCACCTCCGAGCTGCGCCTGATCAAGGACGAGTACGAGATCGCGCAGATGCGCGAGGCCGTCGCGCGCACCATCGAGGGGTTCGAGGCCGTGGTCCGTGCCCTGCCGCGCGCGGTGGCGCACCGGCGCGGGGAGCGCGTGGTCGAGACCACCTTCGACGGGCACGCCCGCCTGGAGGGGAACGCGGTGGGCTACGAGACCATCGCGGCCTCGGGCGAGCACGCCACCACGCTGCACTGGATCCGGAACGACGGCGAGGTCCGCTCGGGCGACGTGCTCCTGCTCGACGGCGGCGTCGAGGTGGACTCGCTGTACACCGCCGACATCACGCGCTCCCTGCCGGTCGACGGCGAGTACACCGAGGTGCAGCGGAAGATCTACCAGGCCGTGCTGGACGCGGCCGACGCCGCGTTCGCCGTCGCGAAGCCGGGCACGAAGTTCCGCGACGTGCACGCGGCGGCGATGGAGGTCATCGCGGCCCGCCTGGAGGAGTGGGGCTTCCTGCCCGACGGCGTCACCGCCGCCGACGCCCTGGGCGACGACGGCCAGCAGCACCGCCGCTGGATGGTGCACGGCACCTCGCACCACCTGGGCCTCGACGTGCACGACTGCGCGCAGGCACGCCGCGAGCTGTACCTCGACGGCGTGCTGGAGCCGGGCATGGTGTTCACCATCGAGCCGGGCCTGTACTTCAAGGCCGACGACCTGGCCGTGCCCGAGGAGTTCCGCGGCATCGGCGTGCGCATCGAGGACGACGTGCTGATCACCGCCGACGGCAACGAGAACCTCTCGGCGGCGCTCCCCCGCGACCCTGATGCGGTCGAGGCCTGGATGGCGTCGCTGCGGGGCTGACCTGGGGTGGCTGGCCTGGTGCGGCTGGCCTCGTACGGCTGACCTAGGGTGGCTGACCTGGTGCAGCTAGCCTCGTACGGCTGACCTGGGGTGCCTGACGGGGGTGCCTGATCTGGCGTGCCCGACATGGCGCGGCTGATCTGGGGTGCCGACCTGGCGTGCTGACCCGGGATGCCTGACGGGGGTGTGCGGGGGCGCCGAATCACCGACGCCGGTGCGTGTTCCTGCCCTGAACTCGGTCACATGCCAACCGCGGGAAGCTGCGGTCGGTCGGTTGCCCTGAGATCGGTCGTCTGATGGACCGATCTCAGGGCAACCGACCGAAGATCAATCCGGTCGACGTGCATCTGACCGAAGATGAGTCTCGTCGACGTGCATCTGACCGAAGCTGTCCGTCATGCATCTGACCGAAAATGAGCCCTGTCGACGTGCATCTGGCCGAAGGTGAGTCCGGTCGACGTGCGTCTGACCGAAGGTGCCCGTCGTGCATCTGACCGAAACCGTCCTCAGCCGAGGTGCATCTGACCGGTTTCGCGTGTCAGGACGGGCGGAGCAACGGATCCGGGCGGGCCGCGTCCACGGCGTCGCGCGGGAGATGCCGGACGAATCGCGCAATCATCGCGGGCACGTCGCGCCTGTCCGACGCGCTGACGCTCTCGATGGTGATGCCGGCCTGCCGGATCGCGTCCGCCCGGGCCTTCTCGTCCAGGTATTCCTGCGCCGGGTCGTGTCCCGGGCGCACGCCGTCGGGACGGTACTTCACACGCCCGTCGAACTCGATACCGAGAGCCCACCGGTCGTACCCGAGGTCGGTGTGGAAGACACCCGCCGCGGTGCGGACCGGCATCTGCGTGACGGGCCGGGGCAGTCCGCGACGGAGGATCTCGTACCTGACCCAGGTCTCCCAGGCGGACTGGGCACCGGCGTCGGCCAGCTCGATCACCCGGCGGGCCCGGCGCGTGCCGCGTCGGTCCGGCGTGGCGGCGAGCACCTCGAGCAACGTCTCCCGCGCGAGACCCATGGCCAGTGCGGAGTCGGTGATCACGAGTGCTTCGAGAGGATGCAGGGTCCGTGCGCAGTCGACGACGGTGCGCGCCAACGACGTCACAGGAATGCCCGACGCGACGGCGACGTCCTGCGCGGAGATCGTCCAGGCGTGGCGACGGACGTCCGCCGCGGCATGGGCCGACGCACGGTAGCGCTGGTAGACGTGGGTGACGGTGGGCATGGTCCAGAGGCGGAGCCCCAGGAGCAGGGCCGCCGAGACGTGACCGAACACGTGGTCGGCCCTGAGCTGGGTATGCAGAGCGCTGAT
The DNA here is from genome assembly GCF_044547525.1 of Promicromonospora sp. NPDC052451. Classification (NCBI taxonomy): domain Bacteria; kingdom Bacillati; phylum Actinomycetota; class Actinomycetes; order Micrococcales; family Promicromonosporaceae; genus Promicromonospora; species Promicromonospora sp. NPDC052451. Next base: position 177,137 of record NZ_JBIUAP010000007.1, read on the forward strand.
CCGCGCGAGCGCCAGTCGGCGCGCCTCCTGGTACGCCCGGCCTCGGCCCTCGGCCTGGATCTGGTCCGGTGGGCAGTAGGCTCCGCGCCGGACCCGGAGGATGTCGCCGGCCCGGGCGGATGCGGCAAGTCGGTTGCGATCATGCTCCAACGTCAGCGTGACGGCGGGGATCGTGATGGTGGTGGTCGTTGTGGTCATGCCTCGACGGTCCACCATGGCTGACCGCTCAAGAGACCTGGACCGAGCCGCCTGTGCACCAGCACGGATTACGGCGCGCTGTGGTCGAGCTCGGGCCGAGCGTGGGTCTGGGACAGGGTCCCGGCTCAGAACCCAGAACCCAGAACCCAGAACCCAGAACCCAGAACCCAGAACATGCTCGGTCATCTGCCGGCGGCAGCAGCGCGAACTCGGTCATCCGTCAGCGGCAGCAGCGCGAACTCGGTCATCCGTCAGCGGCAGCAGCGCGACTTCGGTCCCTTGCGCTGAGATCGGTCGACTGGTTGACCGATCTCGGTGCAAGGGACCGAAGTCGGCGGGGGTCACACCGCGAGGAACCGAACACGTGCCGCGTGCCCAGCGACCCCGGAGCACCTAATCACGAACGCCGCAGGAACGGGCTGAATGCAGCGGGAACACAGGACACCCGGGGCAGCCCCGGACGGTGCGCGAGCACCATGCCGACCGTCGGGGCAGCGAGCGCGACCTCCGAAGCTGGCGCCGCCTCCTCCGCCGCAAGCCCGACCTCCGAAGCTAGCGCCGCCTACTCCGCAACAAGCCCGAACTCCGAAGCTCGCGCCGCCTCCTCCGCAACAAGCCCGACCTCCGAAGCTAGCGCCATCTCCTCCGCAACAAGCCCGACCTCCGAAGCTAGCGCCATCTCCTCCGCAACAAGCCCGACCTCCGGAGCGAGCGCCACCCCTACTTCTGATCGTCGTTCGGCGGCGCGTACGGGTTGGCCGGTGGTGTGGTGCGCGACGTCGGGACGTCGTCCTGGTCGGCGGCCGCTGCCGTGGGCCGGTCGGACCCGCTGTCCTGCGCCGTCGGCGCATCCGTCGGGGCGCCAGGAGCCGGCTGCCCGGACTCAGCCTCAGCCCCAGCCCCGACCCCGCCACTCGGCGTGCCCGAGGCCGGTGTCGCACCAGGCGCGCCCGGGGTCGTGTCCGCCGAGGGAGCAGCCGGCACCTGCGACCCCGGGCGCATCGCGCCGTACCGCGGCTCGCCCGACGGCGTGACCCAGCGCGGGTCGGCCGGGCGGGTCGCCGGAGCGGCGGGCGCCGACGGCGCGGCGGCCGGCGGCTGCGCACCGTACGCGGGCGGGGCCGTGGGCGCCGGGACCCCGACGGTGGCCGTGCCCCGGGACTTGCCCAGTCCGCTCGGCGACTGCGCCAGCAGGGCGCGTGCGTCCGACGCATGGTCGTGGCCGCAGAGGATCGCGTACGTGGCCGCGACGATCTGCGACGAGGAGGTGAAGTCGCGGCGTCCGCCCGTGAACGAGTACGACAGGATCGAGAACAGCAGACCGAAACCGGCACCGAGCGCGATGCCCGCGAACATCACCTGGAACCCCGACGAACCTGCGAACAGCGTGAGCAGGAGCCCGACGAAGAAACCGAACCAGGCACCCGACAGCGCACCCGCGAGCGCCACGCGGCCGTAGGTGAGACGGCCCGTGACGCGCTCGACCATGCGCAGGTCGGTGCCCACGATCGTGACGTTCTCGACGGGGAACTTGTTGTCGGAGAGGTAGTCGACTGCTTTCTGCGCCTCCAGGTAGGTGGAGTACGCGGCGACCTCGTCACCGGCCGGCAGGGTCGGGACCTTCGGGACGGCACCCGGGCGAGACATGCTCATACCCCTAGTCTCCCCCACCCGGGCGGAAGTGGCGAGGAGCGAGGGTGTGGGGCGGGTCGTAGGCTGACCAGCGTGAGCGCCGGCAGCAGGGTCTTCGTGGCACGTCTGGCAGGCACCGTGGTCTTCGACCCGATCGGGGACCAGGTGGGCCGCGTCCGGGACGTCGTCGTGCTCGTCCGGGCGAAAGGGGCGCCGCGGGCGGTGGGCCTCGTGGTCGAGGTGCCGGGCCGGCGCCGGGTCTTCCTGCCGCTGACCCGGGTGACGAGCATCGACCCCGGGCAGGTGATCAGCACGGGCCTGGTGAACATGCGGCGGTTCGAGCAGCGGGCCATGGAGTCGGTGGTGCTCGGCGAGCTGCTGGACCGCCGCGTGCAGCTCAAGGACGGCTCGGGCGAGGTGACCATCGAGGACGTGTCGATCGCGCAGCAGCGGACGGGCGACTGGCTGGTGGACCAGCTCTTCGTGCGGCGGCGGTCGGCCCGTGGTTCGGCGCCGTTCCGCCGGGGGTCCACCCTGACGGTGCCGGTCGACGCCGTGGCGGACCTCACCGCCCGCTCGGCGGAACAGGGTGCCGCGCGCCTGCTGGAGGCGTACGAGGACATGCGCGCGGCGGACCTCGCGGACGTGATCCGCGACCTGGGCACGGCGCGCCGCCTGGAGATCGCCACGGCGCTGAACGACGAGCGCCTGGCCGACGTGCTGGAGGAGCTGCCGGAGGACGCGCAGGTGTCCATCCTGTCGGGCCTGGACGTCGACCGCGCGGCCGACGTGCTGGAGGTCATGGAGCCCGACGACGCCGCCGACCTGCTGCACGAGCTGCCCGAGGAGCAGGCCGCTCAGCTGCTGAACCTCATGGAGCCGGAGGAGGCCGCGGACGTCCGGCGCCTGCTGGAGTACGCCGAGGACACGGCCGGCGGCCTGATGACCACCGAACCGGTGATCCTGGGCGCGGACGACACGATCGCGACCGCCCTGGCCTCCATCCGGCGCTCGGAGCTGCCGCCGGCCCTGGCGTCCATGGTGTTCGTGGTGCGCCCGCCGCTGGAGACACCGACCGGCCGGTTCCTCGGCGTCGCGCACTTCCAGCGGCTGCTGCGCGAGCCGCCGCACGCGGCGGTCGGGTCGGTGCTGGACGCCGAGACCGAGTGGCTCACCCACGACGCGTCGGTGGGGCAGGTGACCCGGCTCCTGGCCGCCTACGACCTGCTCGCGCTGCCCGTGCTGGACGCCCAGCGCCGGCTGCTGGGCGTCGTCACCGTCGACGACGTGCTGGACCACATCCTCCCGGACGACTGGCGCGACAGCGACGACGAGCGGATGGAGGCGGTGTCGGCGCAGGCCGCCCCGGCAGCGCGGCGTCGGCCCGCGCAGCGCCCGGCGGGACGGGGGCCGCACCGTGGCTGACCGCCTCGACACCCCGCTCGCCCAGCGCCGCGGTCTGGTGCCCCGGTTCCGGGTGGACCAGGACGCCGTCGGGAAGGCCACCGAGGCGATCGCCCGGTTCCTGGGCACGCCGCGGTTCCTCATCTACCTGACGGTCTTCTGCCTGCTGTGGCTCGCGTGGAACTCGTGGGGCCCGGAGGGTCTGCGGTTCGACAGCGCGGCCAACGGCTTCACGGCACTCACCCTCATGCTGTCGCTGCAGGCCAGCTACGCGGCCCCGCTGATCCTGCTGGCGCAGAACCGGCAGGACGACCGCGACCGGGTCACGGCCGAGCAGGACCGGCAGCGCGGTGAGCGCAACCTCGCCGACACGGAGTACCTGGCGCGGGAGATGGCGGCGCTGCGCATCGCGCTGAACGAGGTCGCCACGCGGGACTTCGTGCGCTCCGAGATCCGCAACCTCCTGGAGGAGCTGGACGAGAAGGGCCGGGAGCGGGACCGGTCCGGCGAGCAGGACCAGCCGGGCTGAGGCTCAGGGCTCGACGTCGTCGTGCAGCACCACGCGGGACAGCTCGAACGACCCGCCCGGCAGCCGCCAGTAGTGCAGCCGGCGGGCGGACGGCGTGTTGACCTGGAGGGCGACCCGCCAGCACACCGCGCCGTCGTCCCGCTGCCGGACGGGGTCGTCGCCTCCGGAGCCGGTCCGCAGGCGGTGCACCTGGAGCCCGTTCATCTCGGGGGCGAGCCCGGTCAGCACCATGACCAGCGTCCACACGACCCGCTCCCGGCTGACGCCCTCGACGTCGGCCAGGGAGGCGAGGAACCGCGGGCCGAGCGTGTACGGGGCGAGGGGGCGCCCCGCCTTCTCGGCGGCGGGGATCGCCCGGGCCCACTCGGTCAGCACCTCGAACCGGAGCTGGTCCTCGTCGTCGGGGAAGAACCGTTCCTCGGGCGGCTCGTCCCCCGCGTCGCCGAGCCGGCGACGCAGCCGTGCGGCCTCCTGCCGGGCCTTGCGCAGCGCGGTCGCCTGCTGCTCGGCGCGCCGCTCGGCACGCTCGAGCCGTTCGGTGAGCTCACCGACGCGCCCGAGCAGCCGGTCGACCTCCAGCTCGACCTGGTGCCGCTTGACCTTGTCGTCCAGCAGCTCCTTCGCGAGGGCCGCGACCTGTGACTTCGCGGCGTCCAGCGAGAGGCTGAGGTCACGTGCGGCCTTGCCCGGCGGCTCCGCCGGGCTGTCGGCCGCGCCGGGGGACGGAGCCGACGGCGAGGGCAGGGCGTCCTGCTCGCCGGCGTGCCACGCGGCGACGTCGGCCGGCGTGGGGGCGCGCGGACCGTCTGCGGGGAGGGGCCCGGGCTCGGGCACGGGCGAGGACCCGGGGCCGGCCGGCGTGGGTCGCACACCGAACAGGTCGGCCGGCGTGGGCGCGCCGCCGTGCGGGGCGCGCTCGCCGGGCGCGCCGTCCACGACAGCCTGATCCGGGGCATCCGCGTCGAGACCACGTCCGTCCGAGCCGCTCCCGTCCGAGACGCTCGCCCCCGGCACACCGCCCGGCCGCACACCACTCAGCCGCACACCACTCGGCTGCACACCGCCCGGCTGCACACCGTCCGGCCGCACGCGGACCGGCCCGAGCCGGACCGGTGGCTCCGGCGGCGGCTCCTCGGCGGCCGAATGATCCGGCTCCAGCCACGGCGGACCCCCGTCCAGCAGGGCGATCGCCGGCACTGGCTCGTCCTGCGACTCGTCGACGTCGTCGAGCCGCAGCGCCAGGCCGTCGAGCGGCGCGGGGACCCGGCGGGCCGCCACCACCTCCCCCGGCGTGAACAGGTCGCCGAGCAGGTCCAGGTCGTTGCCGGTGATCTCCGCGCGGCGCACGCGCACCAGCACGCCCGGTGCGAGGGCGATGCGGACGGCGTCGTCCTCGACGGTCTCGATCCGGCCGAGCACCACCTGGCCCACCCGGTAGGCGGCGTGCACGGCGCGGCGCAGCGCGGCGCCGTCGGGCAGCATGCCGCGGATGTCGAGGAGGCGGCGGGCCGGGTCGAGCACGCCCGTGACCCGCATGCCCGGCGCGAGCACGCTCCCCAGCGGCACGTCGGGCAGGACGAGCTCCTCCGCCACGGTCGCCTGGCCGCCGTCGTCGGTGCTGACCAGGGCGCGCGACCCGAGCAGGCCGAGCACCGTGCCGCCCGTGACCGCCGCGTCCGCCGCGGCCCGCGGCGAACCCACGATCCCCGCGCGCACCGCGAGCCGCATGACGTCGCCCACGAGCCGGTCGTGCACCCGGGCGTCCTCGTCCGGGGAGTAGGCGAAGTGCAGCGGCGAACGGCGTGGGTGGTGCACCCACTCCAGGTCGGTGCCGTAGACGCGGGAGGCGCCGCCGTAGACCTGCGTGTCCGGGGGCATGCCCGACGAGAACGCCCAGGACACGTCACCCGTGGGGATCACCACCACCTCGGCCAGGCCGGCGACGTCGTCGAGCACCCTCTGCGGGTCCACGAAGGGCGTGTCGTGGCCCGCGGGCGTCGAGATGACGACCACCGGCCGGTCGCGGCCCGGGCGCTGGAGCGCGGAGGCGAGCTCACGCGCCTGCCCCTCGGAGGCGACATGCCGAACTCGCGCGGGGACGCGTGCCTCGGTCATCGGGCCTCCTCACCGGTGGTGGTGACGCAGCGTACCGTTTCAACTGAGCTTCATTGCAAAAGCATGAAAGCGCGTGCCGGACCCGCTGGACCCCCGTCCTAGGATCGAACCATGACCCCCGTCGACTCCCCCGCCCTCGAGGCCCGTGTGCGCGACGCGCTCACCGGCGTGCTCGACCCCGAGATCCGGCGCCCCATCACCGACCTGGGCATGGTCCGGTCGGTCGAGGTGTCGACGAGCGGCCACGTCGCCGTCGGCGTCGACCTCACCGTCGCCGGGTGTCCGATGAAGTCGACGCTCGTCAAGGACGTGACCGCCGCGGCGAGCGGGGTCGAGGGCGTCGCGGGCGTCGACGTCGAGCTGGGCGTCATGACCCCCGAGCAGCGCTCGTCCCTGCGCTCGAAGCTTCGCGGCGGCGCGGGTGACCCCGTCATCCCGTTCTCCCAGCCGGGCTCGATGACCAAGGTGTTCGCGGTGGCATCCGGCAAGGGCGGCGTGGGCAAATCGTCCGTGACGGCCAACCTCGCGGTGGCGCTGGCGGCGGACGGCCTGTCGGTCGGCGTGATCGACGCGGACATCTACGGCTTCTCGATCCCCCGCATGCTGGGCGTGGACCGCCAGCCCACCCGGGTCGACAACATGCTGCTGCCGCCCATCGCGCATGGCGTCAAGGTGGTCTCGATCGGCATGTTCGTGCCGCAGGGCCAGCCCGTCGTGTGGCGCGGGCCGATGCTGCACCGCGCGCTGGAGCAGTTCCTCGCCGACGTGTTCTGGGGCGACCTCGACGTGCTGCTCCTGGACCTGCCGCCCGGCACCGGCGACATCGCGATCTCGGTGGCGCAGCTCCTGCCGTCCTCGGAAATCCTCGTGGTGACGACGCCGCAGGCCGCCGCCGCCGAGGTCGCCGAGCGCGCCGGGTCGGTGGCGACCCAGACGTCGCAGGGCGTGGTGGGCGTGGTCGAGAACATGTCGTGGCTGGAGCAGCCCGACGGCACGCGCCTGGAGGTCTTCGGCACGGGCGGCGGCGCACAGGTCTCGGCCCGGCTCACCGATCTGGTCGGCAAGGACGTGCCGCTGCTCGGCCAGGTGCCGCTGGACGTCGCCGTCCGGGAGGGCGGGGACGGCGGGACCCCCGTGGTCCTCGCCGCCCCGGAATCCCCGGGCGCGAAGGTCCTGGCCGACGTCGCACGAGGCCTCGCGCGCCGCCGCCGCGGCCTGGCGGGCCGCAGCCTGGGCCTCTCCCCGGTCTGACGACCGCACCCGCGATCGGTGAGTGCAGACCTGGTTGCGGTGACGGGCCGGCCATCCGCAACCAGCTCTGCACTCGGTGAATCCCGATGCAACGCGGAGGTTCTCCGAACGTTCGTTGCGGCTGCGGCGTACCCCGGCCCGACAGTGCGACGTCGTGCAGGGCACTCACCACACGAGCGCCCAGCCCCAGTGGGCGCGCGAAGTCGTCGAGGTGCTCCGGCACCCGGGTGGACCGGTCGAGCCGGACCGACTGGGTCTGCTGGTGGGAGGCCACGCGATTGAACCTGACCCACTCGGAGGCATCCTGATTGCGTCTCGCGTCGATGTGCCACCCGGAGATTCGCCAGGAGCAGATCAGCATGGCTCCCCCGCCCGTGATGCGGTTCGGTGAGGGCATGCGAATCCTGGTGCTCGGCGGAACGGTCTTCCTCTCCCGCGCGGTCGCGGCGGCCGCCGTCGCGCGCGGCCACGACGTCGTGTGCGCGGCGCGCGGTGTGAGCGGCGCCGTGCCGGACGGTGCCGCGCTCGTCCGCTGGGACCGTGCCGAGGCGGTGCCCGCGGAGCTCACGGAGACGCCGTTCGACGCCGTCGTCGACGTCTCCCGGATCCCCTCGCACGTGCGCCGCTCGGTGGCCGCCTTCCCGGAGGCCCACTGGACGTTCGTGTCGACCATCAACGTGTACGCGGACACGGCCACGGTGGGCGGCACACCCGCCACGCTGCCCCTGCTCGACCCGATCGAGACCGACGACGACCCGGCGTCCGGGCCGGAGACCTACGGCGCGATGAAGGTCGCGTGCGAGAACCTGGTCCGGGCCGGTGCTGCCGCCGCCCTGGTGATCCGGCCGGGCCTGATCGTCGGGCCCGGGGATCCGAGCGGCCGGTTCACCTACTGGCCGGCCCGGTTCGCGCAGGCGGCCGAGGACGGCCTGCCGGTCCTGGTGCCCGAGCCCGTGGACGACCCGGTGCAGCTCGTCGACGTCCGCGACCTGGCCGGCTGGATCGTCACCGCCGCCGAGCGGCGCACCACCGGAGACTACGACGCGGTCTGCCCGCCCGTGCCGCGCTCGGAGCTGCTGGCCCGCGTCGGTGACGGGACGGGGAGCACGCCGGAGCTGGTCGCGGTCGCGCCCGACGTCCTGGCCGAGCACGACGTCGCCCCGTGGTCCGGACCCCGGTCGGTCCCGTTCTGGGCCGGCGGCCTGGTCGAGGGTGGGTTCATGACGCACGACGTCACGGAGTCGCTGGAGGCGGGCCTGACGATCCGGCCGTTCGCCGAGACCGCACGCGACACCCTCGCGTGGCTGCGCGCCGCACCGGACGCCACGGTCACCGGCCTGACGCGGGACGAGGAGCAGGAGGTGCTGGCCGCGGTCCGGGGCTGACCGGTCGCGATGCCGATCAGGCCCACCAGCCGGGAAGCGTATTCCCCACCGCGGCCCGAGCACCTACGGTGGTCCCGTGACCGCACCTGCTCTGCCCGAAGACCCCCGCCCCGCGAGCCAGCACTTCGTCCCCGGACCGCAGTTCGACGGCTGGCTCACCGGCGTCGACCAGATCGCCTACGGCGGCGACTACAACCCCGAGCAGTGGCCCGAGGAGGTCTGGGCAGAGGACGTCCGGCTCATGAACGAGGCGGGCGTGAACCTCGTCAGCCTCGGGATCTTCAGCTGGGCGCTGCTGGAGCCGCGCGAGGGCGAGTTCGACTTCGGCTGGCTGGACCGGATCATCGGTCTGCTGCACGACGGCGGGATCCGCATCCTGCTCGCCACCCCGACGGCCGCGCCGCCCGCCTGGCTGTACGCCGCGCACCCGGACGCCCGGGTGGTCGACCGGGACGGGACGCCGATGGGCCCGGGCGGGCGCGGCCTCATGGCGCCGACCGCCCCCGCCTACCGCGAGGCCGCCCTGCGCATCACGCGGGCTCTGGCCGAGCGCTACGGCACCCACCCGGCGCTGGCCGGATGGCACGTGCACAACGAGTACGGGGCGCCGGTCACCCTGGACTACTCGGTCCATGCCGAGCGCGCGTTCCGGGACTGGCTGCGCGAGCGCTACGGCTCGCTCGACGCGCTGAACGCCGCGTGGGGCACGGCCTTCTGGGGCCAGCACTACGCCGACTGGGCGCACGTGCAGCTCCCCGCCGCCGCCCTCGAACCCGTCAACCCTGCCCAGCAGCTCGACTTCGCGCGGTTCTCCGACGCCGCGCTGCGCGCCTGCTTCGTCGCGGAGCGGGACGCCGTCCGCGAGCACTCCTCCGCGCCGGTGACCACCAACTTCATGGCCGCGAGCTGCCCGTCGACGGACCTGTTCGCCTGGGCGCGGGAGGTCGACGTCGTCGCGAACGACCACTACCTCCGGGCCGCGAACCCGCAGGGGTACGTCGGGCTGGCCCTGGCCGCCGACCTCACCCGGTCGGTCGCGGGCGGCAAGCCGTGGCTGCTGCTGGAGCACTCGACGTCGGCCGTGAACTGGCAGCCGCGCAACGTGGCCAAGCGACCCGGGGAGCTGGCCCGCAACTCGTTCGCCCACCTCGGCCGGGGCGCGGACGCGATCATGTTCTTCCAGTGGCGCGCCTCCCGGTCCGGCGCGGAGAAGTTCCACTCCGCGATGCTGCCGCACGCCGGCACCGCGTCCCGCGTGTGGCGCGAGGTGACCGAGCTGGGGGCGAACCTCGGGCGGCTCACGGAGCTGCGCGGCTCACGCGTGCACGCCGACGTCGCGCTGGTGTGGGACTACGACTCGTTCTGGGCGCAGGACCTGGAGTTCCGCCCGAGCGTCGGTGCCCGGCACCGCGAGCGGATCGACACCTACTACGAGCGGCTCTGGCGCGACGGCCACACCGTGGACCTGGTGCGGCCGGGACAGGACCTGTCGGGCTACAAGCTGGTCGTCGCACCGGCGTCGTACCTGCTCCGGGCGGACGACGCGGCAAACCTCACGGCCTACGTCGAGGGCGGGGGCTCGCTGCTGGTGAGCTACTTCAGCGGCATCGTCGACGAGCACGACGCGGTGCACCCCGGCGGTTTCATGGCTCCGCTGCGCGACGCCCTGGGCGTGTGGGTCGAGGAGTTCCTGCCGCTGCGGGAGGAGGAGTCGCTGACGGTCGCCTACCGCGCGGGCGCGGCCGGTGCGGGCACCGCGACCACGGAGACCACCGGGCTCACCGGCACGGTCTGGGCGGACGACCTGGTGCTCGCCGGCGCGGAGCCCGTCGGCACCTACACCGACGGCCCCAAGCCGGGCGGCGCCGCGATCACCCGGCACCGGCACGGCGCGGGCACCGGCTGGTACGTGTCGACGAGCCTCGACGTCGACACGCTGGCCACGGTCATGGCCGACGTGTACGCGGGCGCGGGCCTGACGCCGTCGGGCACCGTGGAGGGGCTGGAGGTGGTGCGGCGGCACGGCGACGCCGAGTACGTGGTCGCCATCAACCACACGGACCACGACGCACGCCTGCCCTTGGACGGTCCCGCGACCGACCTGCTCACCGGCAACCCGGTGGCGGGCGACGTGGACGTGCCCGCTGGCGCGGTCCGCGTGCTGCGCCAGGACGCCTGACGCCGGCCCGCCGGGCCTGCCCGGCGGTCTCGCTGCCTGACCGGCTGTGGGTCCTGCGCGCCGAGGGGGCAATAATCGGTTCCGTGACCACCATCAACTGGCTCGAGGCCTGGAGCGCCGAGGACGGCGCGCGCCGGGTCGACGAGCTCTTCACCCGTTCGTTCGACGGCTCCCCCGAGGGCGTCTGGTCCGCCCCCGGGCGCGTCAACCTCATCGGGGAGCACACCGACTACAACGCCGGGCTCTGCCTGCCGACGGCGCTGCCGCACCGCACCTGGATCGCGCTGCGGCCACGCGAGGACGACCAGGTCCGGCTCGTGTCGGCCCAGGCCGAGGGCGTGTGGGAGGCGAGCCTGGCCGACATCGCGCCCGGCACCGTGCAGGGCTGGGGCGCCTACGTCGCCGGCGTGGCCTGGGCCCTGGCCGAGGCCGGGCACAAGGTGGGCGGCTTCGACGCCGCCGTCGACTCGTGCGTCCCGTTCGGCGCGGGGCTGAGCTCGTCGGCCGCGCTGGAGGCGTCCGTCGCCGTCGCCCTCGACGCGGTCGCCGGTCTCGGCCTGGCGGCGTCCGACGCCGGGCGCGCGGAGCTGGTCGACGCCACCCGCCGGGCCGAGAACGAGATCGCGGGCGCCCCGACCGGCGGGCTGGACCAGTCGGCCTCGCTGCGGTGCCGCGAGGGCTACGCGCTGCTCCTGGACTTCCGGCCCGGGCTGAAGCCCCTGGAGTCGGGCGTGCCCGTGCCGTTCGACCTCGACACCGCCGGGCTCACGCTCCTGGTGGTCGACACCAAGGCGGAGCACTCGCACGTCTCCGGCGAGTACGGGGCGCGCCGCGCCTCGTGCGAGCGCGCCGCAGAGCTGCTCGGCCTGAGCTCGCTGCGCGACATCGCGCCGACCCTGGGCGGCATGGGCATCGACCGCGCCCTGGCCGAGCTCGAGCCGCACGACCCCGACGGCGTGCTGCGCCGCCGGGTGCGTCACGTGGTCTCCGAGATCGACCGCACCGCGCGGTTCGCCGACCTGGTGCGCGAGGGCCGCGCGGCCGACGTCGGCCCGTTCATGGTCGCCTCGCACGTCTCCCTGCGCGACGACTACGAGGTCTCGTGCCGCGAGCTCGACCTCGTGGTCGACTCGGCCATGGCCGCGGGCGCCCTGGGCGCGCGCATGACCGGCGGCGGGTTCGGCGGCAGCGCCATCGCGCTGGTCCGCCTGTCCGACGTCGACACCGTGGCCCAGGCCGTCGCGGACGCGTTCGCCGAGGCCGGCCTCACCGCGCCGGCCTTCCTGCTGGCCCCGCCGTCGGCCCCGGCGGGCTGAACCGCGGTCGGCCCGGCGGCTTGAGCTGCCGCCGGCCGCCACGACCGCCATCGGTCGTGGCGGCCTGAACCGGCGTTGGTCGTGGCGGCCTGAGCCGGCGTTGGTCGTGGTGGCCTGAGCCGGCGTTGGTCGTGGTGGCCTGATCCGCTGCCGGTCGTGGTGACCTACAGCTCGTAGGTCGCCACGACCGGGGCGTGGTCGCTCCAGCGCTCCGCGTAGGTGGGCGCGCGGTCGACCTCGATCTTGCGGCACGCGCCCGCGAGTGCCTGGTTGGCGAGCTGGTAGTCGATGCGCCAGCCGGAGTCGTTGTCGAACGCCGCGCCGCGCCAGGACCACCAGGTGTAGGGGCCGGGGCCGTCACCGGCGTGGATCCGCCCGAGGTCGGCCCAGCCGTGCTCGTCCAGCCAGCGCGTCACGTAGGCGCGCTCCTCGGGCAGGAAGCCGGCGCTCTTCTGGTTGCCCTTCCAGTTCTTGATGTCCACGTTCTGGTGGGCGATGTTGAGGTCGCCCGCCACGACGGCCGGCGTCGGCGCCGTGGCGAGCTGGGCCAGGCGCGCCGTGACCTTCTCCAGGTAGGCGTACTTGGCGACCATCGTGTGCTCCTGGCCGGGGTTGGTCGACCCGGAGTGCAGGTAGGCGGAGATCGCGGTGAACGTGCCGCCGCCGGGCAGGCTGATGTCGGCCTCGATCCAGCGGCCGGTGTCGGCGCCCTCCTCGAGGGCGCCGTCCGGGCCGTGGGCCGCGAGGCCGGTGCGGACCTCGCCGAGCGGCAGCCGGGACGCCACGAGCACCCCGGCGCGGCCCTTGACCTCGCTCTCCGCGTGCGCGACGTGCCAGCCCTCGAGCAGCTCGCGCACCAGCTTGTCGGGGGCGCGGACCTCCTGCAGCAGCAGCACGTCCGGGGTTCGGGTGGCGATCCAGGTCTCCATGCCGCGGCGGACGGCGGCTCGGATCCCGTTGACATTGGCGGTGGCGACGATCAGAGGCACCGGGGCAGCCTAACCGGAGCCTCTGACACGGGCCGATCACGGCCGGGTCAGGCGCCGCCGTGGGGCATCATGCGCCGTCGTGCGCCGCCTGCAGGGCCGCGACGTCGATCTTGCCCATCTTCAGCATGGCGTTCATCGTGGCGATCTCGGCGGGCGTCGAGTACGAGCCGCTGAGCCGCTCGAGCTCCTTGGGGATCACCTGCCAGGACACCCCGAACTTGTCCGTGCACCAGCCGCACGCGCCGGGCTCGCCGCCGTCGGCGGTCAGGACCTCCCAGTAGTGGTCCACCTCCTCCTGACCCTCGACCGACAGGTAGAACGAGAAGGCCTCGTCGAGCGTGCGGTGCGGTCCGGCGTTCAGGCCGATCACCGGCTGCCCGGCCACGGTGAACTCGACCACGAAGTCGGTGCCGGCCTCGGCGCCCGGCGCGTTCTCCGGAGCCTTGACGACGCGCTCGATCGACGAGCCGGGGATGTGCTCGGCGTAGAAGGCGGCGGCCTCGCCGGCCTTGTTGTTCCCGAACCAGAGATGGGTCCGAACGCTCACCATGATGTCCTCCTGAGTCGGCCGGGGCCCTGGTCGGCCCCGGCATCAACTCTTCAGACGCCGCGCGGCCCCGCAACTCATCGCGGGCACGTTCACCCGCCGTCGGCCACCGGCGAACGGAGGAATGGTCGCCCTCTCGGTACTGAGAGAGCGACCATTCCTCGGTTCAGCGGCGGATCAGGGGACAGGTCACGGGACCAGCGAGCGCTCCGCCGACTCGACCACGTTCGCCAGGAGCATCGCCCGGGTCATCGGGCCGACGCCGCCCGGGTTGGGCGACACCCAGCCCGCGATCTCCGCGGCCTCGGGCGACACGTCGCCGACGACGCGCGACTTGCCCGTGGCCGGGTCGGTCTCGCGCGAGACGCCGACGTCGATCAGCACGGCGCCCGGCTTGACCATCTCGCCGGTCACGATGCCCTTGACGCCCGCGGCGGCCACGACGACGTCGGCCCGCCGGACGAGCGACGCCAGGTCCTGCGTGCCCGTGTGCGTCAGGGTGACCGTCGCGTTCACGGCGCGCCGCGTGAGCAGCAGCCCGATCGGGCGGCCCACGGTGACGCCGCGGCCGAGCACCACGATCTCCTTGCCGGCGAGCTTGATGCCGTGCCGCTCCACCAGCTCGATGATGCCGCGCGGCGTGCAGGGCAGCGAGGAGGTGACCTCCTCGTTGACCCGCAGCACCAGGCGCCCCAGGTTGGTGGGGTGCAGGCCGTCGGCGTCCTTGTCGGGGTCGACGAGCTCCAGCACGCGGTTGGTGTCGATGCCCTTGGGCAGCGGGAGCTGGACGATGTACCCGGTGCAGGCCGGGTCCTCGTTCAGCCGGCGGACCGCGGCCTCGATCTCGTCCTGCGTGGCGGTCTCCGGGAGGTCCTCCCGGATCGACGCGATGCCCACCTCGGCGCAGTCGCGGTGCTTGCCCGCGACGTACCACTGCGAGCCCGGGTCGTCCCCCACGAGGAGGGTCCCGAGGCCGGGGACGACGCCCCGCTCGCGCAGGGCCGTGACGCGGTCCTTGAGCTCCGCCTTGATGGCGGCGGCCGTGGCCTTGCCGTCCAGGATCTGTGCGGTCATCGGCTCAGAGCCCCGGGTAGAGGGGGAAGTCGGCCGTCAGCTTCGCCACACGGGCCGAGAGCGCGTCGACGTCGGTCGCGGCGCCGTCCTTCAGCGCCGTCGCGATGATGTCGGCGACCTCGGTGAACTCGGCGTCGCCGAACCCGCGCGTGGCCAGGGCCGGCGTCCCGATGCGCAGGCCCGAGGTGACGCGCGGCGGACGCGGGTCGAACGGGACGGCGTTGCGGTTGACCGTGATGCCGGCGTCGTGCAGGAGGTCCTCGGCCTGCTGGCCGTCGAGGTCCGAGTTGCGCAGGTCCACCAGCACCAGGTGCACGTCCGTGCCGCCGGTCAGCACGGAGACGCCGGCCTCGGCGACGTCCGGCTGGGACAGGCGCTCGGCGATGATCTGCGCGCCGCGCACCGTGCGCTCCTGGCGCTCCTTGAAGGCGTCGGTCCCGGCGACCTTGAACGCCACGGCCTTGGCCGCGACGACGTGCATGAGCGGGCCGCCCTGCTGCCCCGGGAACACGGCGGAGTCGATCTTCTTGGCGTACTCCTCCTTGGCGAGGATGAAGCCGGAGCGCGGCCCGCCGATCGTCTTGTGCACGGTCGAGGAGACGACGTCGGCGTGCGGCACCGGGGAGGGGTGCAGGTCGGCCGCGACGAGCCCGGCGAAGTGCGCCATGTCGACCCACAGCTTGGCGCCGACCTCGTCGGCGACCTCACGGAACGCCGCGAAGTCGAGGTGCCGCGGGTAGGCGGACCAGCCCGCGATGATGACGTCGGGGCGGTGCTCCAGCGCCTTCTTGCGCACCTCGTCCATCTCGATGCGGTAGGACTGCGGGTCCACGCCGTAGGCGCCGACGTCGTAGAGCTTGCCGCTGAAGTTGATCTTCATGCCGTGCGTGAGGTGGCCGCCGTGCGCCAGCTCCAGGCCGAGGATCTTGTCGCCCGCGTTGATCAGGGCGTGCAGCACCGCGGCGTTGGCCTGGGCGCCGGAGTGCGGCTGGACGTTGGCGTGCTCGGCGCCGAACAGGTCCTTGGCGCGGGCGATCGCGAGGTTCTCCGCGATGTCCACCTGTTCGCAGCCGCCGTAGTAGCGGCGGCCCGGGTAGCCCTCGGCGTACTTGTTGGTCAGGACCGAACCCTGGGTCTCCAGGACGGCACGCGGCACGAAGTTCTCGGACGCGATCATCTCGAGAGTGTCGCGCTGGCGGGCCAGCTCTCCGTCCAGGACGGCGGCGATCTCGGGGTCGAGCTCGGCGAGCGGGGTCGCGAGCGGGTCGGGAGTCGATGCGCTCATAGCTCCTCGATTCATGCGGGACGGGGAAATGTCGGACGGCGGTGGAGGGCACACGCGCCGCGACACGACGGCCCGGGTGCACACCTCTGCAGGTGACCCAGGGCCCAGGCGAACGACCCGTCGTCGGCATGACTCGTCGCTCCCCGGTGGTGATCCACCTGACGCCAGTTGCGACCCGATGATCGTAGCAGCGGCGGAAGGAGCCCGTACGCGGCGTCCGGCTGCCTCCCGGGAAGGGCTCGGGAAGCCCGGAAAATCAACGAAAGTACCTGAGACCCTTTTGCGATTCACCGCGACGTCGCTAGTGTGCCGCCATGCCCTCCCCCGTGTCACCGGACGCAGGCGTTCCGGAACACCAGCCAGACCAGCGCCGCCCCCGGACCGGTGGAACGCACCGCCAGGAACCGAACGGCCCCCCGCCGTCCGGCGGCCGGCCGCAGTCGGGGCAGTTCGCGTCGGGGCAGCTTCCGTCCCGGCAGTTCCCGGCGGGGCAGGGCCAGTCGGGGCAGGGCCAGTCGGGGCAGGGCCAGTCGGGGCAGCTCCCGTCCCGGCAGTTCCCGGCGGGGCAGGCCACATCGGGCCAGTTCCCGTCTGCTCAGTTCCCGTCCGGGCAGTTCCCGTCCCGGCAGTTCCCGGCCGGGAACCAGCCGCAGTCCGGCCCGTTCGGTCCCGGCAGGCCGCAGTCCGGCCCGTTCGCGACCCCGCCCGGCGCGGCCTCGCCGTCGGACCCCCGGACGCCGGACCCCCGCTCCCCCGGACCCGACGGCGTCGGCGAGGAGCGCGGCAGGAAGGGCACCACACGCCGGGACTGGATCTGGTCGATCGTCGCCTTCGTGGTCGCGGCCGTGGTCATCGGTGCCGTCGGGTTCCACTTCTTCGGACCTGACGCGGACGAGGAGCCCACCGTGGCCTGGGCCGTCGACTCGTGCGCCGGCCCCGACCCGGCCGCGCAGGCCACCGACGCCCCCACGGACGCCTACCGGCCGCTGACCTGCGACGACGCGGAGGCCACCGTCACGGTCCTCGACATCCAGGACGCCGTGTCCGTGGCACAGCTCCACTGCCCGGCCGGCACCGATGTCGTCTTCCAGAAGGACGGCCAGGCCGGCGGGGACACGCAGGCCGTGTGCGCCCGCAACCTCTCGGACGACCACCCGGGCGACCCCGGGATGGGCGGCGGCCAGCTCCTCGCAGGCGACTGCGTGAACGGCGACGGCGGCGAGGTGCCGTGCTCCGCGGACGGCGCACGGAAGGTCACCGGCCTCATGGTCGGTGCCGTCGAGTGCCCCGAGGGGACCGCCGACGAGATCGAGCTGGGCTTCGACCCGTCACGCAGCTACGAGACGATCTGCCTCGGCGAGTAGGTCAGCCCTGCGACGTGCTCGGTGCGCTCTGCGCACCGGCCGCACCGAGCACGCGACGCAGGTAGGTGTACGTGAGGTCGCCCGCGGCCTTGTCGTACTGCTCCTCGTAGCCGTGCTTCGTGTACATCGCGAGGTTCTGCTTGGAGTCCTTGCCGGTGAAGACCCAGATCTCCGTGGTCTGTTCCGGCAGGTACGGCAGCACCGCGAAGAGCATCTCGGTGCCGATCCCGCGCCCCTGCTTGTCGGGGGCCACCGCGAGCCGGCCGAGCGTCGCCTTCTCGCCCTCGATCTCCACGCGCACCGAGCCGATCATCCGGTGGCCCTCCCACGCCCCGATCGTCACCACGTCGTCGCGCGCCAGGTCTTCCCGCAGCTCGGCGAGCGTCTGGGTCAGCGGCGGGATGTTCGGGTCGTCGTACAGCTGGGCCTCGGTCACGAACGCGGCGCGCCGCAACGTGAGGAGCTCGCCCGCATGGTCGTCCTCGACCAGCGCGATCGTCGTGGTGGAGTTGCTCATGGGGCCATGGTGTCAGAGGTGACGCGCCCGGGTCGACGATGACCGTGGCTCGAACGTGGATGTCAGTGGTCCGGCGTAGGTTCGGCGCATGAGCAGCACACGCCCACGCTGGCCCGACAACCCCGACGTACGGATCGACGTGCGCTCGGCCGTCGGCCGGTACGACGACTTCTACGAGGTCGTCGGCGTCAAGAAACCGGGCGGCCGAGGGTGCTGGTGCATGGCCTACCGGGACAGCCGCGTCCCCGCCGACGAGGCCCCGGGCTACATGCGCGGTCTGTGCTCGGCCGAGCCCGGCCCGGGCGTGCTGGCCTACGTGGACGACGTCGTGGCCGGCTGGTGCTCGATCGCGCCCCGGTCCACCTACCGGCGACTCATGAACTCGCGCACCATCCCGTTCGTCGACGAGCGGGACGCCTGGGCCGCGGTGTGCTTCGTGGTCCGCGCCGGGTTCCGCGGGCGCGGGCTCATGCACCACCTGCTCGCCGGGGCGGTGGAGCACGCGCGGGCGCACGGGGCCGAGGTGGTCGAGGGCTACCCGGCGGACACGGGCCCCGACCGCGTCGACGTGATCAGCGGGTACGTCGGCACGGTGCGCATGTTCGAGCAGGCGGGGTTCGTCCGGGCGACGGAGACGAGCGGCGTCAGCGGGGGCCGGCGGCGCTGGGTCATGCGCCTGGAGCTCGGACAGGACGGGGTCCCGTCGGCCGCGCCGGGTTAGCCTGACCGCGTGAACGACGCGACCGCAGCCACCCACTGGATCCTGACCCTGTCCTGCCCGGACCAGCCGGGAATCGTGCACGCGGTGGCGGGAATGCTCGCGGAGCACGGCGGCAACATCACGGAGTCGCAGCAGTTCGGTGACCCGGCGTCGGGCCTGTTCTTCATGCGCGTGCAGGTCGAGTCGACGGCGTCACGCGACGAGCTGACCGCCGCGATGACGCCGGTGGCGGGCAAGTTCCGGATGACGTGGACGCTCGACGTCGTCGGGCGGCGGATCCGGACCCTCGTCATGGTGTCCAAGGCCGCGCACTGCCTCGTGGACCTGCTGTACCGGGAGCGGTCGCAGCGTATGCCGATCGACGTGGTGGGCGTGGTGGGCAACCACCGCGACCTGGAGGACATCGCCACCTTCTACGGCAAGCCGTTCCACCACGTGCCCGTCACCAAGGACACCAAGGCCGAGGCGGAGGCGACGCTGCGCGGCCTGGTCAAGGAGACCGACGCCGAGCTGGTGGTGCTGGCCCGGTACATGCAGATCCTGTCCGACGAGCTGTGCCGCGACCTGAGCGGGCAGATCATCAACATCCACCACTCGTTCCTGCCGTCGTTCAAGGGGGCCGGGCCCTACCGGCAGGCGCACGACCGCGGCGTGAAGATCATCGGCGCCACGTCCCACTACGTGACCGGTGACCTCGACGAGGGCCCGATCATCGAGCAGGACGTCGAGCGCGTGGACCACTCCCGCAGCGTCGAGGACCTGGTGGGCATCGGCGAGGACGTCGAACGCCGCACCCTGGCCCGCGCCGTCCGCTGGCACGCGGAACGCCGGGTCCTCCTGGACGGCACCCGCACCGTGGTCTTCCGCTGACCGCCCCGCGGTAGCCGGCAGCGCAGGCTGGCCGGGCTGGGCTGGGTGGTCGGCAGAATGTCAGGTGGTCGGTAGCTCGGACTACCGACCACCTGACATTCTGCCGATCACTCGGGCGGGCCGGCGGCAGCCGGGCCTACCCGGCCCGGCGCCTCAGCCCTTGACCGCGCCTGCCAGGGCGAAGGCCGAGCCCGAGATGCGGGTGACCAGCACGTACAGACCGAGCACCGGCGCCGCGTACAACAGCGAGTACGCCGCGAGCTGCCCGTAGGCGACCGACCCGTACTGCCCGAAGAACGCGAAGATGCTCACGGCCGCCGGCTGCTTCTCCGGGGAGAGCAGCAGCACGAACGGGACGAAGAAGTTCCCCCACGCCTGCACGAACACGAAGATGAACACCACGGCGATGCCGGGCCGCATGAGCGGCAGCACCACCCGGCGCAGCGCCTGCATGGCCGACGCCCCCTCGGTCCAGGCGGCCTCCTCCAGCGAGATCGGCACCGAGTCCATGAAGTTCTTGGTCATCCAGATCGCCATGGGCAGCGACGTCGCCGCCATGAAGAAGATGGTTCCGGGCAGCGAGTCGAGCAGGTTGAGCTGCACGAACAGCGCGTAGACCGGGACCATGATCGCCGTGATCGGCAGGCAGGTGCCGAACAGCACCGAGTACAGGAAGTACTTGCCGAACCGCATCCTGTACCGCGACAGCGGGTACGCCGCGAGCACCGCGACCACCACCGTGATCGCCCCCGACCCTGCCGACAGCACGAACGCGTTCCACAGCGGCAGCCAGGTGAGCTCCGGCGTCATGATCGCCGCGAAGTTGGCGGTGGTCACGGCGTCGGGCAGGCCGAAGGAAAGGGTCGCCTCCGCGTCGAAGGACGCCACGAGCACCCAGGCCATCGGGAGCACGAAGCACAGGGCGATCACGAGCAGCACCACGTTGGCGGCCACCTTGGTGGCCGTGCCGCGGGGTGCGGCCAGCGTGCCGAGCCCGCCGCTGCGGGCCGGCGCCGCGGGCTTCGTCAGAGTGTCCGCCATCAGTCCACCTCCGGTCGGAGCGCGCGGATGTAGATCACGGAGAAGATCCCGCCCACGATGATCATCACGGTCGCGATGGCCGTGCCGTAGCCGACCTGCGCGAACTTGAACGCCTCCTGGTAGGCCAGGATCGGCAGGGTCGAGCTGTCCGTGCCCGGTCCACCGCCGGTCATCACGTAGATGAGCGTGAACACCGAGAGCGTCTGCAGCGTGGTCAGCATCAGGTTGGTCGAGATGCTGCGCCGGATCACGGGCAGGGTCACCCAGGTGAGCCGTTGCAGCCCGTTGGCGCCGTCGAGCTGGGCGGCCTCCGTGAGCTCCGGCGGCACCTCCGCGAGGGCGGCCGAGTAGACCATCATCGAGAAGGCCGTGCCGCGCCAGATGTTGGCGAGGATCACCGCGAGCATCGGGGTGGAGTAGAGCCAGTCGGGTCCGGTGATGCCGATGCCGCCGAGCAGCGTGTTGAGCGTGCCCTCCGAGTGGAAGAACGCGTACGCCGCGAACGCCGCGACGATCTCGGGCAGCACCCACGCGGCGACGACCACGGTCGAGGCGATCGAGCGCACCGGCTTGACCGCCGAGCGGAGCAGGCCGGCCAGCAGGATGCCCATGACGTTCTGCCCCACCACGGCGGACAGGAACACGAACACGACGGTGAGCCACAGCGACTTGGGGAAGTCGGGGTCACCGATCAGCGCGGCGTAGTTGTCGAACCCGATCCACTCCGGGCTCAGGGCGGCGGGCCCGGTCAGGGCGGCGTTGGTGAACGAACCGTAGAACGACCACACCACGGGGCCGAGCATGAACAGGGCGAGCAGGACGACGGCGGGCGCGAGCGGAACCACTCGCGCCACGCCGCGGGACGTGACGGCCATCAGGTCAGCCCTGGACCGTGTTCTCTTCGCCGACGATGCCGATCACCGCTTCGTCGTAGGCGGCAGCCGCCTCCTCCGGCGTCTGCTGGCCGGTCATCACGGCCTCCATCGCGACCATGATCTCGTTCGAGACCTTCGGGTAGTCGGACGTCGCGGGCCGGAAGTTGGTCACGTCGACCAGGCCGGTGAAGAACTCCGTGGTGGGGTTCGTCTTCGTGTACTCCGGGTCCTCGGCGACGTCGGTCCGGACGGCGATCTGGCTGTTCGCGACGTCGAACCAGAGGGAGTTCTCGCGGTTCAGCGCCATCGAGATGAACTCGAACGCGGCGTCCGGGTTCTTGGAGCCGGAGCCCATCGCGAGGGTCCAGCCGCCCGACATGCTCACGGCACCCGGGGCGGCGCCGTCCTGCGTGGGCATGGGCGCGGTGCCCATCTTCTCGGACCACTCGGGCCACGGCGCGACGCCGGACTCGAGCCAGTTGCCCGCCACCCAGGAGCCGTCGAGCGCGATGCCGACCTTGCCCTCGGGCAGCCACTCGGCCTGCACCGTGTTGCCGATGTTGGTGTCGAGCGCCTGCTGCGGCGTCGGCGCCAGGCCCTCGGTGAACACGGTGGTGATGAAGTCGAGGCTGTCGACGAAGCCCTGCGAGCCCAG
The DNA here is from genome assembly GCF_044547525.1 of Promicromonospora sp. NPDC052451. Lineage (NCBI taxonomy): Bacteria > Bacillati > Actinomycetota > Actinomycetes > Micrococcales > Promicromonosporaceae > Promicromonospora > Promicromonospora sp. NPDC052451. The sequence goes on from NZ_JBIUAP010000007.1 coordinate 199,084, forward strand.
CACCCACTTGCCGTCCTCGTAGAGGGTGTCGCCGGTGCCGTACAGGAGCATCTCGAAGCCCTGCATCACGGCGGCCTCGCCCTGCGGCTTGCCGGAGTACATGTTGAACGGGACCACGTCCGGGTCCGACTCCTTGATGGCCCGGGCGGCATCCAGCAGTTCGTCCCACGACTTCGGCGCCCAGTCCTCCGGCAGACCCGCCTTGGCCAGCACGTCCTTGTTGAACCACAGGCCGCGCGTGTCGGTGCCCATGGAGACGCCGTAGGTCTTGCCGTCGTCGCCCGCGCCGGCCTCCTTGGCGCTGTCGACGAACTGGTCCCACTCGTCCCACTCGGCCAGGTAGTCGTCGAGCGGCGCCAGGTACCCGGCCTCGACGTCGGACTTGATCATGTACGTGTCCTCGTACATGACGTCGGGCGCCGTGCTGGGCGACCGGTTCATGAGGGCGAGCTTGGTGAAGTAGTCGTTCTGCTGCGCCTCGATGGGCACCAGCTCCACGGTGATGCCGGGGTTGGCCTCCTCGAAGTCGGCCTTGACGTCCTTGAACAGCTCGTCGGCCTGCGTGAAGTTGCCGAACTTCTGGTAGGCCACCTTGATCGTGGAGGAGTCGGAGCCGCCTCCACCGGAGCCGCAGGCACCGAGCGAGAGGGCGAGTGCCGCTGCAGTGACGGGTGCGATGAGGAATCGTGCCGTGCGCATGAAGCTCCCTTGCGTCGTGCGAGCCCGGCTACGCCGCCGGACCAACTGACGCACACGATTCACCCCTGGCGGGCCCGAGTCAAGGGACTCCGCCGAGGAATTGTCAGCGCTGTCACCCCCGCCCGCCGATCCCGCCCCCTCCCAACCCTTCCTGCCCCCGCCCGCTCGCCTGGTGAGCGGCCACTCATCAGGCGGGCAGCGACCGTAACGGGCGGGGTTACGGTCGCTGCCCGCCTGATGAGCGGCTGCTCAGCGGCCGGTCAGGCCGGTCAGGCCGGTCAGGCCGCTCAGCGGCCCCGGGGGTCCGTCAGGACCGCCACCGTGCGGGGCGGCACCGTGACGGTGCCCGTCGCGGCGTCCCAGGCGGTACCCCGCACCACCGGGTCCCCGCCGCGTGCCTGGATGCGCGACAGCGCGTAGTCCCGCCCCGCCAGCTCGGACACCTCGACGGACGCCTCGTCCGGCGACGCGTTGAACACCACGAGCACGCCGTCCAGCGTGCGGTCGACGTCGGTCCGGCCCGCCCGGTCGTCGATCGACATCGTGATGACGCCGGGCACGGCGTCCGGCCCGGACCCGGGGAACGTCACCTTCTCGCGGATCAGGTCGGCGGAGCCCAGCCGGAACAGCTCGGTCGAGTGCCGCAGCTCCAGCAGCTCACGCGCCTGAGCCGCGGAGAACCCGATGTCGTCGGCATCCGGCTTGAGCGCGGCGTCGGCGAGCAGGGGCCGCTGGTACGGCCACTTGTCCTCGTTGTCGGCCGCCATCGGCAGGCCGCGCCCGAACCCGTTGTCCTGGCCCGACCAGTCGATGGTGTTGAACCAGTCGCCGGAGTCGAACGAGTTGCGGTCCAGGGACTTGGAGCGCAGCAGGTCGGTGCCCGCGTGCCAGAACGACGGCGACTGCGACAACGCGGCCGTGGCGAGCGAGACCGTGTTCATCCGGACGCGGTCGGTCATCGACGTGTCTGCCGGCAGCTTGAGCGTCAGCAGGTCGAACAGCGTCTCGTTGTCGTGGGCGTCGACGTACGTGACGACCTCCTCCGGCGAGTCCGCGTAGCCCGCGGGCGCGCCACGGTAGTCGAGCTCGTCGCCCCGGACCTGCTCCCCCGTCGCGGTCGTGACCTCGAAGGACCGGAGGTTGCCGGCCAGCCCGAGCTTGACCAGGTCTGTCTGGTGGGCCAGGTCCGCGGCCTCGTCGTCGCCGCCGTCGTTGACGGTCGCCGGGTCATCGAGCCGCGCGTCCCGCCCGTTCGGGTCGGTGAACAGGCCGGTGCCGAAGCCCTGCGTGAACAGCGACGACCCGTCGACCGGCGAGCCGCCGTGGACGGCGTCGCGCAGGCGGTCGCTGAAGGTGCCGATGCCGGTGCCGCCGAGCTGACCCTGCGTGGCCTGCTCGAACCGGGCGTTGCCCGCGACCTCGCCGAAGTCCCAGCCCTCGCCGTACAGGTACACGCTCTTGCCGTCGACGCCGTCGCGGCGCAGGGTGAGCGCGTCGAGCCCCGCCCGGACGGCCTCCATGTTCTCGCGGGAGTGGTGCCCCATCAGGTCGAACCGGAACCCGTCCACGTGGTAGTCGCGGGCCCAGGTGACCACGGAGTCCACCATCAGCTTCTGCGCCATGGCGTGCTCGGTCGCGACGTTCTGGCAGCAGGTGCTGGTCTCGACGGCGCCCGTGGTCGCGTTGAGCCGGTGGTAGTAGCCGGGCACCACGCGGTCGAGCACCGACCTCGGGTCCTGACCCGAGGCCGCGGTGTGGTTGAACACCTGGTCCAGCACCACCTGCAGCCCGGCGCCGTGCAGGTTGCCGACCATCGAGCGGAACTCGGCCACGCGCGCCCCGCCGTCGGCCTCGACCGCGTAGGAGCCCTCCGCGGCCATGAAGTGGTACGGGTCGTAGCCCCAGTTGAAGGCGTCGCTGCCCTGCACCTCGCCGACGGCGGCCTGCTGCTCCGTGCCGTCGGGCGCGAAGCCCGACAGGTCGCCTGTCATGGCCTGGTCGGCGCGGTCCTCGGGGATCGTCGCGATGTCGAAGGTGGGTAGCAGGTGCACGGTGGTGAGCCCGGCGTCAGCGAGCGAGCGCAGGTGCTTCATGCCGTCCGAGCCCTTGATGCCGAACGCGCCGTAGGTGCCGCGCAGGCGCTCGGGCACGGTCTCGTCGGAGCTGGAGAAGTCACGCACGTGAAGCTCGTAGATGGTCTGGTCGACGGCGCGCTCCACCCGTGGTGCGGGCGTGTTCCGCCAGACCTTGGGCTGCCAGGCGGTGTCGTCGAGGTCGACGGCGACCGAGTGGGTCGAGTCGAGCGTGAGGCCCACCGAGTAGGGGTCGGTCACCACGTTGGTCTCGACCTGGCCCGTGCTCGGCACGTACACCTCGACGGCGTAGCGGTAGCGGGTGCCGCGCCAGTCGAGCCGGCGGTCGGCGCGGCCGCCGTCGAGCGTCCAGGCGCCGTCCTTCTGCCGGGTCAGCGCGAAGGTGCGCGGCTCGGCGTCGAGCGACCGGCCGGCGGGCCAGGCCTGCAGCGTCACGACGCGGGCCGTGGGCGCCCAGAGCGCGAAGGAGGCCCGCTTGCCGCCCTGCCACGTCACGCCCAGCGCGCGGTCGGTCGCGAACAGGTCGTCCAGCACACCGGGGATCTGCACGCCGGTGGCGGCGGTCAGGGTCTCGCCGTCGTGCCGGGTCAGGCGCAGCGCACCCTGCAGGGCCGACGTCGCCGCGGCCCGGGTCAGGCCCTCGGCCTCCAGGGCGAGGTGGCCGGCCAGGTGCGGGAAGTCCTCGGCGACGTCCGCGGGCACGTCGCCCGTGCCGTCCGCCGGGCTCAGCGGGTACGACGCCGCATCGGTCTCCAGGGCCCAGGTGTCGCCGGAGCCGAAGCCGGCGGCCGGGACCAGGACGAGCCCCTGGCGCACCCAGTGCGCGGCCTGCTGGCCCTCGCCGGGCGTGCCCGGGGTGCCGGCCTGCACGGACGGCACCTTGGTCTCCGGGTCCCAGGTGAACGTGACCGGGCCGCCGCCCGTCGAGTAGGCGATGTTGGCGCCGTCCCGCACGCCGTCGGCGCCGTAGTTCTCGGCCCAGGAGCCGTTCAGCGCCACCTTGAACTCGTAGGACCCGGCGGGCAGCTCGAACGTGCCGGTGTAGGTGCCGTCGTCGGCGAGGGTGAGACGCGCGGCCTCGCAGTCCGGGGTCCAGTCGCCGGCGCAGCCCATCTCGCTGTTGTGCGAGCCCGGCACGGTCACCAGGTCGACGTCGGGGTCCGTGGGGTCGTCGACGACGCCGCTGACGTCCACGCCGACCGACGCGTAGGAGCTGGCCGCGGCGCGGTCGCCGTCGGCGTCCCGGGTGACCGCGCGGTACTCGACCAGGGTGCCCTCCGGAAGGCCCGCCTCGTCGGCGATGTCGTGGAAGACGCGCGGCGAGGTGTCCTCGGCGGTGCCGAGGTCGTGCCACTCGGCGGTGCCCACGGCGCGCCAGGCGAAGGAGGTCTCGGCCCAGGCGTCGTCGATGCCGGCGGCGACCGGCGCGACGCCGCTCAGCGCAGCACCCGGCCGGGCGCTCGTGCCCGGGACCACGGTGACGGTACCCGCGGTGTCCGCGCCCACGGTGCGGTCGGCGACGAGCACGATCGCGGAGCGCGCCGGGACGGTCAGCGTCACCGCGCCGTCGGCGTCGGCCGTGACCTCGGCGCTGGTGCCGTACAGCGGCGCGTACGTGGCGCCCGGGGTGAGCGTGTCGAACGTGACCGTGCGCTCCTGCGCGGCGTTGTTGGCCGCGACGAGGTGCTCGACCTTCTCCTCGCGGTCCACGCGGGAGAAGGCGTAGACGCCGGCGCCGTCCTCGGCGTAGCGCTCGATCTGCGCACCGGACGCCAGGGCCGGGTACTCCTCGCGCAGGGCCGCGAGGGCGGCGATGTGCTCGTAGAGCGGCGCGTCGGTGGCGTAGCGGTCGGTGCTGCCGGCCTGCTCGCCGGTGACCAGCGGCTGGTCGGCGTACTCGTCGACCTGGGTCGCGAACAGGCTCTGGCGCGCGTCCTTGTCGCCGCCGGTGCCAGCGAAGCCCTGCTCGTCGCCGTAGTAGACGACGGGCTGGCCGCGCGTGAGGTACATCAGCTCGTGCGCCAGCTCGTCGCGCTCCAGCGGGTTCTCGGCGCCCGACAGCATGTAGCCGACGCGGCCCATGTCGTGGTTGCCCAGGAACGTGGGCAGGGCCGAGGCGCTGCTGTGCGGCGTCGTGTACAGGTCGTCCGAGGCGTACAGGTCGGCCAGGCGGCGGGCGCTGTTGCCGCTGGCGTAGCTCGTGGCCGCCGACTGGAACGAGAAGTCGAGCACCGAGCTCATGTCGGTGCGGCGCACGTACGGGGAGGTCTTGGCGGCGTCGGCGTCGTAGACCTCGCCGAAGGTGAAGAACTCGTCCTTGCCCTGCGCGCGGGCGTACTCGGCGATCTCGGCGGACCACTCCTCCCAGAACTCGAAGTTCACGTGCTTGACCGTGTCGATGCGGAAGCCGTCGATGCCCAGGTCGATCCACGCCTTGTAGATCTCCTCGAAGCCGTCCACCACGCGCGGGTGCTCGGTCATGAGGTCGTCCAGGCCGCTGAAGTCGCCGTACGTCACCGACTCCCCGGACCACGTCGAGTTGCCCCGGTTGTGGTAGAGCGTGGGGTCGTTGAGCCAGGCCGGGACCTTGACGTCCTGGTCGGCCGGGTCGACGACGGGGGTGTACGGGAAGCTCGTGGCGGCGTCGAGCTCGGGGAAGTCGCCCGTGCCCGCGTGGTCGGCGGGGTCGAACGCGTTGCCGGCGGCGTCCCGGTACGGGGTGGTGGCCTGGTCCACGTAGTCGTAGGTGCCCTCGGCGTAGTCGACGACGTCGGCCGTGTGGTTGGTGATGATGTCGAAGTAGACCTTGAGGCCGCGCGCGTGGGCGTCGTCGATCAGCGCCGCCAGCTCCTCGTTGGTGCCCAGGTGCGGGTCGATCCGCGTGAAGTCGGTGATCCAGTAGCCGTGGTACCCGGCGCTGACGTCGCTGCCGGAGCCCTGCACCGGGCGGTTGAGGAAGCTCGGGGTGAGCCAGATCGCGGTGGTGCCCAGGCCCTCGATGTAGTCGAGGTTCTGGCGCAGGCCCGCGAGGTCGCCGCCCTGGTAGAAGCCCTTGTCCGTCGGGTCGAAGCCGGTGGTGAGCCGGTCACCGGCCAGCCCGCCGGTGTCGTTCGACGCGTCGCCGTTGGCGAACCGGTCGGTCATCACGAAGTAGAAGCGCTCGTCGCTGCCCGGCTGGCGTACGGGGTCGTGGACGAGGGCGTCGTCCGCCTCGGTGTAGTCGCCGGCCAGCCCGAGCGGGGTCAGGGCGGTGCGGTGGGTCGTGTCGTCGTACGTGACGCGAACGCGCGCCGAGCCCTCGAGGTGGAGCGGGGCGTTCTCGGTGCCGCCGTCGCGGCCGTAGGACTCGTCCCACGCGTCGTCCAGGGCGACCTTGTACTCGTAGGTGCCCGCGGGGAGGTCGAACTCGGCCACGAAGGTGCCGTCCCCCTGGGCCACGAGCTCCGTGGCGGGGCACGCCGGGTCCCAGTCGGCGGCGCAGCCGAGCTCGTCCTGGAGGCTGCCGACGAGGGCCGCCGTACGGTCCGCGGCGGCGGTGCCGGTCGCCTGCCGCACCGCGGCCGTGCCGGTCTCCTGTACAGGGGTGGTCGCCGACGCCGACACCGCGAGTCCGGACGAGGCGATCAGGGCGGCGGAGGCGAGCCCCGCCGTCGCACGAAGCGCTGCGCGCGACGTGTGGAACGGGCGGGCGTGCGGCCGGCGCCGACGCTCGGTGCGAGACATGGATGACCCCTTCGTCGTCCGGAACGCGAGTGTGAACCGAGCGCGACTGTAACGCTTGCAGAACGTTGCAGCAAGGTCTCTCGCCCCGGAAGATGCACTGCGGATGCGCGGCTCCGGAGCAAGGGTGGCCCGCGGGGCTGCGTCACGGAGAGTAGGCATTGTCTACTCCCCGTGACAGGCCCCCGCGGGCCACGTTCCCTCACCCTGGTCGCGAGGGCGCGACCGCCGAGGACGTCGGGCGCGATGGCGAGGTCCGGCATCCCGGCCTGCCCCCGGTCACGACGATGCCGCCCGCGTCAGAGCGGGAGCTTGAAGCCCTCGTGCGACTGCTCGTAGCCGAGGCTCCGATAGAACCGGTGCGCCTCCGGTCGCTGCTTGTCCGACGTGAGCTGGGCCAGCACACAGCCCCGCGCCCGGCCGCGCTCGTGGGCGTGCTCCATCATGAGCCGGCCGATCCCCTGGCCCCGCAGCGCGCTGTCGACCCGCACCGCCTCGACCAGCAGGCGCGACGCACCGTTGCGCGAGATCCCCGGGATGTAGGTGAGCTGCATGACGCCGATCACCTCGCCGTCGGACTCGGCGACGACCAGCTCGTTGTCCGGGCTCGCCACGATGGCCTCGAACCCGCGGACGTGCGGTTCGCCGTAGGTTCCGGTGCGGCGGGCGGCGACGGCGTCGTCGGCGATCAGCTCGACGACGCGCCGCAGGTCGGCGCGGACGGCGTCGCGGAAGGTGAGATCCATGCCGCCAACCCTAGGTGGGGCCGGTCGGGGTGCTTACGATCCTCCTGTGACCACCTCCTCCGCGCCGGCGGCGCCCGACGGCGTCCCGGACGCGGCCCCGCGCAGCTCCTGGATCGCACTCGCGGTGCTCATCCTCGGCGTCTCGATGGCCCTGCTCGACACGACCATCGTGAACGTCGCCCTGCCGACGATCCGTACGTCGCTCGACGCCTCGGAGGGCACGCTGTCCTGGATCATCTCCGGGTACGCGCTCGCCTACGGCCTGGCCCTCATCCCCGCCGGACGGGTCGGCGACCGGGTGGGCCACAAGTGGGTGTTCGTCGTGGGACTGGCCGGGTTCACGCTGGCGAGCCTGTGGTGCGGGCTCGCGTCGGGCGCCACCGAGCTGATCGTGGCGCGCGTGGTCCAGGGTCTGTGCGGCGGCATCTTCTTCCCGGCGGTGACCGCGCTGATCCAGCTGATGTTCACGGGCCGCACGCGCGGCCGGGCGTTCGCCGTGATGGGCGCGGCCATCGGGTTCTCCACGGCGCTCGGGCCGATCGTCGGCGGGCTGCTCATCGAGGCGTTCGGCGACGACGAGGGCTGGCGCTCGATCTTCTTCGTCAACCTGCCCTTCGGGCTGGTCGCCGTGGTCGCCGCGATCGTGCTGCTGCCCCGCATCGTCGCCGGCGGCACGGCCCGCGGCGTCGACGCGCTCGGGCTGCTGCTGGTCACGGTGGCACTGGTCGCGATCCTCGTGCCGCTCATCGAGGGCGAGGACGCCGGCTGGCCGTGGTGGACCTGGACGTCCCTGGCAGGGGGCCTCCTGCTGCTGGTCGCGTTCGCGTTCTGGGAGCGCCGGGTCGCGGACCGCGGCCGCAGCCCGCTCGTCCCGCCGCACCTCTTCTCGCACCCGGCCTTCACCGGTGGCGTGGTGCTCGCGCTGGTCTACTTCGCGGCGTTCACGAGCATCTTCTTCACCATCTCGATCTTCTGGCAGACGGGCCTCGGGCACTCCGCCCTGGCATCGGGCCTGGTGTCCATCCCGTTCGCCATCGGCTCGATCGTGGGAGCCTCGCAGAGCGAACGCCTGGCGCACCGGCTGGGCCGGCGCGTGCTCGTGATCGGGACCGGCATGGTGGCCCTCGGCCTCGTCTCCGTCTGGCTGGTGCTCTGGCTGGTGCCGACCGGCGACCTGAACCACTGGCACCTGGCGGCACCGCTCCTGGTCGGTGGCATCGGCAGCGGCCTCTTCATCGCGCCGAACGCCCAGTTCATCGTGGCCACGGTGGACCGCGACGAGGCCGGCGCCGCGTCCGGCGTGATCGGCACGATGCAGCGCATCGGCTCGGCGGCGGGCATCGCCGTCGTCGGCTCCGTGCTGTTCGGGTCGCTCACGTTCCCGCCGGGCCGCCCGACACCGGACGTGGTCGCTGACGCGTTCGCCCACGCGGCCACCATGGCGATGGGCACCAGCGCCGCACTCTCGGTGGTGGCGTTCCTGCTGGTCTTCGCCCTGCCCCGGCGGGTCGACCCGCCCACGCCGACGGCGTAGGCGGGTCCGCCCGCGTCAGCCCGCCAGGTGACCCCACCTCGGCGCGAGACCGGACCACGGCCCGACGTCGGCCACCTCGCCGTCGACCAGGACCACCACGCGGTCGGCGCGGGCCAGTGCGGCGCGCTTCGACGTCGCGCCCACCACCGTGGTGCCCCGCTCCCGCAGGGCGGCCCACAGCTCGATCTCGGTCGAGGCGTCGAGCGCGCTGGAGACGTCGTCCGCCAGCAGCAGCTCGGTGTCCGCGGCGAGTGCCCGCGCGAGCGCGAGCCGCTGCACCTGGCCGCCGGACAGCCGGACGCCGCGGTGACCCACCAGGGCGTGCGGGCCGCCGGCGTCCGCCATGTCCTGGGCAAGGCGTGCGCCGCGGATCGGGCCCTCGAGGTCGCGCGCGTGGTCGAGCTGCACGTTGTCGGAGAACGAGCCCGACAGCACGCGCGGCACCTGCGCCACGTGCGCCACCTGACCGGGGCGCAGGAACGCCTGGGCGTCGGTCACCTCGGTCCCGTTCCACCGGATCTGACCCGTGTGCTCCATGAGCCCCGCCAGGGCGGACAGCAGCGACGACTTGCCCGATCCGACCTGCCCCAGAAGGAGCACGAGCTCGCCGCGCCGGATCTCCAGGTCGACGTCGGAGACCCCGATGGTGCCGTCGTCGTGCACGGCGGTGACGTGGCGCAGGTCCAGCCGGTCGAGCGGCTCCCGGCGCGGTGCCTCCGGCGCCGGTGCGACGCCCGTCACCAGGTCCACCCCCGGCTGCCGCGACACCAGGTCGACCCCGCCCGCGAACCGGGCCGTCGCGACCTGCCACGCCCGGGTGCCCGGGGCCTCGGTGACGACCGCGCCCGCCACGACGCCGAACCAGGCGAAGCCGGTGACGGCGTTGGCGACCAGCAGGGTCGTGGCCAGGTCCCACCGGCCCGTGAGCAGGAATCCCCAGGCTGCGACGACGCCGAGGTACAGCGTCACCAGCGGCACCGAGTCGAGGACGGCCTGCACCCGGTGCTCGAAGATCGCTGCCTTCACCCGGCCGGAGTCCACCGTGCCCAGGTGCCGGCGCACGTCGGGCGTGCGGGCCGCGAGCTTCACCGTGCGCGCGGAGTCCAGGGCCGAGACGAGGGCGCGGCCGAACCGGGCGCGGGCCGCCGAGGAGCCTGCCGCGGACCGGCCTGCGATGGGCCGCCCGATGGCCGACGCCGCGGCGGAGACCACCATGACGGCCAGCAGCACGGCGCCGGCCGTCCACGTCCCGCTGATCAGCGCGGTGGCCGCCACGATCAGGAGCCCGTTGACGAAGTCGACCCAGCGGTCGGCGTAGCGCACGAACCGGTCGGCGTCCATGGACCGGGCCACGACCTCGCCCGGCGGGGTGGCCGGCAGCCGGTACTGCCGGGTCTGCCCGTGCATGACGGACATGCGGATACGCAGCAGGATCTCGATCCACCAGCGCGGGTACACGCCCAGCGCACGGGAGATGAAGAGCGGCTGCACGATCAGCAGCAGCGCGAGCGCGACGAGCAGGCCGACCGGCAGCACACCCGACCCGACCTCCTCGACCGTGCGGCCCCACAGGTAGCCGCTGACCGCGCCCTGCGCCGCGACCAGGCTCGCCAGCAGGAACAGGACCGCACCGAACACGCCCCACTTCGGCCGCACGAACAGCGCGTGCAGCACGCCCCGCGCGAGACTCGGGCCGGTTCCGGGCTGCGGCAGGTCAGGCGGGGTCCCGGTCCGGCGCCGGCCGCCGACGGCGTCGGCCCCGTCGGTAACGGACCCGTCGGCACCGGTGAAGGTGGCGTCGGCGGTCGCAGTGACAGCCTGAGCACGCACCTCCGCCGCATCGACAGCGACGTCACCGGTCGCGGCAGCCGCCACGCCGTCGTCGCTGGAAGCCCCGTCGAGCGACCCGTCGCTCGCCCCTGCCTCCAGAAGCGTGCGGAACGGACCGGGTGTGCGCGCGAGGGCGGCGCGCCGTCCCTGCTGCACCACGCGCCCGTGATCGAGCACCGCGACGAGCCCGGCGCGCTCGATGGTGCCCAGCCGGTGCGCGATGAGCACGCCGGTGCGCCCCGTGAGCAGCCGGTCGGACGCGGCCACGACGCGCGCCTCGGTGAGGGGGTCCATACGAGCCGTGGCCTCGTCGAGCACGACGAGCTGCACGTTCCGCACGAGGAGCCGCGCGAACGCGACCAGCTGCTCCTCCCCCGCGGACAGCGTGGTGCCGCCCGGTCCGAGGAGGGTGTCGAGGCCGTCAGGCATGCCCGCGACCCACTCGGTCAGGCCCAGCTCACGCACGGCACCCTCGACGTCGTCGCGCGGCACGTCCGCGAACAGGCCGATGTTCTCCGCGAGAGTGCCCGCAAGGATCTCCGTGCGCTGCGTGACGACGCCCACGGCCCCGCGCAGCTTCTGCAGGTCCAGGTCGCGCACGTCGACGCCGCCCAGGAACACCGACCCTGGCTCGGGCTCGACAGCGCGCGAGAGCAGCGCGGCCAGCGTCGACTTGCCCGAGCCGGTGCGGCCCACGAGGGCCACGGTCTCACCCGCGGGCACCGTGAGGTCGACGTCCGACAGCGCGAACGTGCCCTCGGCGTAGGCGAAGCTCAGGTCGCGCAGCTCGAGCTCGAGCGGCCCCTCCGGCACGTCCCGTCCGCCCTCGGGCTCCGGCTCCACCGCGAGCATCTGGCGGATGCGGAGCACGGCGCCGAGGCCCTCCTGGATGTCCGGCAGGTGGTGCACCAGGTTGTCCATCTGCCCCACGAACATGGCCGTGACCAGGAAGAGCGTCACGAGCTGGTCCACGGACAGCCCACCGCCGGACGCGACCACCGCGCACGCCACGGCGGTCCCGGCCAGCAACGCGTACATCACCAGGCCGGCCCGGCGCAGCAGCCGCTCCTCGACGCGCACCACGTCCTTGAACTTGCGGTGCACGACCGCCGAGAGCTGAGCGACCCGCCGCACCGCGAACGCCTGCCCCAGGCTGGTCCGCAGGTCGTTCCGAGCCGCAACGGCTTCCTCGAAGGCGGCGGCGTGGTCGGTCCACGCGGCCTCCTCGATCACCTTGCGACGCGCGATCTCACCGAGCAGCGGCCGGGTCAGCAGCGCGACGAGCACGCCCAGCACCGGGAAGAGGAACCAGGCGGGCCACCAGGTGATGCCCGCGACGATCCACATCGGCACCGTGCCCACGACGGTGCGGCCCGCGCTCCAGAGCTGGCGGCGCACGAGCGTGCCGACGGCGTGCGTGTCGTCGTCGACCCGGTCCAGCACCTCGCCGACGGCCTGCTCCGAGAGCGTCGCCAGCGGCTGACGCAGGGCGGCGCTGAGCAGGTCGCTGCGGAGCTTGCCCTCGGCGCGGTCCACGACACCGGCCCAGACCACCTGGCCGACGCCGTCGAGCACCGCGCCGCCGACCACGCACGCGGCGAGGAGCAGCAACCCCGCGACGGTCGCGTGCGCCGCGAGCTGACCGGCCGCGGCCGTGCCCAGGGCCTGCCCGACGGCGCCCGCGGTGAGGGCGAGCAGCGCCACCACGGCGGCCACGCCACGCAGGCGGCGCCAGTCCAGCCGGCGCGCAGGGTCGTCCGTCAGCACGCGGGCAGGGGGAGGCGACGCCTCGGGAACGGGCGAGGTCTGGGGAGTCTGTGGCGCGTCGATCATCGTTTCCTGAGGCTACGTCGAGACACCGACAGTCCCTGCCTCTTTTTCGCACCGGGCGACCAACGTCACTCCCCGTCCGCCCTCACGTGTCAGGCCCCCAGGTCACCGGAGCGACCTGAGGGCCTGGCACGTCGGCGGAGACCGGCGTCAGAGGGACGCGAGCGCCTCGTTGAACGTGGTGCTCGGGCGCATCACCGCGGTCGCCTTGGCGTCGTCCGGACGGTAGTAGCCACCGATGTCGGCGGCCTTGCCCTGGACGGCGAGCAGCTCCTCCACGATCTTCTCCTCGCCCGCGCCCAGCGCCTCGGCGAGCGGCTTGAACGTGGCGGCCAGCTCGGCGTCGTCGGACTGTGCCGCGAGCTCGCGGGCCCAGTACAGGGCGAGGTAGAAGTGCGAGCCGCGGTTGTCGATCGTGCCGAGCTTGCGGCCCGGGGACCGGTCCTCGTTGAGGAACGTGCCGGTGGCGCGGTCGAGGGTGTCGGCCAGCACCTGCGCCCGGGCGTTGCCCTCGCTCACCGCGAGGTGCTCGAAGGACGCGGCCAGTGCGAAGAACTCGCCCAGCGAGTCCCAGCGCAGGTAGTCCTCCTCGACGAGCTGCTGCACGTGCTTGGGCGCGGAGCCGCCGGCGCCCGTCTCGAACAGGCCGCCGCCGTTCATCAGCGGCACGATCGAGAGCATCTTCGCCGACGTGCCGACCTCGAGGATCGGGAACAGGTCGGTGTTGTAGTCGCGCAGCACGTTGCCGGTCACCGAGATGGTGTCCAGGCCCTGGCGGATGCGCGCCAGCGAGAACGCCGTCGCCTCCGCCGGGTCCATGACGTGGATCTCGAGGCCCTCGGTGTCGTGCTCCGGGAGGTACTGCTCCAGCTTCTGGATCAGGTTGGCGTCGTGCGCACGGCGCGAGTTCAGCCAGAACACGGCGGGCGTGTCCGACAGCCGGGCGCGGGTGACGGCCAGCTTGACCCAGTCGCGGATCGGGGCGTCCTTGGTCTGGCAGGCGCGCCAGACGTCGCCGGCGTGCACGTCGTGCTCCATGACGACCTCGCCCGCGCCGTTCACGATGCGCACGGTGCCGTCGGCGGCGATCTCGAACGTCTTGTCGTGCGAGCCGTACTCCTCGGCGGCCTGCGCCATGAGGCCCACGTTCGGGACGGAGCCCATCGTGGCCGGGTCGAGGGCGCCGTTGGCACGGCAGTCGTCGATGACGGTCTGGTAGATCCCGGCGTACGAGGAGTCGGGGATCACCGCGAGGGTGTCCGCCTCCTCGCCGTCCGGCCCCCACATGTGGCCGCCGATGCGGATCATGGCGGGCATCGAGGCGTCGACGATGACGTCGGACGGAACGTGCAGGTTGGTGATCCCCTTGTCGGAGTTCACCATGGCCATCTTCGGGCCGTCGGCCAGCGCGGCGTCGAACGCGGCGCGGATCTCGTCACCGTTCGGCAGCGCCGACAGGCCGGCGAAGATGCCGCCCAGGCCGTCGTTCGCCGACAGCCCGGCAGCGGCCAGGTCCTGGCCGTACTTCTCGAAGACCGGCTTGAAGAAGGCCCGCACCACGTGACCGAAGATGATCGGGTCCGAGACCTTCATCATCGTGGCCTTGAGGTGCACGGAGAACAGCACGCCCTCGGCCTTGGCCCGCTCGATCGACTCCGCGAGGAAGGCGTCCAGCGCGGCGGCGTCCAGGAACGTACCGTCCACGACCTCGCCCGCCAGGACCTTCAGCCCGTCCTTGAGGACGGTCACCGTGCCGTCGGCGGCGACGTGCTCGATGCGCAGGGTGTCGTCGGCCGGGATGATCACGGACTTCTCGTTCGAGAAGAAGTCGTCGTGGCCCATCGTCGCCACGTTGGTCTTCGAGTCGGCCGTCCACGCACCCATGCGGTGCGGGTGCGCCTTCGCGTAGTTCTTGACCGACGCCGGCGCGCGGCGGTCGGAGTTGCCCTGGCGCAGCACCGGGTTCACGGCGGAGCCCATGACGCGGCCGTAGCGCTCGCGCGCGTCCTTCTGCTCGTCGGTCTCGACGCTCTCCGGGAAGTCCGGCAGGTCGTAGCCGAGGGCCTGGAGCTCGGCGATGGCCGCCTTGAGCTGCGGCACCGACGCCGAGATGTTCGGCAGCTTGATGATGTTGGCCGACGGGTCGTTCGCCAGCTCACCCAGCTCGGCGAGCGCGTCCGGCTGGCGCTGCTCGTCCGTGAGGCGCTCCGGGAACTGCGCGATGATGCGGCCGGCGAGCGAGATGTCGCGGGTCTCGACGTCCACACCGGCCTTGGCCGCGTAAGCCGAGACGATCGGCAGGAACGAGTACGTCGCCAGAAGCGGGGCCTCGTCCGTGTGGGTATAGATGATGGTGGACATGGGTGTGGCTGACTCCCCGGGTTAGTGGAATGTGCCGATCTCTCGATATCAAGATACCTGAGGGTGCTGCGCCGTCCTGAATCGGGAGAACCCCAGGAGTGCCGCCACCAGCGTGAAACCGGCCACGCCCAGCCACAACGCGGGCCGGTAGCCGACATGATCCGCGAGCAGGCCCCCGGCCGGCGCACCGACGACGAGCATCGCCCGGTTGACGCTGCGGATCGTCGTGTTGGTGCGTGCCTGCAGGTGATCGGGGGTCACCGCCTGGCGGTAGCCCATCTCGTTCGCGTTCTCGAGACCCATCGCCAACCCGTACAGCGCCTGGCCGGCGGCGACGACCGCCACCGTCAGCCAGGCCGCCGCGCCGTCGGGGTCGCCGACCGGCGCCAGCGCGACGACCGCCACCGTCAGCCAGGCCGCCGCGCCGTCGGGGTCGCCGACCGGCGCCAGCGCGACGACCGACCAGGCGGGGACCATGGCCGCGCGGGCCACGACCACCGTGCGCCCCGCGCCCCAGACACGGCCGGCACGCTCCGAGAACAGCGCACCGACCAGGCCGGCTGCGCCCGCCGCCGCGAGCGCCAGCCCGAGCTGGAAGGCGGACAGCCCCAGCCCGACGAGAGCGAACGGGGCGAGCACCGTGGTCACGACGCCGTTGCAGAGGAACCAGCCGTGGGTGGCGAGAGCCAGCGGCGCGAGCGTCGTGTGGCGGTACACCCAGCGCAGGCCCTCGCGGACGTCGTCGAGCAACCGGCGGGTGGCGTGCCGCAGACCGCCGCCGGCGCGTGTCGCGGTGCGGACCGGGTTCGGCTCGGGCACCTTCGCCCGCCAGACGGCGAACGCGGCGAGCAGGTAGGTGGCCGCGTCGACCAGCACCGCCAGCGGGGCGCCCAGCGCCGTCGTGACGGCGCCGCCGACCGCCGGACCGGAGGCCTGTGCGACCGCGCCCGTCTGGTCGAGCCGGGCGTTCGCGCGGACCAGGGCGCTACGCGGCACGAGCCGGGGCACGAACGACTGGGATGCCGCGTCGTTGAGCAGCGACGCCACGCCGAGCACCACCATGAACCCGGCGAGCACGGGGACGGTCAGCGCCCCTACCCACCAGAGCAGCGGCACCGCACCGAGCAGGACGCCCCTGGCCAGGTCCGTGGTGATCAGCACCGGCCGGCGTCGCCAGCGGTCGACGACCACACCGAGCACCAGTCCCAGCACGAGGTACGGGACCCAGCGCGCGGCGTTGACCACGCCCAGCTCGGTCGCGCTCGCACCGAGCGTGAGGACCACGAGCACCTGCAGCGCGACGGTCGTGACGTACGTGCCGAGCTCGGACACGGCCTCGCCGGCCCAGAACCAGCGAAACGCCCGCCCGAGCATCGGGCCTCCTCCCGGCACCCGGAGCCGGGGTGCTAGATCAGGCCCAGGGACCGGACGGCGTCGCGCTCCTCCGCGAGCTCGGCGACGCTCGCGTCGATGCGGGCACGCGAGAACTCGTCGATCTCCAGCCCTTCGACGATCTTCCACTCACCGCTGCCGTCCGAGGTCACCGGGAACGAGGAGACGAGCCCCTCCGGTACCCCGTACTCGCCGGAGGACCAGATACCCGCCGAGGTCCAGTCGCCGCCGGGCGTGCCGAGCGTCCAGTCGCGCACGTGCGCGATGGCCGCGTTCGCGGCCGACGCCGCCGACGACGCCCCGCGGGCCTGGATGATCGCCGCACCGCGCTTGGCGACGGTCGGGATGAAGTCGTCCGTCAGCCACGCCGTGTCGGCCGCGACCTCGGCGCCGGGGCGACCGCCGACCTCGGCGTGGAACAGGTCGGGGTACTGCGAGGCAGAGTGGTTGCCCCAGATGGTGAGCTTGCGGATGTCGGCCACGGGGGTTCCGGTCCGTGCGGCGACCTGGGAGAGTGCGCGGTTGTGGTCGAGCCGGGTCATGGCGGTGAACCGCGTCGCGGGCACGTCGGGTGCGTTGGACGCCGCGATGAGCGCGTTGGTGTTGGCGGGGTTGCCCACCACGAGCACCCGGACGTCGGCGGCGGCGCCGTCGTTGATCGCGCGGCCCTGCGGGCCGAAGATGCCGCCGTTGGCCTCCAGCAGGTCGGCGCGCTCCATGCCCGCGCCACGCGGGCGCGCACCGACCAGGAGCGCCACGTTCACGCCGTCGAAGGCCTTGGCCGGGTCGTCGAAGATGTCGACGCCGGCCAGGGTCGGGAAGGCGCAGTCGTCGAGCTCCATGGCGGTGCCCTCGGCGGCCGCCACGGCCTGCGGGATCTCGAGGAGGCGGAGCCGCACGGGGGTGTCCGCGCCGAGCATCTCGCCCGCGGCTATACGGAAGAGGAGCGCGTACCCGATCTGGCCAGCGGCTCCGGTGACGGTGACATTCACGGGTTCAGTCATGGCCCCACTCTTGCATCGACGGGGGCCATACGCCCAGCCCTCGCGCATCATGAAGAAAACGCCTGCGTGGATTCAGGTTTTGTTCAGGCGGGTAATGGCAGGATGTGCGCGACATCGCACGCACGCCGCCTCGACGCGCACCCGACGGTGCGCCACTGAAAGGATCTGACTTCATGTCCCAGGACCTCGCCGCGACCAGCGGCGTCACCGAGGTCGAGGAGGAGCGGACGCCGAGCCTGCTCTCCCGCCTGCTCGCCGAGACCTTCGGCACGTTCCTGCTGACGCTCGTGATCGTGGGTGTGCTCGTCTACAGCCCGCTGAACACGGTCGGCGGGCTCGGTGTGGCGCTCGGTGGGGCGTTCGCCTACATCGCGGGTGCCGCGGCCGTCGGCCGCGTCTCCGGAGCGCACTTCAACCCCGCGATCTCGCTGGGTGCCTGGCTCGGCGGGCGCATCTCGATCTCCAGCATGTTCAGCTACTGGGGTGCGCAGCTCGTGGGCGCGATCCTCGCGGCGGCCGTGCTGTTCGCGACCGTGCCGCAGCCGCTCCTCACGCTGCTCGGCAAGGAGAGCACGCCCGACGCCTTCGACTCCGCGGTCAACGGCTTCGCGCAGAACTCCCCGCTCTACCTGCAGACCCAGGGCCAGGCGCAGTTCGACTGGCTCCCGGCCCTGCTGGTCGAGGTCATCATCTCGGCCGTGCTCGTCGGCGTGTACCTCGGTGTCAACGACCCGCGGAGCAAGGTCGGCTACGCCCCGGTCGCCGTCGGCAGCGCCATCGCCGCGCTCACCCTGGTCTCGTGGTTCGTCACCAACGCGGGCATGAACCCGGCCCGCTCCACGGCCGCCGCGCTCTTCGCCAACAGCTGGGGCGCCGACGGCTCCGGCCGCCAGCTCTGGCTGTTCTGGGTCGCGCCGCTCGTCGGCGCCGCCCTGGCCGCGCTCTTCTACCGCGCGTTCGGCTCGGCCGAGGCCGAGGAGGAGCTCGAGGACCTCGACGAGGACGACGACGAGGACGATGACGACGAGTCCGTCGTCGAGCCGGCCGCCGCCGAGCCCGCTGCGACGCCCGCTGCGACGCCCGTTGCCGAGGAGGCCGCGCAGGAGTCCGCGGAGCCCGGGAAGAAGGCCGACGACAAGGCCTGACCACACAGCCTGGTCAAGACCTGATCGCGCACTGCTCGCACGACGGCGGGGCCCCACTCTCTCCCCGGAGGGTGGAGCCCCGGCGTCGTGGGCCCGCTCGGTGACCGGCGGACGACCAGCAGGTGACCGGCGGGTGGCCCGGCCCGGACGGCGTCCGGCAGGCTTCCGTCGCGAAACTCCACCCCGCTACGATCGCGCATCATGGCCGACACCACGCAGAGCTCCCGCGACGCCGACGCCCCGGAACCGGCCGCGGCGGAGCCACAGGTGACGGCCGACGAGCCGGGCGACGCGGACACGACGGCTCGCACGACGACTGACACGACGACTGACACGACGACTGACACGGCGGCCGACACCTCGGCTGGCGCC
The DNA here is from genome assembly GCF_044547525.1 of Promicromonospora sp. NPDC052451. NCBI lineage: Bacteria > Bacillati > Actinomycetota > Actinomycetes > Micrococcales > Promicromonosporaceae > Promicromonospora > Promicromonospora sp. NPDC052451. Next base: position 217,810 of record NZ_JBIUAP010000007.1, read on the forward strand.
GAGACGATCGGCACCGACGACGACGCCCCCACCGGCCCTTCCTCGACGCGGGTCGGCTGGGTCGTCGCGGCCTTCCTCTTCTTCTGGCCGCTCGCGATCCCCGCGCTCGTGCTCTCGATGCGGACCGCCGAGGCCAACGGCACGGGCAGCTTCCGCCGCGCCAGGAAGTCGTCGGTGCACACCCTCGACTTCGCGCTCGGTGCGGTGACCACGGGCGTGGTCGGCCTGGTCGCGCTGGCGGTCGGCATCGTGGCCGCACCCACCTACGCGTCGTCGCTCCCGCCGGGCGTCGTCGCGGCGGCCCGGTCGTTCGTGCCCCCGGCGCTGGCCGGCCCGCTGGGCATCGGTGCGCCCGACGACGGCGTCGCCCCGACGTCGACCGCCGCACCGTCCGGCGACCCGTACGCGGACGACCCGTACGCCGAGGATCCGTACGGAGAGGATCCGTACGGAGGGGACCTCTCCGCGCAGGACCCGTACGCCCAGGACCCGTACGGGGACGACCAGTCCGGCGAGGACGCCGGTGAGGGCGGGTACGGCGAGGACCCGGCCGACGGCACCGACCCCGGCACCTCCCCGGAGGACGGCGGCGCGGCGGACCCGGGGCCGGACACGACGGCCACGTCCGGAGCGGAGATCCCCGACCTGGAGGTCGGCGACTGCTTCGACACCAGTGCGACGTCCGGCCAGTCCACGCTGTACCGGATCCCCGTGGTGTCCTGCACCACGGCGCACGGCGGCGAGATCTACGCGGAGACGACGGCCGACGACAGCCTGGCGAAGGACGGCGAGGCGCCCACCCAGCAGGCGCTCTGGGACGCGGCCGACGCCTACTGCTACCCGCAGTTCGCGAGGTTCGTGGGGCTGCGCTGGGCGCGGTCGGAGCTGCTGTACTGGCCCATCGCGCCGTCGGAGGAGAGCTGGGCCGAGGGTGACCGGCGCATCCTGTGCGTCGTCGAGTCGGAGACGCCGGTGACGGGAACGCTGCGGGACGCCGAGCGCTGACCCGTCCGGCGGGAGCCGCGGGAGCCGGGCGCCCGGAGAGCTGGACGGGGAAGAACCAGAGGAAAGGGCTCAGATGCTCGGCGTCGCCACCGCGAGGATGCCGATGAGCACCGCGGTCGAGCCGTAGAGCACGATGTCGATGGTCCGCGTGCGGATCACGAGGCCGACCGGGCTGTCGAGCACCGCGCGGAAGATCGCGCAGACCACGAGCACCACTCCGATGCCGATCGCCCCGGCTCGCGCGCCGGCGACCATGCCGAGCAGGACCGAGAGCACGACGCCGCCGAGCACCATCCAGATCGCGAGGTTGCTGCGCTGCAGCTCCGGGAGCGTCATGTCGGCGGCCTCGCCGCTGGCTGGCTCACTACGGTCAGGCTCCCGGGTGGTCGTCGTGGCGGCCCCGGCCAGGCCTGCCTGTCCGGCGCGTTCGAGCGTAGCGGTTCCGGCGGGGCCCGGCTCGAGGAGCGTCGTGGCGCCACCCGGTGCGCCGGGGGCGGTCCGCGTCTCACTGAGATCCACGGCACGAGAGTACAACCGAAACGTCGCGATTCAGGAGAGCCGTGACCTGCTTGCAACCAGAATGCCAGCGCGTTCCCAGGTTGGCGGCCTGCGAGCTACCGTGAGGTCCATGCCCTCACCCTCAGCACAGGTCCCCAGCAGCGTCGTGGTCGTGGGTGCGGGGCTGGCGGGCGCGCAGACCGCCGCAGCCCTGCGCACGCACGGTTTCGAGGGGCACCTGACGGTGCTCGGCGCCGAGGGCCTGCCGCCCTACGACCGGCCGCCGCTGTCCAAGGAGCTGTTCAAGCGCACCGAGCCGGTCTGGCTGGCCGACGACCTCGGCATCGACCTGCCCGCCCTCGCCGACGACCTGCGCCTCGCTGACCCGGCCGTCCGGCTCCGGGTGGACCGCGAGCACGTGGTCGTGCGGACGGCGTCGGGCGACGACGTCGAGGCCGACGCCGTGGTGCTCGCCTGCGGCAGCGCGCCGGTCCGCCCGGCGGGCTGGGACGCCGCCGTCACCCTGCACACCGCGGCTGACGCCGACCGGCTGCGCGCCGCACTCGTACCCGGCGCCCGGCTCGTGGTGGTCGGCGCGGGCTGGATCGGTGCCGAGATCGCAGGGGTCGCGGCGGGCGCCGGGGCGCGGGTCACGGTCGTGGAGGCGGGCCCGGTCCCGCTGGAGCGCCAGCTCGGCCGCCGGGTGGGCGGCCTGCTGACCCCCTGGTACGACGACGCCGGCGTCACCCTGCTCACCGACATCGCCGTCGACCAGGTGCTGGCCGGGCGGCAGGAGGGTGCGCCGGACGGTGCCCGCGTGACCCTCGACGACGGCCGCGTGCTGGAGGCCGACCTGGTGCTGGCGGCCGTGGGCGCGCGTCCGGCGTCGGGCTGGCTGGCCGGTTCGCTGCCGCTCGAGTCCAACGGCGGCCTGCGGGTCAACCGGGCGGGCCGCTTCATGGGGCTGCACTCCCCCACCGACCCCGCCGGGCACCTGCACCTCGACGCGCTGCGGCGGGTGTGGGCCGTGGGTGACGTCGCCACCCGGGAGCACCCGGTGTTCGGCCCGGTGCCGGGCGGGCACTGGTCGGCCGCCCTGCACGACCCCGAGCCGACCGTCCGCGCGCTGCTCGGCCTGGACGAGCGCGCCGCCGAGCCGGAGCACGTGCGCGCCCGGCTGGGTCTGGCCCCCGTCCCCGCGCACGCGCCGTACGTCTTCTCGCAGCAGCTCGGGCACGACCTGGCGCTGTTCGGCGCGCCGTCCCCGTTCGACGAGGTGGTGCTGCGCGGGGCGCCGCCGGCGCCCGGCGAGCCAGGGGCGGGCAGCGCCTCGGGCGGCAGCGCGGGCGGCTGGACCGCGCTCTACCTGGAGCGCGCGCTGGACCGGCACCCCCGCCGCACCCCGGACGGCCACCGCGTGGCGACCGTCCGGGCGGTGCTGCTCGTCGACTCCCCCCGCGAGGTGGGGCAGGTACGCAAGCTGATGAACCGCAGCGTCCCGCTGGAGATCGACCTGGACCGCGCTCTGGACCCGGGCACGAAGCTCAAGGACGCCGTGCTCTGACCGTGCGGGCGCTCCGGCAGCCGGATCTTCGCGCACGGCGGCGAGACGCCCCGGTAGGTCGCCAGGGACACCTTCTCTCGCGAGCTTCGGTTGCTCTGCGTAGACGTTGTCTACACAGAGCAACCGAGCTCCGCGGGGCACCATGACCCGGCACCCCGATCGCGCCGGGCGCCGCGGTGACCCTCTGTTGGCCTCAGTGCGCGAAGTGTCGCGTGCCCGTCAGGTACATCGTGATGCCGGCCGCCTCGGCGGCCTTGACCACCTCTTCGTCCCGGATCGACCCGCCCGGCTGCACGACGGCGGTGACCCCGGCGTCGAGCAGCACCTGGAGGCCGTCCGCGAACGGGAAGAAGGCGTCCGACGCCGCGACGGCGCCCCGGGCGCGCTCGACCAGCCCGGACTCGCCGTCGGCCAGGGTGTTGGCACGCTCGACCGAGAGGCGGCACGAGTCCACGCGGTTCACCTGACCCATGCCGATGCCGACGGCCGCGCCGTCCTTGGCCAGGAGGATCGCGTTCGACTTGGCGGCCCGCACCGCCTTCCACGCGAAGGCGAGGTCGGCGAGCACCTCGGGCGAGGCGGCCTCGCCGGTGGCCAGGGTCCAGTGCTCGGGGGCGTCGCCGTCGGCCTGGAACCGGTCGGTGGCCTGCATGAGCAGCCCGCCCGAGATGGGCCGGGTCTCGACGGCGACGGCCGGCGCCTCCGGGACGACGAGCAGCCGGATGTTCTTCTTGGCCTGGAGGATCTCCAGCGCCTCCGGCTCGAAGCCGGGGGCGACGACGACCTCGGTGAACACCGGGGCGATCTGCCGCGCGGCGTCCGCGGTCACCGGGCGGTTGGCCGCGATCACGCCGCCGTAGGCGCTGACCGGGTCGGTCGCGTGCGCCTTCGCGTGCGCCTGTGCGATGTCCGCGCCCACGGCGATGCCGCACGGGTTGGCGTGCTTGATGATCGCGACGGCGGGGCCCTCGTGGTCCCAGGCGGCGCGCCACGCGGCGTCGGCGTCCACGTAGTTGTTGTAGCTCATGGCCTTGCCGTGCAGCTGCTCGGCCTGGGCCAGGCCCGTCACGCCGTCGCCTCGGGTGTACAGGGCGGCACGCTGGTGCGGGTTCTCGCCGTACCGGAGCACGTCCGAGCGGTCCCACGTGCCGCCGATCCAGGCCGGGAAGCCGGAGTGCTGCGGCTCGCCGTCGACCGTCACCTCGTCCGTGGGGGACACGACGCTGCCCATCCACGACGCGACGGCGACGTCGTACGTCGCGGTGTGCACGAAGGCCTGGGCCGCGAGCGCCTTGCGCTGCGCGTAGGTGAACCCGCCGGCCCGCACGGCGTCGACGACGGCCGGGTAGGCGGCCGGGTCGACGACCACGGCGACGGACGGGTGGTTCTTCGCCGCGGCGCGCACCATGGACGGGCCGCCGATGTCGATCTGCTCGACGACGGCGTCCGGCCCGGCGCCCGAGGCGACGGTGGCGGCGAACGGGTAGAGGTTCACGACGACGAGCTCGAACGGCGCGATGTCGAGCTGCGCGAGCTGGTCCAGGTGGTCCTGCTTGCGGGTGTCGGCCAGGATGCCGGCGTGCACGCGCGGGTGCAGCGTCTTGACGCGGCCCTCCAGGCACTCGGGGAAGCCCGTGAGCTCCTCGACCGGGGTGACGGGGACGCCGGCGTCGGCGATCTTCGACGCGGTGGAGCCGGTCGAGACCAGCTCGACCCCCGCCTCGTGGAGCGCGGTGGCGAGCTCGATCAGGCCGGTCTTGTCGTAGACGCTCAGCAGGGCGCGCCGGACGGGGCGCTGCGAGTCGTCGGTGAGCTGGACGTCAGGGGTGGACGGGGCGCCGGACATGGCGGTTCTCCTCGCAAGGTAGCTTCGCGGAAAACCCTGGCACCCAGGCGGGCGGCGCGCATCACGGGTCGCTCGGCCGCTCCCCGGTGGTGACCCACCCTCGCCAGTCACGGCCACGGGCAGTCTACCGGTGGCTGCGCCCCGCCCCGCCGTGCGACGGGTCCGCGCCGTCCGAGGCCGGGATCCGTACCTCGAACCCCAGCAGCTCCCAGGCGCGCTCCGCCCGGCGCACCCGGGCGTCGCCGTCAGAGCCCGACAGCCCGCCCGCGACCATCGCGACGGCGAGCAGCAGGTCGTCCGGCGTCGTGCCGGCCGGTGCCGCGCCGGACGCGACGGCCTCGTCGAGCCGGGCGCCCAGCACGGCGGCGACCCGGTCCCCCAGCGCGACCACCCGCCGGTCGGGCTCCCCCGAGCGGACGAGGTCCACGAATGCGACCGAGTCGACGGCGTGCCGCGTGACCAGCCCGAGGAGGTCCGGCAGGGCGACGCCGGTCGCGGCGAGCTCCTCGACCAGCACGACCTGCTCCTCGAAGACCGCCACCACCAGGTCCAGGCGCTCCGGGAAGTGCCGGTAGAGACTGCCCTGCCCCACGCCCGCCCGCTTGGCCACCGCGCTCAGCGGGGCGCCGGTCCCGGCGGTGCCGAAGACCTCGCGGGCCGCGGACAGCAGCGCCGCCCGGTTGCCCGCCGCGGCCCGGGGGCCGAGGTTGAGCGCGCCACCGCGCGCCGCGGACGTGCGAGGAACCGCGCCGCGTCGAGGGTCGCGAAGCACACCGGTCATGGCGCTATCCTAGATACCGGACAACGTTGTCCGGTATCGATCACGTTCGAGGAGCACACCATGGCACTGACCGTTCACTCCACCGTCGGCGAGTGGCTCGACCACCCTGTCGGCGGCCAGATCCTCGCCGGGCTCCTCGCACAGGGCGGCGCCACCCCGGACTCCCTGACGCCGGCCCGCGGCCTGCCGCTGGAACAGCTCGTCGCCCTGTCCGGGGGTGCGTTCCCCGCCGAGATGCTCGACGGCCTGATGGCCGCCTACCGGGAGGCCGCACCCGAGGAGGCCGGCGAGACCGCGGACTCGGACACCGCGGATGCCGAGCACGCCGCCACCGGCACGGCCGCAGGCTGGTCCGAGCGGATCACGACCGGCCGGTTCGCCGGGCAGACCGTGGTCGTCACGGGCGCGGCCTCCGGCATCGGCCGGGCCGTCGCCTCCCGGGTGGCCCGCGAGGGCGGCCGCGTGATCGCCGCCGACATCTCCGCGCAGAAGCTCGACGACCTCGCGTCCACGCTGACCGACCTGCCCTCCGGGGCGCAGGTCGTGCCCGTGGCGGGCGACATCTCGGACGAGGACGACGTCGCCCGGATCGTCGCCGCCGCGGAGGGCCGCGTGGACGCGCTGGCCAACGTCGCCGGGATCATGGACGACATGTCGGCGGTCCACGAGGTCAGCGACGCCCTGTGGGAGCGGGTGCTGCGCGTGAACCTGGAGGGCACGATGCGACTCACCCGCGCCGTCGTGCCGGGCATGCTGGCGGCCGGCCAGGGCCGCATCGTCAACGTCGCCTCGGAGGCCGGGCTGCGGGGTTCCGCGGCCGGCGCGGCCTACACCGCCTCCAAGCACGCTGTGGTCGGGCTGACCAGGTCGAACGCCGTGATGTACGCCAAGCACGGCATCCGCACCAACGCCGTGGCGCCCGGCGGCGTCGCCACGGGCATCCCCGTGCCCGGCCAGGCGGAGTTCGGCGCGGCGGTGCTGCGCCCGCACCAGGTCAACATCCTGAGCCTCGCGATGGCCGAGGAGCTCGCGGCGACGATCACGTTCCTCCTCTCGCAGGACTCCGTGAACCTCAACGGCGCGATCGTCGCGGCGGACGGCGGCTGGTCGGCCGTCTGAGCGGAGCGGCCGTCAGGTGACCGATGGCGTCCGCGCCGCCGGCCAGTCGATCGCATCGACGGCCCAGGTGTCCGGCGTGCCGATCCGCATCAGCGGACGGGTGAGGGCAAGGGCCACGAGCACGATCAGCACGGCGCCCGTCATCACCCAGAGCGTGCCGCCGATCCCCCAGCCCTCCAGCAGCGCGCTGCCGAGCACGGGAGCGGCGGGCGCGGCGATCAGCCCGGTCAGGCCGAGCAGCGACGTGGCGCGGCCCATCATGCGGTCCGGGATGATCACGGTGAGGTAGCCGGTGAAGCCCGCGTTGAGCGCCGGGTACAGGAACACGCCGACGGCGAGCATCGCGACGAACACCCAGTACGTCGGCGCCAGCGCCATGACGGCGAGCGCGACGGCGAGCAGCCCGATGGTCAGCACACCGAGCCGGCCTACCCGCGCGCGCCGCACGATCGGGCCCGCGACGACGGCGCCTGCCAGCATGCTGATCCCCGCGCACGCGTCGACCAGGCCGATGAGCCGCGGGTCGGTGCCGGTGCGCACCAGCTCCAGGTTGACGGCCACGACCAGCGCGATCGAGGTCAGGTTCAGCAGCGTGATGAGCACGAGCACCGCCCGGAACAGCGGCACCTGACCCACGAACCGCAGCCCCTCGCGCAGATCGGCCAGCGGGTGCGTCGCACCCGTGCGCTCCTCGCCCAGCGGGCGGCGCACGAACGAGACCGCCACCAGCTCGATCGCGTGCCCCACCACGGACGCCGTGAACGGCAGCACGTGCGCCATGCCGTACAGGAAGCCGCCGACGGGCCCGGCGAACAGGGCGACGGCCGCCATCCGCCCCTGGTTGACCGCCATCGCGTCCGCCATCTGCGCAGCGGGCACGACGGCGCGCAACGCTGCGCCCGACGCCGGGTTCACGAACGCGCTCACCGTCGAAGAGCCGAACAGGACCAGCGCCAGGTGCCAGGCGCCCAGGGCGCCCGCCAGGCCGGCGACGAGGACGGTTGCCCACAGGGCGGCACCCGTCGCCGCCGCGACCACCAGCAGCAGCCGACGGTTGACCCGGTCGGCCACCACGCCGGCCGGCAGCGTCGCCAGCAGGGCACCCACCTGCCCGACGCCGCTGATCAGCCCGGCCTGACCCACCGAACCCGTGACCTCGAAGGCGAGCAGCGGGATCGCGAACGTCCCGACGCCGGCGCCGATCGCCTGCGCGAACCGTCCCGTCGTGAGCAGCAGGTAGGCCGCGTTCCGGCGGAGCGGCACGTCCGAGGATCCGGCGGACGGCGAACCGGCGGCCGGCGACGCGGAGTCCGACGACGCGGCCCCCGGAAGCGCGGCCCCCGCAGACACGGCCCCCGGAGACACGGCGTCCGGGGAGGGCGCGCGCCGCGGCGGAGGATCGGTCGGTGGGCGATTGGCCGAGGTCTCGACGGTCACGCGGCACAACGTAGCGGTCACGCGTGTCGAGCGGGTGAAATGTCCGCGATGCTGGCCCGAGAGCGCGGACAGGACGCACGCGCGCTCACTCGATCGGCTGCGTCCACCGCCGCGGAGGTAAGCGCCCGGCGGTCAGCGGCCGATCGTCGCCCGGCGGCCCGTGACGTACAGGCCCTCGCGGGCCACGCGGCCCACGGTCTCGACGAGCAGGGCCCGCTCGGCGGTCTTGATGCGCTCGGTCAGGGTGGGCTCGTCGTCATCCTCGTGCACGGGCACGGCGGTCTGGGCGATGATCGGACCGGTGTCCACGCCGTCGTCCACCAGGTGCACCGTGCTGCCGGTGACCTTGACGCCGTGGGCGAGCGCGTCACGCACACCGTGCGCGCCGGGGAAGCTGGGGAGCAGCGCGGGGTGCGTGTTGAGCATGCGCCCCTCGAACTTGCGCACGACGTCCGGTGCCAGGATGCGCATGAACCCGGCCAGGACCACGTAGTCGGGCTGGAACACGGAGATCGCCTCGAGCACACCGGTGTTCCATGCCGCCCGGTCCTCGAAGTCCTTCATGGCCACCACGGCCGAGGCCACACCGGCATCCCGGGCCAGGTCCAGCGCGCCCGCGGACGGACGATCTGACACGACGCCGACGACGCGCGCGCCGTAGGCGGGGTCGCCGTGCGCGGCCAGCAGTGCACCGAGGTTGGACCCGCCGCCGGAGGCGAGCACCACCAGGCGCTTGGCGGAACTGGACTCGACGGGGTGACCGGAGGGCGTCTGCACGCCCCCAGCCTACTTTCCCCGGTGGGCTCCGGAGGCTCCGCCGGAGTCCTCGGCCGCACCCAGGTCGACGTGCGCACCCGGCTCGCGTGAGACGTCCCACGCGCGGCCGGGGTCGCCGAGGACCTCGCCGCCGACGGGCTCGGGCTCGTCCGGCGACGCCTCGAGACCGAGCTCGGCCGCGAGGTCCGGCACCGGGCGTCCCGGCGTCCGCTCACCGCCGCCAGGCCCGGCCGCGTCAGCCGCGTCCAGCTCCTCCGCGCCCAGCCCCGCCACGTCCAGCCCGTCCCGGCCGGCGTCCGGCCCGTCCTCACCGGCGTCGGACCGCACGGGGGCCGGGCGGCGCAGCCACGTCACCAGGTCCTCCCCGATCTCACCGCGCCGTGACACCACGTCGAGCTTGGCGCCGAGCAGCACGGCGGCCGCTCCCCCGGCCACCTCGGCCGACACCAACCCTGCCGTCACGAGGGGCTGCGCACCGACGACGGCGAGCCGGCCCGGACCGCCGGCCCCCGCCGCGACCCACTGCCCCAGCAGCACGAGCACGCCCGGGGTCAGGACCGTGCCGGCCAGCACCCAGCCGACGTCGGGCCAGCGGACCAGGGACGGCTCCAGCCGCCGCCAGGCGAACAGCCCCGCCACGACGCCGCACGCGACCACCAGCACCGGCGACCAGGCGCTCACCGCGTTGGCCCAGTCCGCCCCCGGCAGGGCACCGAGGAGCGGGATCGCCGGCAGCGGGCCGGAGACCGTGCCGTACGGGGTGAAGCTCGTCCCCGCGCCGATCGCGAACCCCGGGCCCGCGAGCCACGACACCGCCCACAGCACGAGGTTCGGCAGCAGGGCGAGCTGCGCCACGGCGAACACCACGCCCCCGGCCCAGCCGGGTTCGAGCGCGGTGATGATGTCCGACGACGTCGCGCGCCCCGCCACCGCCCAGGCCACCACGAGCAGCGCGGCGCCCCCTACGAGCGCAGCGGTCACGACCGCACCCGCGCGCAGGCCGAGCCGGAACGTCGGGGGCACGAGGTCGAGGCCGGTGAGCCGCAACGCCAGGGCCTCGGTCCGCTCGCCGATCTCGGCCGGGGCGGGAGCGTCCGGGCGGGCCAGGATGCCGAGCCCCGTACCGAGCCCGCCCACGACCAGGCCGGCCACCGCGGCCACGGGGAGCGACCAGCCGGGCGCGCTCCCGGCGAACGCCGCGACCGCCAGGGTGCACAGCGCGTAGGTCACGGCACCGGCGACCCACGCGCGGACGGAGGTCGCGGCGAACCGCTTGGCCGACACGTAGACGGCGAACAGCGCGAGCGCCGTGATGCCGAGCGGCGCCAGGGAGAGGGTGAACTCACCGGTGCTGAGCGGTACGCCGTGGCCGAGCAGCCAGATGCCCATCGCGACGTCGACGGCGGAGCGCACGTGGACGGCGTCGTCGGCCGCACCGGAGGGTGCCCCCTGCGCCGCCGTGCCGACGAGGTAGGCGACCACCGCCGGGAGCACCACGACGGCGAGGGAGAGGACGAGCGCCTGCCCCGCGGCGAGGACGCCGACGACGACGTCGGACAGGCCCGACGACGCGGCTGCCGCCGGCGGCTCGTCGACGAGCCGGCTGCGTCGGGCGGCCGGCCGGCTCGCCGGACGGCTCGTCCGGGCACCCGGGGTGCGGGATGCCGTGCTCGTGCGGGGTGGTGCGCTCACGGCCCCATCTTCACCCGCTGGTTGCTGTCACACCGGGGACCTGGCTCGGCGTGGCCCGGGTGAACTTGCCGAAAAATCACTGCCGAGCATGGTGCCGGCGGTGTGTTCTGCGGTAAAAGACCCGGTTCGCGGCCCCGAACGCGCCGAGGCCCCTCCTTCCGGACGGTTCCGGAGCGAGGGGCCTCGACGTGGCGTGCTCAGCCGGGTGGCGTCAGAGCGACTGCAGGATCTCCCGCATGAGGTCGGCGGTCTCGGACGGCGTCTTGCCGACCTTGACGCCGACGGCCTCGAGGGCCTCCTTCTTCGCCGCGGCAGTGCCGGACGAGCCGGACACGATCGCGCCCGCGTGGCCCATCGTCTTGCCCTCGGGGGCGGTGAAGCCCGCGACGTAGCCGACGACCGGCTTGGTGACGTGCTCCTTGATGTACGCGGCGGCACGCTCCTCGGCGTCGCCGCCGATCTCGCCGATCATCACGATCGCCTTGGTCTCCGGGTCGTTCTCGAAGGCCTCGAGCGCGTCGATGTGCGTGGTGCCGACGATCGGGTCGCCGCCGATGCCGATGGCGGTCGAGAAGCCGAAGTCCTTCAGCTCGTACATCATCTGGTAGGTCAGCGTGCCCGACTTCGACACGAGACCGATCGGGCCCTTGCCCGTGATGGTGTGCGGCGTGATGCCGGCGAGCGACTCGCCCGGGGTGATGATGCCGGGGCAGTTCGGCCCGATCATCCGGGTCTCCTTGCCCTGCAGGTACGACCACACCTCGGCGGTGTCCTGCACCGGCACGCCCTCGGTGATGACCACGAGCAGGCCGATGCCCGCGTCGATGGCCTCGATGGCGGCGTCCTTGGTGAAGGCCGGCGGCACGAAGACGACGGAGACGTCCGCGCCGGTCTCGGCCATGGCCTCCTTGACGGTGCCGAACACGGGCAGCGTCACGTCGTTGCCCGCCTGGTCCTTGTGCGTCACCGTGGTGCCGGCCTTGCGGGCGTTCACGCCGCCGACGATCTGCGCGCCGGAGTCCAGCATCAGGGCGGTGTGCTTGGCACCCATGCCACCCGTGATGCCCTGGACGATGATCTTCGAGTCCTGGTTCAGGTAGATCGACATTGTCTTCTTGTCTCTGCTTTCGACGTCTTCAGCGGGCGATCAGGCGGCGGCAGCCTTGGCGGCGGCAAGGTCGGCGCCGCCGTCCATGGTGTCGGCGAGGGTGACGAGCGGGTGGTTGCGCTCGTTCAGGATCTGGCGGCCGAGCTCGACGTTGTTGCCGTCGAGGCGGACGACCAGCGGCTTGGACGCCTCGTCGCCGAGGATGTCCAGCGCGCCCACGATGCCGTTGGCGACCTCGTCGCAGGCGGTGATGCCGCCGAAGACGTTCACGAAGACCGACTTGACCTGCGCGTCGTTCAGGATCACGTCGAGACCGTTCGCCATGACCTGGGCGTTGGCGCCGCCACCGATGTCGAGGAAGTTGGCGGGCTTGACGCCGCCGTGCTTCTCGCCGGCGTAGGCGACGACGTCGAGGGTGGACATGACCAGACCGGCGCCGTTGCCGATGATGCCGACCTCGCCGTCGAGCTTGACGTAGTTGAGGTCGTTCTCCTTGGCCTTCGCCTCCAGCGGGTCGGCCGCGGCGGAGTCCTCGAGCTCGGCGTGCTCCGGGTGCCGGAAGCCCGCGTTCTCGTCGAGGGTGACCTTGCCGTCCAGCGCCACGATGTCGCCGTCCTCGGTGCGGACCAGCGGGTTCACCTCGACCAGCGTGGCGTCCTCGGCCTTGAAGACCGTCCAGAGCTGCTGGATGACGGCGGCGACCTTGCCCTTGAGCTCCTCGGCGAAGCCCGCGGCGTCCACGATCTCGGCGGCCTTGGCCTCGTCGATGCCGACGGCCGGGTCGACGGCGATGCGGGCCAGCGCCTCAGGACGCTCGACGGCGAGCTGCTCGATCTCCATGCCGCCCTCGACGGAGCACATGGCGAGGTAGTTGCGGTTGGACCGGTCCAGGAGCACCGAGAAGTAGAACTCCTCGGCGATCTTGGCGCCCTGGGCGATCATCACGCGGTGCACCGTGTGGCCCTTGATGTCCATGCCGAGGATCTCGGAGGCCTTCTCAGCGGCCTCCTCGGGCGAGTGGGCCAGCTTGACGCCGCCCGCCTTGCCACGACCACCGGTCTTGACCTGGGCCTTCACGACGACAGTACCGCCGCCCAGCTTCTCGGCGCCTTCGCGAGCCTCCTCGGGGGTCGTCGCGACAACCCCGCCCAGCACGGGCACGCCGTGCTTCTCGAAGATGTCGCGCGCCTGGTATTCGAACAGGTCCACCCTGCTGCGTCCTTCCATCGGGATGCGGCTCGGACGTCGTATCGCCCGGAGCCCGGCTGAAGCGATGTCTCGACGTCAAGACATCCCCGTACAGAGTAGCCCTGGATTGCTTGTGCTTCCGAACGAGAGCGGCGGTATTCCGGGCCTCTTCGGCACAGACGTGTGGCACACGTCTCGATCGCGGAGATTCGTCAACCAGGGTTGACACCGGGCAGCGCTGTCAACCATAGTTGACACATGAACCAGCAAGCACTCGTCGCGTCCGCCGCCGGGGACGACCCCGCCCAGGGGCTGCGCGCCGTCCGGGCCCTGCGTGAGCTGGCCGACCGCCTCGAGACGCTCCAGGTGGAGCGGGCGCGGCGGCTCGGCTGGTCGTGGCAGGAGATCGCCGAGGCCCTCGGCGTCTCGCGGCAGGCGGTCCACAAGAAGCACAACAGGAGGATCTGATGTTCGAGAGGTTCACCAAGGACGCCCGCGCCGCCGTCGTCGACGCCCAGCAGGTGGCCCGGGACGCGCACAGCGAGCAGATCGACACCCGTCACCTGCTCGTCGCCCTCGCCTCGGCCCCGGGTCCGGCCCGCACCGCGCTGTCCGACGGCGGCGTGGACGTCGGCGGGCTCGTCGACCGCACCCGCGCGGACATCGCCGCCGGCGACGAGCTCGACCCCGGCGCGCTGGCCGCCGTGGGCATCGACCTGGACGAGGTGACGCGCCGCACGGAGGAGACCTTCGGCGAGGGTGCGCTCGCCCGGGCGGGCCGCGTGCTGCGCGGGCGGCGCAAGCACATCCCCTTCACACCGGACGCGAAGAAGTCGCTGGAGCTCGCGCTCCGCGAGGCGATCCGGCTGGGCTCGAAGGAGATCCACGGCGGGCACCTGCTGCTCGGCCTCACCCGCGCCGACTCCCCCGCGCGGCGCGTCCTGGTCGACGCCGGCGCCGACGTCGACCAGGTCCGGCAGCGCGCCGAGGGCGGGGCGCAGGCCGCCTGACCCGGGGTGCGGCACGGCCCGTCGTGGCCGGGTCGTGTCAGATGACCGGTGTCGGCCACCGAACCGGCGTCCTCGTTACACCCGCGAAACCCAGCGCGCGGCACCCGGCGGATAGGAAAAGGAACACCACTGTCGAAAGGGACATCCGTGTTCACCTTCTCCACCCGTGCCCGGGCCCTGGTCGCCGCCGGCGTCACAGCGGCCCTGGCCGTCGGGGCCGCGTCGGCGTCCGCCGCGACGCCCGCGCGCCCCGGCGGTCCGGTCCCCCCGGACCGGACCGCCACCGCGCTCCCGCCATCGGCGGCAGGATCGCGCAGCGTCACCCTCATCACCGGCGACACCGTCACCGTCGCCACGACCGCCGACGGCACGACCGTCACGACGGTCGCCGGACCCGGCGGGACGACGTCGTCCTACCACCGCACCGAGCGCGACGGCAGCACCTACGTCTACCCGGACGCCGCACTGTCGTACGTCACGGCCGGTGTGCTCGACGACCGCCTGTTCAACGTCACGGAGCTGCTCGCGAACGGCTACGACGACGCGAGCAGCGACTCCCTGCCGCTCATCGTCCGCTACACCGACGACGCGGCCCGGTCCCGCGGCACGACGCCACCCGCCGGCGCCGACGTCGTGCGGCCGCTGCCGAGCCTGGACGGCGCCGCCGTCGAGCAGGACCGCGACGAGGCGGCCGCGTTCTGGTCCGGCCTGACCGGCGACGGGGCGTCTGGCGACGGCGTGCCTGGCGACGGGGACTCCGGCGACGGGGACTCCGCCCGCCGGGGCGGTGAGCCCGCGTTCGCGGGCGGTATCGAGAAGATCTGGCTCGACGGCCCGGTCACGGCCGACCTCGCGGAGTCCACGGCGCAGATCGGCGCGCCCGAGCTGTGGGCCGCGGGCAACACCGGTGCGGGCGTGGACGTGGCCGTGCTCGACACGGGCATCGACCCCACCCACCCCGACCTGGCCGACCAGGTCGCCGCGAGCGCCAACTTCGTGACGAGCGAGGACTACGTCGAGGACTACCAGGGGCACGGCACGCACGTCGCGTCGACCATCGCGGGCACCGGGGCCGCCTCCGACGGGCTCGAGCGGGGCGTCGCCCCGGGCGCGCGGCTGCACGTGGGCCGCGTGCTCGACAGCAACGGCCGCGGTCTGGAGTCCTGGATCATCGCCGGCATGGAGTGGGCCGCGCGGGACCAGGACGCCCGGATCGTCAGCATGAGCCTCGGCGGCGCCCCCGCCGGCGCGGACGACCCGATGGCGACAGCCCTGGACGAGCTCACCGCCGAGACGGGCGCCCTGTTCGTGACGGCCGCTGGCAACGACGGTCCGCGCTCCATCAGCACCCCGGCCCTGGCCGACTCGGCCCTCGCCGTGGGCGCCGTGGACGCGACCGACACGCTGGCGGACTTCTCCAGCACCGGCCCGGCGCTCGACGGCGGGATCAAGCCCGAGGTCACCGCGCCCGGCGTCGACGTGCTCGCCGCCCGGTCGCAGCTCGTGCGCGGGTCGGGGATGTACACGACGATGAGCGGCACCTCCATGGCCACCCCGCACGTGGCGGGTACCGCGGCCCTGGTCGCGGCGGCGCACCCGGACTGGACGGCCGAGCAGATCAAGGAGGCGATCGTCAGCACGGCCGTGCCGACCCCCGCCTACACCGCCTACGAGGCCGGCAGCGGACGGATCGACGCGCCGGCTGCCGTGGCCGCGGAGGTCTTCGGTACCGCGAGCGCCGGGTTCGGCTTCCACCCCTGGGGCTCGGACGTGGACGAGCCGGTGTCGAAGCCGATCACGTACACCAACCTGGGTGACGCACCCGTCGAGCTCGGCCTCGCGGTGGACGGCGGGGTGGACGGCGCCCTCCCGCAGGGGTTCCTGACGCTGTCGGCGGCCGCCGTGACGGTGCCTGCGGGCGGCACGGCGTCGGTGACGCTCACGGCCGACCTCTCGCTGCTGCCCGCGGAGGCGGACCTCAGCGCGACGGTCGTCGCGACCGATGGCAGCGGCGCGGTCCGCGCGCGGACGCTCACGGGCGCGAGCCGCGAGGGCCAGCGCCAGGAGCTGACCGTCACCGTGCTCGGCGACGACGGGCGCCCCGCCGCGGGCAAGCTGCTCGTGACGTCCGACGACATCTTCGCCGGTGCCGACCTGGACGAGACGGGCACGGCCGTGCTGCGGCTCCCGGTGGACAGCTACAGCGGCTGGCTGTCGGTCGACGTCGAGGGCGCGAACGGGCCGGGGTCGCTCGGCACCGCGCTGCTGAGCTTCGTGGACGTGGACCTGAGCCAGGACCGCTCGGTCGTGCTGGACGCACGCAAGGCGGTCCAGGTGCGGGCCGAGGTGCCGCAGGACACCGACCCGGCCTCGATGCGCCTGGACGTGATGCGGCAGTTCCCGAACGGCGGCTACACGGCGAGCTCGATGTTCCCCGCGGGTGAGTACGACAGCCTGTGGGCGCTGCCGACGGGCAAGAAGGTGACCGAGGGCCTGTTCGAGTTCGGGACCCAGTTCCGCCTGGAGCAGCCGGCGCTGACGGTCGGGGGCGCCCGCCCCGGGTTTGCCGGCCTCGACGACCTGCGGGTCAAGCGGGGCGCCGAACCGCTGCCGGCGGGGACGCGCACGTTCCGGGTGGTCGAGGCCGCCGGCCTCGCGGACCTCGCGGACCGTGCCCGGCAGGCGGGGCACGGCGGGACCGGACCGGGCCTCCGGGGCACCGCCGTCGTCGTACGGGCCGCCGGGACCGACGAGATCGCACCGCTCGCCCAGGCCGCGGCCGACGCCGGGGCGCGGCTGCTGCTCGTGGTGCACGACGGTGCCGGGCGCCTGACCCCGTGGGACGAGTCCCCGTGGATCCCGGGCGAGCCGGCACCGCTGACGGTCGCCACGCTCACGTCCGGGCAGGGAGCCGAGCTGCTCCGGTCCCTGGACCGGCACCGGCCCGAGGTCACGGTCACGTCCCACCCCACGACGGACTACACGTACGACGTCGTGCACCACTGGACCGGCGCCGTGCCGGCCCGGCCCACATGGACCTCGACGCGGCGTGACCTGGCGCGGGTGGACATGTCGTTCCGCCACCACCGGCAGGGTCCGGCGCTGGAGGCCCGGTTCGACGTCTGGCACGGGTGGACGGCGGGCAACCAGCTCGTCGCACCCGCGCAGGGTGAGCGGACCGACTGGGTCACCGCCGACGTGCCGTGGACGCAGAGCGCGTACCTGCCGGGCGAGATGGGGCAGTCGTCGGCCGAGGTGCTGCGGTACGCGGCCCGCTCGACCAGCGACGTGACCTGGTTCGGCCCGGTCCTGCGCCCGCGCATGGGGGCGCTGGACTCGCAGCCGGTGCGCTACCTGGACCAGATGTACGTGCCGGTTCCGGGCTGGGGTGACTCGGGCGGCGGGCACATCGGCAGCACGGGTGGCGGGAACTTCGACGTCCGCAACCGGGCCACGCTCTACCAGGGCGACACGGAGCTCCTGTGGAGCAACGCGGAGTTCCTGCCGGTGAACGGCGGCCTGCCCGCCGAGGAGCTGCCGTACCGCGTGGTGGTCGACAACGACCGTGCCGCCTGGTCCGGCCCGTACTCGACGCACACGCTCACCGAGTGGACCTTCACGTCGGGGGCGAGCGGGCCGGAGGCCGCCGAGCCGCTCCCGCTGATCCAGCTCGACTACGACGTGGACACCGACACCGCGGGACGTGCCGCGCGCACCGCCCGCCTGTCGGTGACGCCGTCGCACCTGCCCGGGATCGAGGCCACGGTGGGCCGGCCCACGGTCGAGGTGTCGTACGACGACGGGGCCACCTGGCGCCGGCTCGACCTCACGCGGGACCGTGGTGCCTGGTCGGCCCGCCTGGCGGCTCCGCGGGGCGCGCAGTTCGCGACCCTGCGGACCACGGTCGAGGACAGCGCCGGCAGCTCGGTGTCCCAGACCCTGACCCGGGCGTTCGGGCTGCGCTGACGCGCGGGGGCGGCTGACGCGCGGGGCGCGGCGGCGTGCGGCCGGCGCGGTGCGGCGCAGCGCGTGCGGCGCGGCGGCGCAGCGCGGATGTGCGCTTCTACCCAGCGATCAGGCCCGGAATTCACGAGGATTCTGGGCGCAATCGCTGGGTAGAAGCGCACCAACGCGGTGCAGCACCGAGGGCCGTGGACTTTCGCCCGGGTTGTCCCTTGTGCACCGCTACGATCGTGCGCCATGAAGCATGCCCGCAGCGACGGTCCCGACCTCGCGTTCCGGATCGCCCGGCGCGTCGTCTCGGCCGTCGTCGATGACATGTCGACGGTCCAGCGCATCGGGGTCGGCGTCGTCGGCGCGCTGTTCGCCGTCACCCCGTTCGGGGCCTGGAGCGCCGCGGAAGCACGGACCGACCCGCTGACGACCGGTGCGCCGGTAGAGGTGGGCCCGTTCGAGGTGACCATCGAGAAGGCCGCGACCGCCGACGAGCTGGGCTACCTGGTGCCGGCGCCGGGCAACCACATGCTCGCCGTGGTCGCGAACGTCACCAACACCGGCGAGGTGCCGGAGTACAGCGTCACCCTGAGCAACGCCGTCCTCGCGCCCGAGGGCGTGGGCATCGTGCCGGAGGAGCCGCTCGGCGACCTGGGGTTCGGCGACGGCGGCACGCCCGACGACGGCGCCACGCCCGACGACAGCGCTGCATCCGACGACAGCGCTGCATCCGACGACGGGGCCACGGCAGGCGACAGCACCGCACCCTCCGACGACGCCGCGCCCGACGCCGACCCCTCGGCGAGCCCCTCCCCCGCGGAGCCCGAGCTGCCGTCCGCGACGATCGTCAACATCGAGGACGGGACAACCCGCAGCATCCTCAACCCCGGCGTGACCTACCGTGTCGCCCTGATCTGGGAGCAGAGCGGGGACTGGTCGGGCTCCACCATCCCGCTGGAGCTCGTCGAGCTGGAGTGGATCGAGGAGGACCCGTTCGGGCTCGACGACGGGCACTGGACCCCGAACGAGGTGGCCTTTCGCGGCGACATCGCGGTCGAACCGGCCAAGCCCGCCGCGGGCGCGGGCCAGGACGCCGCCGGACAGGATCCGGCCGGACAGGACACCGCAGGACAAGACACCACAGGACAAGACACCACCGCGCAGCCCGAGTCAGGGTCGGCCCAGCCATGAGGCACGGACGTCGTCGGATCACCTGGAAGGGCTCGGCGCTGGTCGTCGGAGCCGTGACGGCGGGCTGCGCGCTCGTGACCTACCTGCCCCAGGACACCGCGCTGGAGGACCCGTTCGTCGTCGAGGGCGGGGTGGGCGAGACGCTCGACCTGACCTACGCCGAGCTGACGGTGACCGACGTCCGCGTCGCCGACACCCTGAGCGGCGTCACCGAGACCGCCGTGGCCGGAGGCACCTTCGTCGTGGTGGACGCGACCTGGCGGGCCACGCAGGGCCTGACGACCTTCGTCGGCGCCGAGGTCACCGACGCCGAGGGCCGCCGGTTCTGGCCCGCCAACCTGGCCGACTGCACCACGGCACCCAAGGCACAGCCCGGCTACGCCTGGCGCGCCACGTACTGCTTCGACGTGCCGCGCGACGCGCTGGCGGGGGCGACCGTACGGCTCGCCCGCGGCGACCAGGCGGAGGAGCACGCGGGCCAGCGGCGCGACGCCGTCGCCGTCGTCGACCTGGGGATCACCGGGGGCGAGGCCGACGAGCTCTGGGAGGCGACCGAGACCGTGTCGCCCGAGATGGAGGGCTACGCCACGGCGAGCCCGGGAGGGGACGAGGGATGACCACGCTGGTGACCCCGGCCGTACCGGGCCCGGACCAGTACCCGAACGCAGGGCAGTACCCGGGCGAGGGGCAGTACCCGGGCCCCGCGCCGAGCGTCCCCCCGGGCACGCTGCCGGGCATGGTCCCGCCCGACGTGCCGGCGCAGGCACCCCGCAAGGGCTGGTGGCGCCGCAACACCGTCTGGCTGGTGCTGCTACCGGTCGCGGTGGTGGTGGCCGCGGGGGCGTCGTCCTTCCGGGTGTGGGCGTACTGGTGGCCCACGGGGCTGCACCACGAGGTGGACCGGGCCGCGGCGGGTGCGACGGCGCACCTGGCGGGCGAGTACTACGACCTCGGGTTCGACGTGCCGGAGCGCGCGAACACGTACGTGCTGCGGGAGGTCGACGCGTCGGTCACCGGCGTGGAGCGGGTGACGGAGCTGCCACCGCCCGCCTACGACGACCCGATGCCGATCCCGGAGGGTTCCGTCGCGTACGCGGTGGGGATGCACTTCGCCGCCGAGCCGCAGACCGACATCTCGCTGTGCCAGATCATCCTCGTCGCCGAGGACGGCACGCGGTACGGGGAGTCCAACGCGGACCTGCTGGGCAACCTGAACCGCTGCGCGCCGCCCGAGGCGGAGGGCTCGCTCACCGTGCAGCCGGAGTGGGACGTCACGTCGTACGTGCTGGCCGACCCGGACGCGACGATCACGCAGGTGCGGCTGGCGTTCGGTGGCCCGGAGTACGTGACGTTCGACCTGCCGTGACCCGGCGGGCCGCGGCCTCCTCCTCCGCCTCCTCGTCACGGATCACGAGGCCGCGCTCGACGAGCTGTTCGACGGTCGCCGCGATCAGGACGGCGGCGAGGGCCAGTGCCAGCGCCAGTCCCGCCGCGCTCTCCATGGGGCTGAAGGCGAGCCAGGTGCTGCTGTCGACGGGCCCGGTCACGGCGCGCACGATCCACGCGACGCCGTACGGCACCCGCATGACCACGAGATAGCCCAGGCAGAAGACCAGCATGGGGCCGAGGCCGCCGTGCACGATCATCTTCAGGCCGTCCCACAGGGCGGAGAAGCGGGCGCGCAGGTCCTCGGTGAGCGACTCCAGCACGGAGCGGAGCCCGCGCGGGAGCCAGGTGACGCGGTCCAGCCAGCGGTGCTCGGTGGACGGCGGTTCCATGAGCCGGTGGCCCAGCACGACGGCGCCGATCGCGAGCCAGGCCAGCGGCGCGACGAGGACGACGTCGAGCGACTCCAGGACGGTGACGAAGCCGTCGGCGAGGACCGACACCGTCTCGTTGCCGGCCGTACCGATGGACTCCTGCGCGGCGCCGACCGTGCCGACGGCCGCCGCCACGAGCTGGCGTTGCTCGGCGACGTACCAGAGACCCTGCTGGATGGTCTCGATCTGGCCGGCGACCTGGCTGGTCCAGTAGATCTCCAGGGCCGCGCCGAACACGGCGATGCCGAGGAAGCCCAGCCGCCCCTCCAGCCGTCCGAGCAGCCAGCGCAGCACGAACGCGACGGCGACGATGGTGAGGAGCGTCCATCCGGACCAGACCCCGAGGCGGGACATG
The DNA here is from genome assembly GCF_044547525.1 of Promicromonospora sp. NPDC052451. NCBI lineage: Bacteria > Bacillati > Actinomycetota > Actinomycetes > Micrococcales > Promicromonosporaceae > Promicromonospora > Promicromonospora sp. NPDC052451. The sequence continues at coordinate 239,155 of NZ_JBIUAP010000007.1, forward strand.
AAGTCGACGCCCTGCGTGGTCCAGGCGTCGTTGAACAGCTCGTCGGCGGCGGCCTCGTTGAGGAACTGGTCCCGGTCGGCGTCCATCAGGCCCTCGACCTCGTAGACCACCAGGAACGGGACCAGCACGGACAGGGCGACGTCGACGAGGCGGCGCTCACGCTTCTCGGACGGCATCATCGGGGCGCGCGTGCCCGGCAGCATGCCGGGGATCGGGGCGGCGCCGTAGGCCGGGCCGGCCACGCCGTAGGCGGGCCCGGGTTCCGGTCGGAGCAGCGGCAGCGACGTGCGGCAGACCCAGAGCATGCCGACGACGGGCAGGAGGTAGCCGAGCGGGCTGACGATCAGCAGGAGCTGCGCCACGAACGAGTTCCACTGGCTGAGCTCCACCGCTCCCCACATCGCACCGTTGCGCACGGCGACGCCCAGCAGGCCGAGCGTCAGGAGTGCGGGCCAGTGCGCCGCGAACAGGCGCGCCGCGGAGACGAGGGTCCTCATGGCGACACATAGTGGCCTAAAGCGGGCACAGTGCGCCAAGCGTGCTCATGGGGGGCTCATGGGAGCTCGCGGAGGGCTGACGGCAGCTCACCGCGGCTCGCGCGGGCGCACTCCGGACCGACCTCGGCCGGTTGTCCACAGATGTGCGGAGCGCCGCGCAGTGGGTACGCATGTTCGATATCTTGGAGACGTTTCGATGGGTTTCGATCTCGGGGGTGGTGCGGATGGTCACGAACGAGGAGCCGGATCGTCGTGCGCCCGGTGTCGATGCCCGCACCCGCGCCATGGAGGACGTGCTCACCGACCTTGAGGCCCTGGCAGGCGAGCTCGTGGACGTCGCCGGACCCGATGCCGTGCGCGGTACGGGCAGGTTCTGCGGCGGCGGCGACATCGTGGCGTCTCGCCTGGCCGACGCCGCACCACGGCTGCGCACGCTGAACACCCGCCTCGAGACAGTGCGTCTCACGTGGCTGCCGGTGATCGAGCAGGACCACCCGTGGCAGAGCACCGGCGCGCGGACCTTCGCGACCTGGCTGGCCCGGACGGAGAACGTCACGACCACGACGGCCCGGCGCGAGGTCCGCACCGCGCGCACGCTGCGCGACCACCTGCCGACCGCACGAGAACAGGCTCTCGCAGGACGGCTGGGCGCCGACCATGTGCGTGCCCTCGTCGACGTGGCGCCGACGAGCGAGGCCCGCAAGAACGCACTGGCTGCCCCGGTAGAGGCCCCCGACGCCGACACGGACGGCGCGCCGCCCCGACCGTCGAGGGACGCGCAGCCCGTCGAGGAACGGGGGCCCACCGAGGGGACGGAGCCCACCGGGGAGACGGAGCCCACCGGGGCCGCGCAACCGACGGCGGGAACACCTCCCGATGGCGGATCCGACCTCGATGCCGATCGGCCCGGACGCGCACCCGCCGTGCCGACCGGAGAGGAGTACCTGACAGGTCTCGCCGGGACCTGCGACCCCGGCCGGTACCGACGCATGCTCAAGCGGTTCGCCGTGGTGGCCGACCCCGACGCCGACGAACGCGGCTACAAGCGGGCCACGGAACGAGAGCACCTGGAGATCAGTCCCACCTTCGACGGCTGGCACGTCAGCGGCTTCCTCACCGACGAGCACGGGCAGCAGGTCAGCACCGCACTCGGCTCCATGATGGGCGCACCCACCCCAGGCGACTCCCGCACACCCACGCAACGGCGCGCTCAGGCTCTGGCCGACCTGGCCCGCGACGTGCTGGACCACGGACGGACCGGGACCGGCGCGGCGGTGCGGCCGCACGTCAGCGTCACCGTCTCGCTGTCCGAGCTCATGCGGTTGACGAGGAACGGCGCGGACGCCGCCGGCACGGACCCGGCGCGGACCGCCGACACCGGTGCAGGTCGGGGCACCGGCACCCCGACGGCCAGCCCGACGGGTGCCCCGACCGGCACTCCGGCGGATACACAGGCCAGCGCCGCGGACCCTACCGCCGCGCCCCGAACGGACCCGCAAGGCCTGCGCCCAGACGACCTGACCGCCCTGACGGCACAGCCGGCGATCTTCACCGGAGTCAGCAGCACCGGAAACGTCGTCCCCGACGGGCTCCTGCGCAAGATCCTCTGCGACGCCGCCGTCACGAGGGTGGTCTTCGGGCCGGACAGTGCTGCTGTCGACGTCGGCCGCAGCCGACGCACGGTCAGCGGGCAGCTCCGCAGAGCGGTGATCGCCCGGGACCAGCACTGCGTCTACCCGGGATGCGACCAGCCGGCGGCGCGCTGCGAGGTGCACCATGCCGTCACGCACTGGGCGGACGGCGGGAGTACCAGCCTCGCGAACAGCGCACTGCTCTGCTGGCACCACCACACGCTCGTGGACACCACCGGGATCACGATGGACTGGCGGCCGGGCAGCACTCCGGACCAGCCCGGGCACTGGCGGTTCACCAGCCGGCTCGGACGACGTATCGACCTGCCCCACGCTCGCGCCGGGTGACGGTGCTCCGCACGCGCCCGCACGAGGTGCCGGCACCCCGCTCGACCGCAGGCCGACCGCGGCGGGTCACACGGCGAGCACCGACAGGCTCCGCACCCGGGCGCGCATGTCAGCCGGCCGCGTCATGGCAGGCTGCGCACCCGGGCGCCCGCGTCAGCCGGTCACGTCAAGGCCGGCTGCACACCCAGACGCCCACGCCAGCCGGCCACGCCAAAGCAAGCTGCACACCCAGATGCCCACGCCGGCCGGCCGCGTCATGGCAGGCTGCGCACCATGGAGCCCACGACAGCGAACACTCCGCCCGGGGGCGTTCCCGGACTGCCCCCTGCCGGACTTGCCGCGCTCGCCGACGAGGTCGAGGTGATCTCGCGGGTCTACGAACGCAAGTTCGGCGTACCGCGCACCGACGACTGGCTCGTCCTCAAGCTCCAGGAGGAGATGGGAGAGTTCGTACAGGCCTACCTCGCCCGGACGGGGCGGTCACGCGACCGGGGCCGGTCCGCCGAGGACATCGACGCCGACCTCAGGGCCGAGTTCGCCGACGTGTTCGGTCAGCTGCTCGTGATCGCGCGACGGTTCGACATCGACATCGAGGCCGAGCTGGCCCGCAAGTGGTTCCGCTGGAGCGACCTCGTCGAGCCGCAGGATCGCGAGGGGATCTGACCGTCGGCCGAGACCCCGCCACGGTCAGAACTCCGCGCCGACCACAACCCCGCCACGGTCGGGACCCCGCGCGGGCCACAACGCCACCACAGTCAGGACCCCGCGCGGGCCACAACCCCGCCGCGGTCAGGACCCCGCCCCTCGCAGGATCCCGCCCCAGCCGGAACCCCGCCCCAGCCGGAGCCCCGCACCCGACAGAGCCCCGCCCCGCTCAGAACCCCGCCCACTCAGAGCTTCGTGATCGCCGTGTACTTCAGGGCGATCCGCTTGGTGCCGTTGCTGCCGAAGTCGATCTTGACCACCGCGTTGGCCTCGACGTCGATGACGGTGCCGAGCCCGTAGGAGTCGTGCGTGACGCGGTCGCCGATCTCCAGGCTGGGCACGTTCTTCTGCACGTCGATCCCGCCGAAGCCGCCCTTGGCGCCCGTCTTCCGCTGCGGGGAGAACGCGTTCGGCTGACTGCCGCCCGCCGACGAGCCCGAACCCGTGCGTGCGCCACCCGACCGGCCCGAGGACCACGTCGAACCCGAGCCCGAACCGGACCGGCCACCAGGACCACGGCTCGAGCCGCCCGACCCGTACCCGCCCGAGCCATAGCCCCCGGAGCCGTACCCGCCAGAGCCGTACCCACCGCCCCAGCCACCTCGACCGCCGCGGATCGCCGCGGTCGACGACTCCCGCCGCCGCCAGTCCCAGAGATCCTCGGGGATCTCCTGCAGGAACCGGCTCTCGGGGAACTCGTTCGACATCCCGAACGCGGCCCGCGTCGACGACCGCGTGATGTACAGCCGCTCACGGGCGCGGGTGATGCCCACGTAGGCGAGGCGGCGCTCCTCGGCGAGCTCGGTGTCGTCGTGCAGCGAGCGCATGTGGGGGAACGTGCCGTCCTCCATGCCCGTGAGGAAGACGACCGGGAACTCCAGGCCCTTGGCCGTGTGCAGGGTCATGAGGGTGACGACCCCCTGGTTCTCCCGGGGCGCCTCCTCGGCCGCGCCGTCGGCGACGTCCTCGTCGGGGATCTGGTCGCTGTCCGCGACCAGCGACACCCGCTCGAGGAAGTCGGCGAGCGAGCCCTCCGGGTCGGTCTCCCCGAAGTCGACCGCGACAGCGTGCAGCTCGGCCAGGTTCTCGACGCGGCCCTCGTCCTGCGGGTCCTCGCTCGCGCGCAGCTCCGCGAGGTAGCCGGTCTTGTCGAGCACCGCGCCGAGCACCACGGCCGGCGCCGCGCCGTCGTCCACGAGGCCGCGCAGCTCGCGCATCAGGTCGCGGAAGGCGAGCAGGGGCTTGAGCGAGCGGGTGGTCATGCCGGGGATCTCGTCGGCCCGTTCCAGGGCTGCGCCGAACGAGATGCGCTCCCGGTCCGCGTAGGACGCGACGAGCGACTCCGCGCGGTCGCCGAGGCCGCGCTTGGGCACGTTGAGGATGCGGCGCAGGTTCACGTCGTCGTCCTCGTTGGCCAGGGCGCGCAGGTAGGCGACGGCGTCCTTGACCTCGCGGCGCTCGTAGAACCGCGTGCCGCCGACCACCTTGTACGGCAGCCCGACCCGGACCAGCACCTCCTCCAGCGCGCGGGACTGCGCGTTGGTGCGGTAGAAGATCGCGACGTCGCCCGGGCGCACGCCCTCGTCGTCGCCCAGCTTGTCGATCTCGTCGGCGACGAACCGGGCCTCCTGGTGCTCGTCGTCGGCCACGTAGCCCACGATCTTGGCCCCGGCCCCCGAGTCCGTCCACAGGCGCTTGGGCGTGCGGCCGGCATTGCGGGAGATCACCGCGTTGGCGGCGCTCAGGATGTTCTGCGTGGAGCGGTAGTTCTGCTCCAGCAGGATCGTGGTGGCGTCCGGGTAGTCCTTCTCGAACTCCAGGATGTTGCGGATCGTGGCGCCACGGAACGCGTAGATGGACTGGTCGGAGTCGCCCACCACCGTGAGCTCGGCCGGGTCCAGACCGGAATCGTCGTCGGAGCCCACGCCCGCCAGCTCCCGCACCAGCGTGTACTGCGCGTGGTTGGTGTCCTGGTACTCGTCGACCATGATGTGCCGGAACCGGCGCCGGTAGTGCTCCGCGACGTTCGGGAACGCCTGGAGCAGGTTCACCGTGGTCATGATGATGTCGTCGAAGTCCAGGGCGTTGGCCTGGGCCAGGCGCGCCTGGTAGCGGGTGTAGACGTCGGCCAGCACCTGGTCGAACGCGGGCACGGCGGTGTTGCGCTCGTCGGCCGACTGCCCGCCCCACGGGCGGCGGATGCCGCCGGCCGCCGCCGAGGCGGCCTCGGCCTGCGCCTCCTGCTCGGCGTACGCCCCGGCCTGCCGGGCATAGGTCTCGGGGTCGACCAGCTCGTTCTTCAGGTCGCTGATCTTGTTCGACAGCCCGCGCGCCGGGTACTTCTTCGGGTCCAGGTTGAGCTCGCGCGTGACCAGGGTGATGAGGCGCTGGCTGTCCGCGGCGTCGTAGATGCTGAAGCTGGAGCGCAGCCCGAGCGTCGTGGCCTCGCGGCGCAGGATGCGCACGCACGCCGAGTGGAACGTGGACACCCACATGCGGTTCGCGGCGGGGCCCACCAGGCCCTCGACCCGCTCGCGCATCTCGGCCGCGGCCTTGTTGGTGAACGTGATCGCGAGGATCTCCCCCGCGCGTGCCCGGCCGGTGGCCAGCAGGTAGGCGATGCGGTGCGTCAGCACGCGCGTCTTGCCGGAGCCGGCGCCCGCGACGATCAGCAGCTGACCGCCCTCGTGCACGACGGCGGCCCGCTGCTGCGGGTTCAGCCCGTCGAGCAGCTCCTCGGGGTCGAGGTGCGCGAAGGCGCCCCGGGCGCGCGGTGCCTCGGACTCGTGGGGCAGGCCGGCCAGCCACTCCGGCTCGGCGGGCAGCGCCGCCTCGCCCGGGTCCCCGGCGTCCGGCGCGTCGTCGTCCCAGCGCGGCGCCGTGCTCGGCAGGCGCGCCTCGTCACCCGGCGACGCGGGGTCGAGGCCGGGCAGGGAGAGGCTGTCGAAGAGGGAAGTCATCGCGCCTAAGCCTAGGCGGGGTCACCGACATCCCGTGCCTCAGCCGCGCGCGGACGTCTCGGCGGAGGTGCCGTCCATCAGGTCGAGCGCGCGCCGCAGCTTGGTGCTCGACGTGTGCACCGTGTAGGGGAAGTACACGACCTCGACGCCCACCTCGGCGAACCGGCGCTCGAGGTCGCGGCCCTTGGCCGTGCCCTTCCAGTCGTCACCCTTGAAGAAGACGTCGAACGGCCGCGTGCGCCACGTCTCGATCTTGTCGGGCTGGGTCTCGACGAAGACCTCGTCGACGAACTGGATGTGGCGCACGATCTCAGCCCGTTCGATCACCGGCACCACGGGCCGGCGCCCCTTGGTCAGCTCGAGCACGGCGTCGTCGACCACCCCGGCGACCAGGTGGTCGCAACGGCTCCTGGCGTGCCGGAGGACGTTGAGGTGGCCCACGTGGAACAGGTCCCAGGCACCTGGCGCGTAACCGACCACAGTCATGACAGGAAGGCTAGGAGCGCTCCCGCCCCGACGACACGCCCAAGGGGCCTCCGGAGCGGGTGAACGTGCAGTTCACCCCTCCCCCCGAGCCGCACATTTCACCCCGCTCGGGTGACTTTCGGGTGAAAGCGCACCGATCGGCCGCTCATGGACATAGCGTCGCGGCATGCTTGGCCTCACCATGTCTACGTCCGTCCTTGCGGTGTGCACGGGGAACATCTGTCGTTCCCCGGTTCTCGCGCGCCTGCTCACCGCCCGGACCGACGGCACCGTCCGCATCAGCAGCGCCGGCGTCCGCGCTCGCAGGGGAGAGCCGATCGACCCGCGCATGGCCAGCCTCCTGCAGGCTCGCGGTCTCGACACCGGGCAGTTCACGGCGCACCAGCTCACCGGCGACGCCCTCCGCTCGGCGACCGTCGTCATCACCATGACCCGCGCGCAGCGCGCGGCAGTCGTCCGCGCCGTCCCCGAGGCGGTGCGGCGCACCTTCACGCTCCTCGAGCTCGCGCACGTGCTGAGCACGTCACCCGGCGCCCGTTCGGCTACCGACGACGCCGCACGCTGGGCGCAGGTCCCCGAGCTCGTGAGCCTCGAGCGCCTCCACCACCCGGCGCTCGCGCGCGAGCTCGACATCGAGGACCCCTACGGGCGCAGCGAGAAGGTCTACCGCCGAGCCTTCGAGCGGATCGTGTCGGCCACCGACACGGTCTGCGGGGTGCTCGGCACCGGCAGGCAGCCCTGGCTGCTGGGCAGCAAGCCGCCCCGGTCCGGCCCGCTGCCCGTCGCGCAGCCCCAGCCGCGCCACTCCTCGAGCCTCGGCCGGCTCTGAGCCCGGACGAGACACGCCGTACGACTACAGAGGGAGGCAGGACGTGGAACTGGTCGAGTACGCGAACGTGCTGCGCCGCCGCTGGGCGGTGATCGTCGGCGTCGCACTCGCCGGAGCGCTCGCCGCCTTCGGCTGGGCCTGGACGACGCCGCCGTCCTACACCGCGACGGCGAAGGTCTACGTCTCGCTCAACACCGGTGAGTCCACCAGCGACCTGCTGCAGGGCTCGACGTACGTGAAGAACCTCATCGAGTCCTATGCCGCGCTCACGGACATGCCGGTCGTGCTGGATCCGGTGGCCGCAGAGCTCGGGGACGTCACCGGGCGCCAGCTCGCGCAGACCGTCACCGCCGACTCCCCGCTCAACACCTCGATCATCGAGATCAAGGTCGAGGACGGCGACCCGGAGCGCTCCGCCCTCGTCGCGAACGCCGTGGCCGAGCAGCTCTCCTCGACCGTCGTCGACCTGTCGCCCGAGACGCCCGGCGGCGGCCAGTCCATCGCGGTGACCGTCGTGTCGTCGGCCGAGGTACCGCAGTACCCGTCGGCGCCGCGCACACGGCTGCTCACGGCGGCCGGGGGCGGCGCGGGCCTCGCGCTCGGCGTGGTGCTCGTGCTGCTGTGGGCCGTGCTCGACACCCGGATCCGGTCGGCCGACGACCTCGAGCTCGTCTCGGAGGGCGCCGGCCTCCTCGGTTCCGTCCCGACCGCCACACGCAAGGTGGCGCGGGTCCCGGCCACGCAGAACCCGCTGAGCACCCGCGCGGAGGCGTACCGGCGCGTGCAGACCAACCTCTCGTTCGTCGACGCCACGACACCTGCTCGCGTGCTCGTGGTGACGTCCAGCGTGCCGGGCGAGGGCAAGTCGACGACGGCGATCAACCTCGCCTCCACCTTCGCCGAGAGCGGCAGCAGCGTGCTGCTGGTCGACGGCGACATGCGCCGCCCGTCGGTCGCGACGTCTTTGGGGCTGGAGGAGGCAGCGGGCCTCACCACTGCGCTGGTCGGGCGGGCCGCGATGGCCGACCTCGTCCAGCGGTACGGCCCCGGCAGCCTCGACGTGCTCCCGGTCGGCCCCATCCCGCCCAACCCCCACCAGCTCATCGCGTCGCAGGCCACGCAGGAGCTCATCGCGTCGGCACGCGCGCAGTACGACGTCGTGGTCATCGACGCGCCGCCTCTCCTGCCCGTCTCCGACGCCGCCCTGCTGGCCACCATGGCCGACGGCGTGGTCGTCGTCGTGGGCGCCCGGCGCGTGCGCCGGCAGCAGCTCGCCCAGGCCCTGCGTGCCCTCGCGGGCGTCGAGGCTCGCGTGCTCGGCTTCATCCTGACGTTCGCCCCGCGGTCCGGCCCGGACGGCACCTACTACGGCTACAGCACCCGGCGACGACGGTGGCCGCGCATGCTGCCCGGCTCGTCCCGGCAGCACGCGCAGCTCAGCCTGCCGACCGGAGCGATCCGGGCGGTGCCGCTCCCCGGCACCGACGCCGCCGCACCGACGCCGGCGGAGGTGGAGCCCGGCAGTCCGGCGCCCGAGGCCCCCGCGCCCGGCGGTCCGGACGGCCCGCCGAAGCCGCCGGTGCAGGCCTTCGCGGCCGACCTCACCGGGCCGAACGCTCCTACCCTGCGCCTGAGGCCCGCGGCGATGCCGCCCGCCGTCCCACCCGTCATCGAGCTGGGGACCGCCGATGAACGTGCCGGGTGACGCCCGACCGCGTGACGCGCGGGTCTACAAGACGCTCCGCACCGCGCACCTCGAGCGGGCCCTGGCCATGCCGCCCGCCGACATCCTGTACCAGGAGAGCCGCTACGACTTCGACGAGGACCTGGTGGACCGCGTGCAGCCCGAGCAGGTCGGTGACCTGCGTTGCGCGTGGCTCGTCGCCCGGCGCGGCTACCGGACCGTCGAGATCAACGAGCCCGCGGCGATCGACTGCGTCCGCCGGGCGGCCGCCGTCCTGCTCGCCCTGCTCGTGGCCGACGTGCTGCGGCGCCGGCGGACCCGGGTGGTCACGTACGCGATCGGCAACATCGACCCGAGTGCCCTCCCCCGTCCGACGGCCTGGTGGCCGCGCCTGGGCCGCACGCTCGACCTGCTGCTCGCCCACTGGGTCTGGCGGCGCGTCGACCGGGTCGCCTTCGGCACGGAGACGTCACGGCAGCTCTACGGCAGCGTCTTCGGCCTGGCCGGACGCCGCCGGCCGCACTGGACCACGATCGAGGCCCTGCCCGCGCCCTGCGACTGCGCCCCCGCCGGTGCGACGACGTCGGACAAGGCGCCCGGCCGCATCCTGTTCCTCGGCGACCTCTCGCCGCGCAAGGGGTTCGACTCGGTGCTCGCCGCCTGGGGCGCCGTCCGCCGCCGTCTGCCCGGCTCCGTGCTCACCGTGGTGGGCCGCGGCGCACTTCTCGACCAGGCGTACGACGCCGCCCGAGCCGACGACCGCCTGCGCGTCATCGCCGACCCGCCCCGCGACGTCGTGCACGCGGAGCTGCGGCGGGCGTCGGTCGTCGTGCTGCCGTCGCGGCGGCAGGGGGCGTGGCGCGAGCAGGTCGGGCTGCCGCTGGTCGAGGGCCTCGCCCACGGCTGCACCGTGGTGACCACGGACGAGACCGGCATCGCCGACTGGCTGCGAGACGCAGGGCACGGCGTCATCCCGGGGGCATCCGTGACCACGCTGCTCGCCCCCGTCCTGACGCAGGCGGCCGCCCACCCGCTCGACCCGGACGACGTCCGTGCATCGCTGCCGAGCCAGGACTCCCGCCTGGAGGCGGACGCGTGGCTGTTCGCCCGCGAGGTCGTCGCGACGGGGGGATGAGACGGCTCCCCGTGGATCCGAGGCGTGGATCCGAGGCGTGGAGCCGAGGTCACGGCCCACGGCGCGCAGCGGGCTCCGCGGCACGCCGGGACGCCGTCCACGGCGGCGGTGCGTAGAGGTAGCGCAGCAGGCTCGACGCCGTCCACCGGTGCAGCAGCAGCGACAGGGTCGTCGCCACCACGGTCGCGGCCGGCACCGCGAGCAGGCCGGCCACGGGCGGCAGCGTCGTCGAGCCGGTCAGGGCGAACACCACGGACGACCCCAGGATGATCACCGGCGTGTGCCCCAGGTAGACCGGGAGCGTCGAGGTGCCCGTGCGCACCAGCGCGGCGCTGCGTGCGAGGAAGGTGCCGAGCGCGGCGCCCGCGAGGACGCCCGCGACGCACAGGACGAAGTACACACCGACGACGGGACGCAGTCCGGCGACCTCGACGACGGTCGCGAGCGCCGCCCAGCCCGCCACCACCGCGACCCGCACCGGCCAGGGCGTGCGCGTGAACCGGAGCAGGAGCGAGCGCAGCTGCATGCCGCAGACGAAGAAGACGTAGTACCTGAGCGCGCCGTTCCAGCCGACGTTGCCGAGGTCGAACCCCTCGGTGAGGGCGACGACCGACGGGACGGCGGCGACCAGGAGGTGCCACCGCGGGTCGACGGACCGCAACAGCCGCGCGAGCACGCAGAACAGCGCCAGGGCCCAGATGAACCAGAGCTCGAACTGCGGGCGGACCGGCGACAGGAGCAGGTCGCGCAGCATCGGGCCGAACCCGAGCGGCGTGCCGCGCAGGGCGAAGCCGGCGAGGTAGCACGCGGTGCCGATGCACTCCCACACCACGAAGACCCAGAGGTAGAGCCGCAGCCGCCGGTCCCAGAGGGTCCGCCAGGGCATCCCGCCCTCGCCCCGCGCGCCGACCCGGTGGGCGAGCAGCCCGGAGATCATGAAGAAGAACGGCATGCGCACGGCCGACAGGTAGTCGTTGACCTGCTCCCATGCCGCCACGTCGAACCAGCGCGCGGCGTGGTAGACCACCACGAGCAGGACGGCGAGGCCCCGGCCCGCGTCGATCCACGCCTCGCGGCCGGGCGTCCCGGCCCGCGCGGGTACGCCGGTCATCCGTCCGCTCTCCGTGCCGCCCCCAGGACGGGGGCCATCAGCGCGACCGCGAGGATCAGCACGGTGACGGCGCTCTCCAGCGGTGCGAAGAGCAGGTTCCACAGCGACTTGACCCCGAGGAACAGGACCAGTCCGGAGGCGACCCGCCCCGTGGTGAGGACGGCGGTGCGCGCCACGAGGAACGCCAGCAGCACGACGGCGAGCACCAGACCCGGGATGCCGCACCAGGCCCACAGGTCGCCGATCACCGAGTGCAGCTCGAAGCCGCTGCCGAACATGTAGTTCTCGACGTACCCGTTGTTCGGGTCGTACCCCAGTGCGGCCATGCCGGACTTGGCGACGAGCAGGTCCGCCATGGACGGCACGCTGCCACCGCCGAACCCGGCCGGCGCCTCGGCCATGAGCGCGAGCGTCGCGCCGATCTCCGGCCGCCCGCCGGTGATGAGCGTGCCCGACGTCGAGAGCTGCAGCTCCGTGCGCATCTGCGCGCTCTCGCCCAGCGCCCCCTCGAGGATCGCCGCCTGGACGGAGAAGTAGGTGCCGAGGGCGAGCAGCCCGAAGAGCACGAGCGTACGCAGGGCCGCGAGGCGCGACGAGGCCGGACGGCCCCACGACTGCCACACCACCAGGAGCGCGACCATGAGCAGGATCGCGCTGCTGGACCGCCCGCCGTTGAGCGCGGAGACGCCCGCGAGCGCGAGTGCGGCCACGACGTCGAGCCATCGCCTGCGGAAGCGCGAGACGATCGCGAGGACGAGGACCGTGACCGGCAGGGAGAACCCGAACCGCCAGGGGTTCTCGGCGAAGGTCTCGCTCCCCGGGTTGATGCCGAGCACCAGCCCGACGCCGAACGCCACGCCCACCACGGCGTCCGAGGTGCGTCCGCGCGCCCACAGGGCCGCCCCGATGCCGCAGGCGAGCGCCAGCACGACGAAGCTCGCCTCGAGCGTCCCCGCGGTGGACACGCCGCGCGAGTCGGCGTGCCAGATCGTGAGCCACGCACCCCAGACCACCGAGACGACGGCGAGGACGGTCGTCCAGGTGACCCACCGGGAGCTGCGCAGCTGCGGGGCCCACAGCGGCAGCAGGACGAGGGCGAGGGCCAGGCCAGGGGTCAGGCCGAAGAAGACGTTGCGGTTGATCCCCGTGAGCACCAGGCACAGCACCGCGAGCCCGGTCGCGGCAACGCCCCAGCCCTGCCGTCCCTCGAGGGACGGCAGGGCTGGGGCGACCGCGGTGCGGGGCGACGTCACGGCGCGGGCGGTCCCGCCCACAGGTCGTCCAGCCGGACGACGTTCGCGCCGGTCGTCACGTTGCCCGACAGGCTGAGCGCGTAGCCCACGCCGCCGGCGTCCTGCAGGTCGGGCGTCGAGTCGGTGGCGGTGAGCCGCCACGTCGCCGGCTCCGGCGTGCCGGCCTTCCACACCTTGGCGCGCACGGTGGTGGGCGAGGTGCCGGCCACCTGGAACCGGACGGCCAGCCGCTCGCCCGGCCCGACGCTCAGGTCCGCGACGTTCACGGCGGCGAGCGTCGTCTCGGCGGACTGGAGCGCGACGAGCTGGAGCTGGACGGCCCCCGTCGCCTTGACCCAGACCTTGGCGCGGTACTCGCTGGAGAACCCGCCGGTGCGACCGGCCAGCGAGACGAAGGTGCCGCTGCCGTCGGAGATCTCGTCGAGCGAGAGCACCCCGCGCACCTCGACGTCGGCCGCCGCGACGTCCTGGAGCTGTGCCTTGCGGTTCGCACCGGGCGCCGAGAGGTCCATGACGCCCTCACCGCCGGCCACGGAGTAGCCGGACGCCGCGCCGGACAGGGTCCAGGCCCCGCCCTTCGTGGCCGAGCCCCAGCCCGAGGACACCGTGCGGTCGAAGGTGTCGACCGCGAACTCGGCGGGTGCCGTCGCCTCGACCTCGACCGTGTCCTGCGCCGTGACACCCTCGCTGTCCGTGACGGTGAGCGTCACGGTGTACGTGCCGGGCGCGGCGTAGGTGTGGGTCGCCTGGGCGCCGGTCGCCGTCTCGCCGTCCCCGAAGTCCCAGGCGTACGACGCGAGGGGGCCGTCCGGGTCGGACGAGCCGCGGCCGTCGACCTGCAGGTCGAGGTCGTCGATGGTCGCGGTCGCCTCGGCGACCGGCGGCCGGTTCGGCCGCCCCTCGAGCCCCACCGTGCGGTGGTCGAGCACCGCGGCGGCGGAGAGCACGCTCGGGTAGATCGCCACGTCGTCGATCGTGCCGCTGAACCGGTCACCCAGCCCGAACAGCGGCCGGTTGGGCCAGTTGGCGAGCGTGTCCGCACCGATGCGCCAGTAGCCGGTGATGGCCTGGCCGCGGGTCGTGGCCGCGCGCTCGGCGGCCAGGGCGCCGTCGACGTACAGCTTCATGCCGTCCGCCCCGAGCGTGCCCACCACGTGGTGCCACGCGTTGTCGTCGACCCGGCCCGGGGAGCGGATGGCACGCCGGCTGCCGTCGTTGACGCCGAAGCTGATCCGGCCGCCCGAGTCGACGTACAGGATCCGGTCGGTCTGGTTCGACGTGCCGGTCGAGCTGTTGTTGTTGCCGAACCCGACGATGCGGCCCGTGCTGCTGCCCTTGATCCACGCCTCGACCGAGAACGTGTCGGGACCCTGGATCTGCTGCGGGGACACCAGCCGGCTGCCCGAGGAGTTCTGGAACGTTGCCGCCCCGTTGGAGTCGCCCGAGATCGCGCCGGCCGCACCGAGGCGGACCGCCGACGGGACCGCGAGGTCCGCCCCGCTCGACCAGTCGAACGACGTGGCCGAGCCCTGGGGCTCACCGAGGCGCCAGTAGTTGACCGCGCCGTCCTGGAGCACCGTGCTGGCGTAGGCGCTGGACGGTGCGTCCGAGACCGTCACGGAGACCCAGTCGGACTTCTTCACGTTGCCCGACGGGTCGGTGACCGTCAGCCGGTAGCGGTGCTCCGAGCCGGCCTGCAGACCCGTGTCCTGGGCGCTGCGGGTCACAGGGGCCCAGAACTTCGTCGCGACGGTGTCCTCGTGGACGGGCGCCTGCGCCTCGGAGTCGCGGTAGACGCGGTACGTCAGCGCCTCGTCGTCGCGGTCCCACGTGGTCGTGAAGCTGATCCGGACCGTCCCCGCCGAGACCGAGCGCACCGCCGGGTTCAGCTCGGCGCCCGAGCCGATCGGCCCCTGCTTGTTCGGTGCGGCCGAGCGCTTGGCGTACCGGACGATGCCCTGCTGCACGGCGCCGTTCACCTTGGGGAACTCGCCGCCGTAGATGACGTAGTCGTCGTTGCCCGTGACCGTCCAGACGGCCTGGTTCTTGCCCGTGTACGTGCCGACGTCCGTCTGCGGGTACCAGGTGAGCAGCTCGGGCCGCGGCGTGCCCGGGTGGTCCGGGTAGCCGTAGATGTCACGCGTGTTGGTGCCGCGCACCTCGTTGATCCACGCGGTCGAGTGGTAGAACGACCACGGCTCGGTCTGCGGGAACCCGCCGCTGTTGCCGCAGTAGTGCTTGTGGCTGGCGGTGTAGACGACGCCGCCGAGCGGCACGACGTCGTACGTGTCGCCGTGGCAGTCCTCGAGCCAGACGAGCTGACCGTCGGCCCAGCTCACCCGGAACGTGCCCTCGGTGGTGCCGCCCCGGCCGAAGTGCCAGCCGACGCCGTACCAGCCCGCCTCGCCGTCGCTGGCGACACGCATGATGCTGGAGTTGTCGCCGGCGTTACGGATGCGGGAGTTGACCGGCAGCGGCTTGGTGGCGCCGGTCGCGGCGTCCAGCCAGGCCAGGCCGTAGCCGTTCGCGGTGTCGGAGTTCACCGAGGTGAACGTGCCCGAGATGACCACCGACTGCTCGTCCGGCGACACCACGATGGACTGCACCTGGCGGTCGTCGACGACGGGCCGGAACCCGGTCAGCGCGACGCCGTTCGAGGCGTTGATGGCTGCGACGCGGTAGCGCGTGTTGCCGTTCACCGCGGAGAAGTACCCGCCCGCGTAGACGGTCGTGTTCGTGGCGGCGACGGCCTTCGTGTTGCCGTTCATGCTCGGTGCGAACGACGTGTTCAGGGTGCCGCTGGGCAGGTTGAAGGCCGCGATGCGGTTCCGCGTGGCGCCGTCGACCGTGGTGAAGCCGCCCACGACGTACAGCCGCGTGCCGTCCGGGGAGGCTGCCAGGTCGGTGACGTTGCCGTTGAGCGTGTGGTTGAACGACGTGTCGAGCACGCCCGTGTTCAGGTCGTAGGCCAGGAGGTGCGTGCGGGGCACCTGGTTGGTGCCGGGCGCCGCGCCGGCCGGGCGCGCGTTCTGGAACTCGCCGCCGACGTAGACCTTGGTGCCGACGATGACCTGCTTCCAGACGACGCCGTCGACCTGGACGGTCGGCAGGGCGTCGGCGGACACGGTGACCGGGTCGGTGACCTCGGCCGTGGCCACGGGGGCCTGTTCGACGCCGGCAGACGCCGTCGGCGCCGTCACCAGCGACGTGACGACGAGCGTCATGCTCGCCAGGACGGCGGAGATCCGCCGACCGGGCACGGGGAGAGGAGACACGAGGACCTCACTGGGAAGAGAGCTGCTGCGGAGGAGTGGCCGGCCGGGCCGAGGGGCCGGGGCGGTGTGAACCTGCGAAGACCGTTGTGCGTCACGCTAATAGCGGACACGGCGGTCAGCCCTCGCAAACCGGGGTGAATGGCGGGTGATCTCGCGATATCAGGCGCCGGTGAAGAGGATGACCGGCGAACCGACGCCCGGGTCGACCTCGAGCTCGACGCGGTCCTGCTGGTCGGCCGGCACCGTGAAGACGAACGCCCCACGGGCCGTCCTCCCGTCGGCGGACTCGGCCTCGAACGCCTTGCCACCGGGCTTGAGCAGCTGGTTCGCGGGCGTGCGGTCCGGACCGTAGTAGGCGTTCACCACGATGGTGCGCAGGTCCAGCGTCTCGCCCGTGTCGTTCGTGACGTCGATCGTGAACCGGAGTGCCGGGCCGCCGACCTCGCCCGGCAGGTTCGCCTCGCCCTCGACCTCCTCGACCTCGGCGACGGCGACGGTGACGCCGGGCTGCGGCGTGGCCGGGGCGTCGAACGGCCGCGGGGCGAGGGTCTCGCGGGGAGCAGGCTCGCCGCTCCCGTCGTCCGTGCCGGCGTCGCTGCCGGGCTCGGCGTCGCCACCGGGCTCAGCGCCGCCCTCGTCCGTGCCCTCGTCCGTGCCCTCGTCGCCTGCTCCGCCCTCGTCGCCCGCCCCGCCCTCGTCGGCTCCGTCGTCCTGCGCGCCGCCCGCGGGCGATGCGGTCGCCGACGGCGACGCCGTCGTCCCCGCCGCCACGGGACCGTCGCCGCCCCGGAGCGCGAGCACCGCGACGAGGGCGGCCACCACCACGAGGACCAGCGCGAGGCCGAGCACGAGCCGACGCCGGGTGAGGGGGAACGTTGCGGGCATGTCCGGGAGCGTAATCCCGCCCGCGGCCGGTGACGCCGCCGGGCGCCGGAGTTCACCCCTGCCGGGCGTACGGCAGCAGCACCCGCCCGGCGACGGCGAGCAGCTCGCCCCGCGACCGCGCGAGCGCGCGGCGCCCCCGGGCGTCGCCCGCGACGTCGGACCGGACGGCCGCGAGCAGCGTCTGCGCCGACCCGACGGCGCAGCGGGCCAGCCCGGCGGCCAGGGTCCGGGCGCGTACCCGGGCGCGGGCGAGCGCGCCGGGCGCGAGCAGGAGGGCCACGCGGGCCGAGGAGTTCGCCAGCCCCGCCGTCCGGGCCAGGAGGTACTCGCGGGTCAGCCGGTCGGCGGGCACGACGTCGGCCACGACGGCCTCGGCGCACCAGACGATGCGGCCGCCCGCGGCGGTGAGCGCGCTGGTGAAGTGCGTGTCCTCGCCGCCGGACAGGCCGAGGGCGGGGTCGAACGCGAGGCCGGCGCGGCGGACGGCCCGCAGGTCGAGCAGCAGGTTGTTGGTGGCGGCCGTGCGCACGACGGTGCCGGTGGCGAGGCCGGCGCGGTGCGCCCGGTCGTAGAAGCCGCCCGCGCGGACCCACGGGTCCGGCTCGGCCTCGAAGGTGGAGGTGACCGGTCCCGTGACGGCCTGCGCGCCGGTCTCCCGGTAGGTGGTCCAGAGCGCGGCGAGCCAGCCCTCGCCGGGCACCTCGTCGTCGTCCACGAAGACGAGCAGGTCGTGGTCGGCGCCGGCGCGCAGCGCGCGGTTGCGGGCGGCGGCGATGCCGGGCTCCGGCTCGACCACGGTCGTGACGGGCCAGCCCTGCCCGGCGGGCCGGACGTCGTCCACGGCACGGGCGCCCGTACCCGCCGGGTCGTTGTCGACGACGAGCACGCTCGCCGCGACGTCGGGGCCGCCCCGCCGCTCGAGGTCGGCTGCCTGCGCGACGAGCGCGGGGACGAGGGCCGCGATGCGGTCGGGGCGCCGGTAGGTCAGCACGGCGACCACCAGCCGTTCCCGCTCGCCTGTGCCCACGACAATCACCCTTCCGACCGCCCCATGACGGCGGATCCGGCAGTTACCGTAGCGTGGCCAGCCCTCAGATCCCCCGGAGAGACGAGACCCGTGCAGCAGGTTCACCCGCGCGTCCTGGTCAGCGCCTACGCGTGCGGTCCGGGCGACGAGCCGGAGGCCGCCGCGGGGTGGGCGTTCGCCCGGGCCGCCGCGCGCAGCCACCGGGTCCACGTCGTCACGCGGCGCAGGTTCGAGCCCGCCGTCACCGCGGCGCTGGCGGCCGAGCCGGAGCTCGCAGGGACCCTGACGGTCGAGTACCTGGACCTGTCGGACCGGGTCCTCGCCCTCAAGCGGCGGGGCTGGGACGTGTACTGGTACTACGTGCTGTGGCAGCGCGCGCTCGCGCGGCGGGCCGCCGCCCTGCACGCGGCCGAGCCCTTCGACCTGGGCCACCACGTCACGTTCGCGAACGACTGGCTGCCGTGCGGCCTGGCCCGCGTGCCCGGCCTGCCCGTGGTCTGGGGCCCCGTCGGCGGGGCGAGCACCGTCCCGCTGCGCCTGGTGCGCCGGCTCGGCGTCCGCGGCACGGCGACGGAGCTGCTGCGCGGTCTGCTCACCGCGCCGCTGCGCGCCCTGTGGGGCGACGCAGCGGCCCGCCGGGCGGCCGTCGTCGTGGCGCAGAACGCTGACGTGGCGCACCGGTTCCGGCGGGCGCGCCACGTGGTCGTCGAGGCGAACGCCGCGCTCGACGACGACCTTCCGGCGCGCGCCCGGCCCGCCGGCACGGGCCACGCGGGCACGAGCGCCGGGCCGAGGCGCGCCGTGTTCGTCGGCCGGCTCCTGGCCTGGAAGGGCGGGCGGCTGGCCGTCGAGGCCCTGGCCCGGACGACGGGCTGGGAGCTGCACGTCTACGGCACGGGCTACGAGCGCGCAGCGCTCGGCCGCCTGGCGCGGCGGCGCGGCGTGCAGGACAGGGTCGTCTTCCACGGGCACCGGCCTCGCGCCGAGGTGCTGGAGGCGATCGCGGACAGCGACGCGATGCTCTTCCCGTCGATGCACGACCAGGCGGGCTGGGTCGCCGCCGAGGCGAGCGCGCTCGGGCGCCCGGTGGTCTGCCTGCCGCTCGGCGGGGTGCCCCTGCTGGCCGGGCCCAACGCCCGCACGGCCGACCTCGCCGGCGACGTCGTGGGCAGCCTCGCGGCCCGGCTCGAGGAGGTCGCCGAGCGCCCGGGCACGCCGTCGGACCGCTGGTCCCGAGCGCGGTTGCCCGGCGTGGTCGAGGACCTGTACCGCACGGCCCTCGGTGCGACGACGGAGGTACCCGCATGACCACCGTCCGTGTCCTCACCTCGCACCGTGAGCCGCGCGCGACGACCAACCCGTACATCACGATGCTCACGGCGGCCCTGCGCCGCACGCCGGACGTCGAGGTGGTCACCTTCACGGGCCGGGCCGCGCTGCTCGGCCGGTACGACGTGGTGCACCTGCACTGGCCCGAGACCGTCACGGGCCTCGGCGGCCGCCGCCTGACCGGCCGCGTCGCGCGCTGGCTGCTCGCCGCGCTGCTGCTGCTCCGGCTGACGGTCACGCGCACGCCCGTGGTCCGCACCGTGCACAACGTGGGTCTGCCCGCCGACGCGGGCCCGGCCCAGCGGCTCCTCCTGCGCTGGTTCGACCGGCTGACGACCCACCGCATCGTGCTCAACGACCGCACCGAGTGCCCCGGACCGGTGACGACCATCCCGCACGGCCACTACCGCGACTGGTACACCGGCCCACGGGGGGCGACCGTGCCGGGCCGGTTCCAGTACGTCGGCCTGGTGCGCCGGTACAAGGGCGTCGAGGGTCTGGTCGAGGCGTTCCGTGCCACCACGGCCCCGGACGTGTCCCTCGAGGTCGCGGGCGCCGCGTCGACCCCCGAGCTCGCCGCCACGGTCACCGGCCTGGCGGCCGGTGACCCGCGCATCACCCTGCGCCTCGCCTTCCTGTCCGACGACGAGCTGGTCGCCGCCGTGACCGCCGCCGAGCTCGTGGTGCTCCCCTACCGGTTCATGCACAACTCCGGGACGGTGCTCGCCACGCTCTCGCTCGACCGGCCCGTGCTCGTGCCGGACACCCCGGTCAACGCCGACCTCGCGGCCGAGGTCGGCCCCGGCTGGATCCACACGTTCACGGGCGAGCTGACGGCCGAGGACCTGACACGGGCACTCACCGCGGCACGCGTCCCGCGCGCGCCGTCGCCGGACCTGGGCGCACGCGAGTGGGACGACGCCGGCCAGGCCCACCTCGACGTGTACCGCACGGCGCTGTCTCGTCCCCGGTCCGCCGGCCGGGCCGAGGTCCCCGCATGACCGACACCCGCACCACGACGAGCCGCGGGGCCCCCTGGCGCGCGGTCGGCAGCAGCGCCGTGGTGCAGGTGGTGGTCACCGGGCTGTCGGGCCTGCTCGGCATGGTGACCGCCCGGCTCGTCATCGAGCAGGCGGGGGTGGCGCAGTACGCGCAGTACGGCCTGCTGTCGACCCTGCCGTCGCTCGTCCCGTTCGCCGACCTGGGCATGGCCGCCGTGGTGGTCAACGCGGTGGCCGGCTCGGCGCACGCGAACGACGACCCCGCCGTCCGCAGGACGCTGACCAGCGCCTTCCGGATCCTCGTGGGCTCGGGCCTGACGATCGTCGCCGTCGGGGTGCTGCTGGGCGTGCTCGGGTGGTGGCCCGCCCTGCTCGGCCCCGGCCTGCTCGAGGGTGGTGCGCTGACCGCCACCGTGTGCGTGGTGGTGCTCGGGGTCGCGCTGCCGTGCGGCGTCGGCGCGCGCATCCTCGTCGGCCTGGGCCGCAACCCGCTGCAGACCGCGCTCACCGGGCTCACCGCCCCGCTCGTCATGGCGGGCGTGCTCGTGGTCCTGGCGCTGGGCGACTCCTCGTTCCTCGCGCTGGCCACCTACGTGGCCTCGGCGGTGGTCGGCGTCGTCCTGCTCGTCACGGCCGCCCGGCTGCTCCGGCCCCAGGTGGGCGCGGCCCTGCGCGACGTGCCTCGCGTCCGTGCGGTGCCCGGCGTGCGGGTGTTCCACCTCGCATGGCCCATGCTCGTGCAGATGGTCTCCCTGCCGGTCGCGATGCAGACCGGGCGCATCCTGCTCAGCCACCAGGGCACGGGCCTCGACCTCGCGCGGTACAACCTCGCCGCCCAGCTCTTCGGCGTCGTCCTGGCCGCCGTCGCCACGGCCGGGCTGGCGCTGTGGCCGCACTTCGCGCGCGCCCGGAGCGAGTCCGTCAAGGCGTCGCCGTTCCGCGCGTCGCTGGTCTTCACCGGCGCGGGGATCGCGCTGGCCCTGGTGCTCACCGCGCTGCTGCCCGTGGTCGTCCCCCTGGTCACGGACGACGCGTTCGGTCTGGGGCTGCCGCTCGTCGCGGCGTTCGTCGTGTTCACCGTGGTGCAGGCTGCCAAGTACCCCGTCGGCATGTACATGACCGACGCGGAGGGCCTGCGCGCCCAGGTACTGCCCATCGTGCTCATGGTGCCGCTCAACCTGGGGCTGACCTGGTGGCTCATCCCGCACCTCGGGGCCGCCGGGCCGGTGTGGGCGACGGCGGCCTCCGTGCTCGTCTGCCAGGTGGTACCGAACACGCTGTGGGTGCGGCGCAGGCTGCGCCGGCCCGCGCCGGAGGCCGGCGCCGGGGCGACCCCGGCGGAGTGACCGCGCGCCGCACCGCCCGTCAGCGCCCCAGCGCCTCCACCACGCCGCGCGCCACCCCGCGCCACGGCGCGACCCCCTCGACGAACTGCCTGCGCCCGCCCCGCAGCGCCACCGCACGTGCGGCGCTCAGCAGCGTCCGGCGCCACCGCCGCACGGCGGCCGGGCCGAGGTTCTTGCGTGCGAACAGCATCCGGTTGCGGATGTCGTAGCGGTAGTACGTCTCGCTCTTGGCGCGTCCGCGCGACTCCTGCGTGCCGCCCTCGTCGTGCACCACGTGCGCGTCCTCGACCACGTCGAGCCGCGCGCCGATCCGCTGCGCGCGCCACGAGAGATCGACGTCCTCCCAGTACAGGAAGTAGTCCTCGTCGAACCCGCCGAGCGCCGTCCACAGGTCCGCGCCGAGCGCCAGGCAGGCGCCGCTGAGCCAGGGCACGTCGTCGGAGCTCCTGCGGCGGCCGCTCATGGTGCCGTCGCGCAGGCTGAGGTAGGTCAGCCCGCGCGAGTACACGCCGCCGTCGGGACGCAGGACCCGCGGCGCGACGAGCACGGGGCCCGGCGCGCGGGTGGCGTCCGCGAGCGCCGCGAGCCCGTCGGGGTCGGTCCACGCGTCGGGATTGAGGAGGACGAGCACCCGGGCGCCCTTCGCGAGCGCGTGGGCGGCGCCGAGGTTGGACCCGCCGCCGAACCCCGTGTTGACGTCCGGGGCGAGCAGGTCCCACCCGTGCTCGGCCGCGAGCCGGGTGACGGCCGCGCGCTCGGCAGTGCCGCTGAAGCTGTCGACCACGACCACGCGCACGCCGCTGTCGCCGACGGTCCGGGGCAGGTTGGCCGCGAGCAGACCCGACGACCCGTAGCTGACGATGACCAGTGCGACATCGGCGAGCGGGCCGGCGAGCCGGCTCACAGTGTGCGCACCTCGCGGAACCACTTGGTGAGCGCGAGCGCGAGGAACGCGGTCGTGGCCGCGGTGATCGCCGTGTACACGCCGAGGAACACCGTGGGCGCGCCCAGCAGCAGGAACGTCCAGCACAGCACGCCGTAGTCGGTGGGCAGCACGAGCACGGACCGCAGCCAGGGGGCACGGCCACCGGTGGGTGCGACGGACTGCACGCCGTGGGCGCGACGGAGCTGCTCGGTGAGGATCATCGCGAAGAACAGCACGCTGCTGGTCACCGCGGACAGGACGGGCACGAGCAGCCAGGCGGGCGGGACGACGTCGTGCAGGGCGAACCCGACGCCGAGCGCGAGCGGCAGGGTGACCACCTTGACGGCGTCGACCACGTGGTCGAGCCACTCCCCGGCGGGGCTGCCCGTGCCGGTGAGGCGGGCCACCTGCCCGTCGGCCGAGTCCCACGCGTAGCCGAGCACGAGCAGAGCCGCGACGGCGGCCCCCTGGCCCCAGGACGGCGGCAGCGCGACGAGCAGCGCGATGCCGCTGAACGTGAACAGCGCGCTCACGCCGGTGACGGCGTTCGGTGTCAGGCCCGCCCGGTACGCGGCGGCGGCGAGGTAGCGGCCGATGCGCCGGTTGACGAACCGCGAGTAGGCGGGCGCGCCCCGCGCAGCACCCTTCTGGGCCGTGCCGAGGCGGGCGAGCACGACGCCGTAGGACTCCCGGACCTGGGTGCTCATCGGGCCCACTGCTCCGCACCCAGGCGGCGTGCGAACCGCTTGGGCCCCGGCGTGCTCCCGGCCGCGAGGTCGCGGGCGAGCCGCTCGTAGCCGTCGGCGACGTCGTCCCAGTCGTAGGCCCGGGCGCGCTCGGCGAGGGCCTTGCCCCGCAGCTCGCAGCCCTCGGGGTCCTGCTCGGCCTCGTGCACGCGCGCACCGACGTCGGCGGCCGTGCGGAAGTACCGCCCGTGGGTGCCGAGCACCTCGCGGTTGAAGCCGACGTCGTAGGCGATCGTGGCCGTCCCGCCGCCGATGGCACGCAGCAGCGACGGGTTGGTGCCGCCCACGGAGTGGCCGTGCAGGTAGGTGAGCGCGCCGGCGTAGAGCTGGTCGAGCAGCTCCTGGTCCCAGACGCCGCCGAGCAGGCGCACGCGCGGGTCGCCCGCGGCGAGCGACTCGATGCGGCGCGTGTGCTCGTGCGCGTACGGCGCCGAGCCGACGACGACGAGCGGGAGCGCCCCGTCGCTGCCGACGTATCCCTCGACGATCATGTCGACGTGGTTCTCGGGCTCGAACCGCGCGACCACGAGGTGGTACCCGCCGGGTTCGAGGTCGAGCTCGGCGAGGCGGTCGTGCCCGGCGGTGGTCAGCACCGGCGCCCCGTACGCGATGAGCCGGCTCTCGGCGGCGTACTCGTCGCGGTAGTAGTCGGCGATGCCCTGCGCGTCGGCGATGAGCGCGTCCGAGAGCCGGACGGCGGCCGTCTCGGCGGCGCGGTAGTACCGCTGACCGACCGGGCCCCACTTGGCGCGCCGCCACTCGAGGCCGTCGACGTGCGTGGCCACGGGGATCCGGGCCGCGCGGACGGCGGGCAGCAGGGGCGCGTTGGCGGCGTTGAACACGAACGCGACGTCGGTGCGGTGCCGCACCAGGTGGGCCACCGAGAGCGCGGTGTGGCTGAGCGTCTCCAGCGAGCGGCGGCGCATCGCCGGGAGCGTCACGAGCTCCATACCGCGGTAGGCCGTGGATGGAGTCACGGGAGGAGTCGCTGGAGGGGTCGCAGCAGCCCCGGAGCCCTGCGCGCCGGGCGCAGCGCGGCAGTAGACGCGCACGGCGTGCCCGCGGTCCGCCAGGCGAGCCCCGATCTCCTCGACCGCGGTCTCGAACCCGCCGTACCGGGCGGGGACGCCGCGGGTTCCGACCATGGCGACGCGCAGGGATTCCGGAGGCATGGCAGGGAGCGTAGGTCGCGCCGACGGCCACGGGACACCCGATCCGTGGGTGAAGATGGCATTTAACCCGCTCGCCACTTTCACCCGGTTATGGGTTAATTCAGGCCGAAGCGGAGTCCTTTAGCCCGCTCCCCGGTCCGCCCGCCGCCACGCCCGCGCTCCCGAGCAGGACCTCGCGCAGGTCCGCGCGGTAGCGCGCGGCGCCAAACCGCTCCTCGGCGTCCCGCCGGCCCGCCTCCGCGAGCGCTGCCGCCCGGTCGGGCGCGTCGAGCAGCGCCCCGACCGCTGCGGCGAGCGCGTCGGCGTCGCCGGGCGGCACGAGGAGGCCGGTCTCGCCGTCGCGCACGATCTCCGCGAGGCCCTGGGTGCGGCTCACCACCACGGCGCGCCGCGCGAGGAGGGCCTGGACCGCCACGTTGCCGAACGGCTCGACCCGCGAGGGCACGACGACGACGTCGGCACGGGCGAACCAGTCCCACGGCTCGACGTACCCGGGCAGCTCGACGGCACCGGCCAGGTCGGGCTCGGCGGCCCGCTGCCGCAGCTGCTCCTCGTACCACTCGTAGCCGCTGAACACCGACCCGCACAGCGCCAGCCGCACGTCGCGCCCCGCCCGCCGCAGGCGCGCGACCGCCTCGAGCGCGACGTCGTTCCCCTTGCGCGGCGACAGCCGCCCGACGAGCACCACGTGCGCAGGGCCCTGCGGCGGCCGCGGGGCCTCGGGCGGCACGTCCGGCCCGGGCACCCCGTTGTAGACCACCCGCGTGCGCCGCCCGAGAGCCGGGAGGTCGCCCACCACCACGCCGCGCGCCGCCTGGGAGTTGACCACGACGCACCGCGCGAGCAGCAGCGGAGCTGCCAGGCCCCAGCGCAGCACCCGGGGCACGTCGGCCTCCGCCTCGTGCACGTGGCACACCGGGGCGACGCCGGCGAGCCGCGCCGCGACCAGCCACGCGGGGATCGTGAGGGTGTTGACCAGCACGGCGGCGGGCCGCAGCCGCCGGATCAGCCGCACCATCGGCCCGAGCGCGCGCACGGTGTGCCCGGCGAGCCCGACGAGCCCGCGCGGCGAGAGCTGGGCCTTGCGCAGCACGGGGGTGTCGAGAACCTCGACCCGCGCGCCGACGGCGGCGAGGCGCGCCGCGAGCGGACCGTGGTCCGGGAGCGCGACGACGACGGTCGCGCC
Organism: Promicromonospora sp. NPDC052451; assembly: GCF_044547525.1. NCBI lineage: Bacteria > Bacillati > Actinomycetota > Actinomycetes > Micrococcales > Promicromonosporaceae > Promicromonospora > Promicromonospora sp. NPDC052451. The sequence continues at coordinate 264,686 of NZ_JBIUAP010000007.1, forward strand.
GGCCTCGGCGCACGCCGCCGCCGTCTCGACGAGCTGGAGGTCGGAGCCGTAGAGCTCGGCCGAGGCATGGACGAGGAGGACGGTGGTCATGGCGCACGACTCTGCCAGGACCGTGCCCACCCAGTGAGACCCCGGACAGGGTGAACCGGGCTTCACCCGCGCTTTCACCTGGGTGAAATAGACCCTATTGAGCCGAAATGGCCCGCCCGAGAGGTGAATTTTGAGGTCGAGCGGGTGACTTCTGCTGGTTCAGCCCACGTTGTCTGAACCGAAGCCGTACTTTGGGTGAGCCACGGGTGTCCATCGCCCCCGTGGGCAGTGCGACACCAACCCCCCGTGCGACGACGCCACCCAGAGCGTCTGATCGCGTGTGCCCGGAAACGCAGGAGCAGGAACCCGGAGGGATCGAGCGTGACCACACACTCGGTTGGCGGCGAGCAGCCGCTCCGCTTCGCCGCGTCGGCAGGACTCGGCGTACGCGCCGCGAGCTCGGCCCTGCACGAGCCCCGCACCCTGGCCCCGGACGCGAACGGCCGGCCGCTGCACGCCGTCCCCACGCCGCGGGCGCGCACGGGCTGGCAGGCGGGGTACCAGGCGCGCATCCGGCTGACCGACGTCGCCGTCGTGTGCGCGACGCTCGCCACCGCCCTCGGGCTCCAGCTCGTGGTCGACGGCGGGGCCCTGCGCGCGCCCGCCGACCTCACCGTGCACACGGCGGCCGCCGCGCTGCTCGCCGTCGCCTGGCTCGCCGCCCTGGCGACCAACCGGGCCTATGACGTGCGGTTCTTCGGCCGCGGCATGTCCGAGTACCAGCGCGTGCTCGACGCGACGTGGAAGGCGTTCAGCCTCGTCGTCCTGCTCGCCTGGGTCACGGCGTACTCCGACGCACGCGGAGCCCTGCTCGTCGCGTTCCCCCTCGGCATGGTCGGCCTCGTCGCGGCCCGGTACGCGTGGCGGCAGCACCTGCTGCGCCAGCGTCGCCGCGGCGACGGCGGCCTGACCATCCTGCTCGCGATCGGCGACCGCCCCCAGGCCGGGCGCCTGATCCGCCTGCTCAACGGCACCCCCGAGCAGGAGTTCCTCGTGGCGGGCGTGTGCGTGCCGTCCGGCGGCGTGCGCCCCGGCGAGCACGTCAGCGGCGTGCCCGTGCTCGGCGACCTCAGCGACGTCGGTCGCGTGGCCCACCGGCTCGGGGCCGACGCCGTCGCGGTGAGCAGCTCGCACGAGATCACGGCGGAGGACGTGCGCCGGCTCGGCTGGGAGCTCGAGCGCTACGGCGTCGACCTCATGCTGACGGCCGAGCTGGCCGACGTCGCCGTCCCCCGCATCACCGTCTCCCCCGCACCCGGCATGTCGCTGCTGCACGTGGACACGCCCCGGTTCGGCGGCCCCAAGTTCTCCGTGAAGCAGGTCATGGACTGGTCGCTGGCCGCCGTCATCACGGCCCTCGCCTCCCCCGTGCTCCTCGCCATCGCCGTCGTCGTCGCGGCGACCAGCCGCGGTCCGGTGTTCTACGTGGCGCACCGCGTGGGCCGGAACGGCCAGCTCTTCCCGATGGTCAAGTTCCGCACCATGCACGTGGGCGCGGACTCCGACGTCGTCGCCCTCGCCGCCAGCAACGAGGGAGCGGGCCCGCTGTTCAAGATGCGGTCCGACCCGCGCGTCACGCCGGTCGGCCGGTTCCTGCGCCGCTACTCCCTCGACGAGCTGCCCCAGCTGTTCAACGTGCTCGGCGGGCACATGAGCCTGGTCGGCCCACGGCCGCCCCTGCCGCACGAGGTCGCCGCCTACGAGGAGCGCATGCGCCGCCGGCTCCTGGTCAAGCCGGGCATGACCGGCCTCTGGCAGGTCACCGGCCGCTCCGACCTCTCGTGGGAGGAGGCCGTGCGCCTCGACGTCTACTACGCCGAGAACTGGACGCCGTTCCTCGACCTCCTGATCCTGGCGCAGACGGCACGCGCGGTGGTCTCGGGCCGCGGCGCTTACTGAGCCTCCCCCCCGCGCCGCCGCTCCGGGCCGAGGCACCTACTGAGATGCCGTGGCAGCCGAGATCGGTCAAGTGCCTCGAGATCGGTCCATCAACCGACCGGTCTCGAGGCAACCGACCGATCTCGCGAGGACCTGCGGCCTCACATCGCCCGGCGGAGACGCATCGGGGTGTGCGGGATGCCGTCCTCCAGGAACTCGTCACCGTCCGGCTCGAAGCCGTGCTTGCCGTACCAGCCCGTCAGCGGCGACTGGGCGTCCAGCACCACGTCACGCCGGTCGCCCGAGTCCTCGACGTACTTCAGCGCCGCGCGCATCACCTCGTCGGACAGGCCGCGGCCGCGTGCCCCCTTGACCAGCGCGACGCGCCCGATGCGCCACACGTCGCCGTCGTCGAGCACACGGGCGGTGCCGAGCACGCGCGTGCCGCCGTCGGACACCGAGTCAGGAGCCGCCTCGCCGAGCATCACCACCTGGCGGGTGGCGGGCTCGAGGTCACGCCCGTCGAGGTCCTCGTACGGGCAGTCCTGCTCGACGACGAACACGTCCTGGCGCAGCTTCCAGACCCCGTAGGCGATGGCGACGTCGAGCTGGGCGAGGGGGGTGGTGATGATCTGCACGGTGTCGATGCTCTCATCCGACCGGCAGGTGCCGCTGCCACCAGTCCAGGATCACCTCGAAACGCTGCTTGCGGTGCCGCGGCCGGCCCGAGCGGGACAGCTCGTGGTTCTCGCCGGGGAACACCACCAGCTCCGTGTCCACGCCGTTCCGCTTGAGCGCGGAGTAGTAGCGCTCCGCCTGGGACAGCGGGCAGCGCAGGTCGAGCTCGGAGTGCAGCACGAGCGTGGGCGTTCGCACCTGGCCGACGACGGCCTGCGGCGACTGCGCCGCCACCTGCTCGGGGGTCTCTCCCACGTACTCCAGGCCGAAGAACGAGCCGATGTCGCTCGTGCCGAAGAACGTCTCCGGGTCGAGGAACCCGCGCTCCACGACCGCGCCCGCGAAGCGGTGGTCGTGCGCGATGGTCCAGGCGGTGAGGTACCCGCCGTACGAGCCGCCGAGCACGCCGACGCGGGAGCCGTCCAGGCGCCCGTCGGCGACGACGGCGCCGTCCAGGAAGTCGAGCACGTCGTGCAGGTCCACGGTGCCCATCGCCTGCCGGATGGCCCGGCCATGCGCCTGCCCGTAGCCCGCCGACCCGCGCGGGTTGCAGTAGACGACGGCGTACCCGGCCTCGACCAGCACCTGCGTCTCGTCGAACAGGGCGGTGGTGTAGGAGGCGTAGGGGCCGCCGTGGATCATGAGCAGCGTCGGGTGCTGGCCGGTGCCCTCGGGCACGGCCACCCAGCCGTGCACGGGGTAGCCGTCGCGCCCGGTGACGATGAGCTCCTTCGGGGTGACGACGCCGGTGGCGCGCAGCGGTGCGGAGAAGTCGGTGACGCGCCGCAGACCGCCCTCCCCGGTCGCGGACGCCGACGCCGCGGCACCCGCCTCGACGACACCCACCTCGCCGTACGTGCCCGGGTCCGCGTAGGACACGGCCAGCGTCCCGCCACCGACCGCGAACCCCGACACGACGACGTCTCCGCTGGTCAGCTGGGTTGTGACCCCGTCGTCGGCCACGTGGACCACGTGCTGGGTGCCGCGGGTCTCCAGGGCGAGCAGCACCCCGCCGTCGTCCAGCGGGAGCGGCTCACCGCCCACGGTCTGCGTCTCCGGGTCGGTGAGCCGGCGCGGCTGCTGGTCGGCCCAGGCGGACAGCACGTACAGCGCGGCGTTGCGGGCCACGAAGTCCTTGCCCTCGGGCCCGAGGTCCTGGGCCACGACGTACAGCTCACCGCCCGCCCCGAACGCGATGGCCTGCGGGCCGAGCGTGCCGAGGTCGACGTCGGACCCGCCGCCACCCGACCCCGTCAGCGGCAGCACGCGCACGGTCCCGGTGCCGACCTGGCCCGGGCCCTGCTCGCGTGCGGCGACGACGCCGAGCGCGGCCCCGTCTGGCGTGAAGGCGAGCGCGCTGTGGTCGACGTCGTGGGTGGTCACCCGGCGCGGTTCGGGGACGGCCGGGCGCGGCTCAACCGGCCCCTGCGGCGTCGCGACGGGCTGGACCACGGGCTCGGCGGCGACGTCGGGCACGTCCACGACGTACGCGTGCTGCGGGCGGTCGCGGTGGTAGCCGAGGCCGTTGCGCGTCCAGCTCCAGCTCGTGATGCGGCGCGGCTCCTCGGCAGCGGGGGCGATGCCCTCGACCGAGCCGTACCGGCCCGGTTCGGGCTCCCGGCTCAGGAAGGCGAGGCGGGTGCCGTCGGGCGACCAGCGGAAGTCGGTCACGCCGAGCTGGCGGTCCGTGACCTGCACGGCCTCGCCGCCGCCGACCGGCAGCACCCAGAGCTGAGGAGCAGCCTGAGCCTCGGCCCGCAGGAAGGCGACCAGGGCGCCGTCGGGCGAGAAGCGGGGCTCGGTGTCGCGGAAGCCGCGGGTGAGACGGCGGGGCTCGGGGGTGCGGCCGGCCGGGGCCGCGAGCGCCGGGTCTCCCGAGGGTGTGGCGGCCGCGAGCGGTACCCGCCAGAGCTGGCCCACGGTGGCGTCGGCGTCGAGGTCGGGCCGGGTCACGGACACGACGGCCCACGTGCCGTCCGGGTGGACGGCGGGGCGTGAGACGGTGCGGACGAGGGGAAGATCGGCTGCCTGCATGGGCCGGACATTACCCTTGCGAACATGTCCGACACACAGCAGACCTCCGCCCCGGCCACCCCGGAGGCGGCGGGTGCCCCTGCCACGAGGGCCGCGGGCGAGATCCCCGCCGGCCAGGCCCCGTCCGCCGTCGCCCCGGACTCCTGGGGCGAGCCGCGCACCCGCGAGCTGACCTGGTACGACCCGATGCAGCTCGCGGCACAGGCGCCGCTGGTGCCCGGCGTCGAGTTCCTGCGCCGCATGCGCGACGGCCTGATCCCGCCGCCCCCGATCGCCGCGCACTTCGGCCTCGACATCGACGAGGTGGAGGAGGGCCGGGTGACGTTCCGGTGCGCCCCGGACGAGTCGGGCTTCAACCCGATCGGCACCATCCACGGCGGCGTGCTGTGCACCCTCCTGGACACGGTGTGCGGCTGCGCGATCCAGTCGGTGCTGCCGCCCGGCAAGGGCTACACGTCGGTGGAGATCAAGGTGAACTACATCAAGGCCGTGCGCGGGGGCGGCGGCCCGCTCACCGCGGAGGGCACCGTGGTCAAGGCGGGCTCGCGCGTGGGCTTCACGGAGGGCGTGGTCCGCGACGCGACGGGCGCGGTGGTGGCGACGGCGTCGAGCACGCTGCTGGTGTTCGACGTGCCGGCGTCGTAGCCGGGTGCGCGGACGGCTGACGCCTCCAATCGGGGCCGGGGCTCTCCGAACGCAGAAGTGCGCTTCTACCCAGTCATTGGGCCCAGATCCAGCTCGTTTTCCGGGCCCAATGACTGGGTGGAAGCGCACCTTCGTGCACCGACCCGGCCGACGCGGGTGGTGCGGGTGCCGAGAGACCCCCGCGCCACCCACGTCACGTCAGGAACAGACCCACCACCCACGCACCCGTGGCGACCAGCGAGCCCACCAGCTGCACCCCGATCGTGATCAGCGTGGCCTGCACCGCCGCCTTGGTGGACGCCCAGGCCGCCGGCACCTCCTTGTGCCGCGCCCACTCCAGCAGGAAGATCGCGCCCACGAAGAACAGGAACAGCCCGATCACGGGCACCACGAAGAAGCCGACGATGCCCGCGATACCGCCGACGGCGAGGGTCACCCAGGGCAGGTTCGCCTTGCGCAGGTGCTTGCCCGCGATCAGCCACTGCGCCACCTCGGCGACGGCGATCGCGGCCGCCGCGATGCCGAACACCACCCACGCCTCGACCCCGCCGGTGAAGATGGCCCACACGAGGATGCCGCCCAGCACCAGCACGGCACCGGGCAGGATCTGGACCACGATGCCGATCAGTCCCACGAAGATGGCGACGCCGACGAGTACCTCTCCCAGAACGCTCACGGCCGAACCCTAGCGGGTGGGCGGCGTCCGCTCGATCAAACGCCCGCGTCTACGCTTCTCACCATGAGGCCAGGTCAGCGATGTGCCCGACGGCGCCCCGACGCCACGACCCCGCTCCGGCACGGGACACGACGGTGAGCCACGCGGTCGCCGGCTACCTCGCCCGGCTGGGCCTGGACCCCGCGCTCGCCGCCGGGCGCCCCACCACGCCCGAGGCCGCGGTCGAGACCCTCGCCGAGATCCACCGCCGGCACGCCGAGCGCATCCCGTACGAGAACCTGCACACCATGCTGGGCAGCCCGCCCGACATCGACGCGGCCGCCACCCTGCGCCGCGTGGCGTCGGGCGGCAACGCGGGGTACTGCTTCCACCACAACGGCATCCTCATCGCGGCCCTGCGCGCGCTCGGCTACGACGTCGTGGAGGCCTGGGGCCACAACTGGGACGACGACGCCGAGCGCCGCGACGTCCATGTCGGCCACCTCGCGCTGTCGGTCCGCGGCCTGCCGACCGCCGACAACCCGGGTGGTGTCTGGTGGCCCGACGTCGGTTGCGGCGACGGCCTGCACGCCCCGCTCCCGCTCGTGGCGGGTGAGTACCAGCAGGGCCCGTTCACGTACCGCCTGGACGTGCGCGCCGACGGCTGGACGTTCCACCACGACGCCCAGGGCAGCTTCGGCGCGGTGGACATCTTCGATGCGCAGCTGACCCAGGCGCAGGCCGAAGCCGCCCACCGCCGCCTGACCACCCCGGACAGCGGCGCCTACGCCCGCAAGCTCGTGGTCCAGCGCCGGCTGCCCGACGCCGCGGAGACGATCCGCGGCTGCCAGTTCACGCGGACAGGCGCACGCGCTTCGCGAGCGGAGCTGACCAGCTACGACGACTGGCGGGACGGCTTGGTGACCCTGGGCATCAGGATGCAGGACGTCGACGCCGACGCCCTGCGCGGCCTGTTCGACCGCAGCCTGACGGCCCACCGGGAGTGGCTGACGGCGCGTTAGCCTCGGCGGCTGGGTGCGGCCCGCTCTCCGGGCGGGCCGCTTGGGGCCTCAGTTCCAGAAGACCGCGACGAGGATGTTGACCAGCGTCAGCCCGAGCACGGAGCCCTTGAGCCCCTGGGAGACGTTCTCCCCCTTGCGCACGGCGATCACGGCCAGCACGGCGACGGCGAGCGCGATGATCAGCTTGACGCCGATCTTCGCCATGGACGGGCCGCCGTCGTCCCAGAGGCCGCCCATCTCGGCGATGCCGACCATGATGACGCCCGCGACGACAGCACCCATGGCGCCGTGCGAGACACCCTTGTAGAGGGCCTTGGTCCGCAGCGACGCGATGGAGCCGCCGAAGACGAGGGCCCAGCTCGCGAAGTGCAGGAACACGAAGACGTTGTAGAGGAACTCCATGGTGAGGAGCCTAGCCGTGGCGGGGGTCCGCCAGGCCTGGAAAGCCAGCTTTCGGCTCGTTAGTGACAATTTTCACGAGCTACTCGCGACGCCTCCCGGCCCTCTTCCGAAGCCGACCGGCGCAGGGCCTGGGCAGAAGACCGGCACCCACCTCGCTGCTTCCACTTCTCGAAGTAGCGCTAGCTACTCTGAGATGGAGACCCGCTTCGCCCTGCGGAGCGCAAGAGAAGATATCGACCAGGTGCCCACTCCGCGGCCTCCGCCAACAGCACGTCCGTGGACAAGGAATAGATCGCGCCTTCATTCCGCATGCCGGTGATAATCGCGAATAAATCTTGCATCGCCGCCAACAGTCTCGCGGCTACTCCGGAAGCCCCAGTCCGAGAAATCTACGCACGTCACGATGAACGAACAAGCGGCTATCAGAAATTCGCTCGTCTATCACAGCACGAAGACCAGCCCAGTCGTCCACCTCCAGGAATGGGCTAATGGCATCTAACAACTCCTCAACCAGGGAATCGGAATTGCTCGCGGAAAGACCTTCTGTAGACATCAATGCCATTAATCTAGCATCCACACCGCGTACCGCATCCAAGCGAAACCTGACTTGACACCTACTTTCGGGAATCCACCCCGACTCGGCACTCGCACCTTCAGCGTAGCCAAAGTTCAGATACTCGACTGAATCCCATGCAGATTTTTGCACAGAGATAATCGCGTACAACCCGCCCGCCGATATGCGGAAATATGAAGAACCCCGCTTGCGGTAACCTAGGCTCTTCATTTCTTGGCCAAGCCTCGCGCGTGCCTTTGCGTCCATCACTGCGACGAGCTTGAAGACCTGTCCAGCGCCGCCACAAGCTTTACGAAGAGATCGTGCGCATCCGATCGGTCCTGTTCCCGCGTCCACGACTGCCAATACCAGCCACCCTCAGGTAGACAGGTATGCAATGCCTGAGCAGCGAGTCCGGAAAGGTCGACCGCCGCCGCCACCTCCAACCAACTCGCCACCGCTGGATACTCATGGGAGATTGGCGTTCCCGGACGACTCGCAGCGACGATCACCGCGGCCGCGACCACTTCAGACGGGTCCGCGTCCTGAGCCTGCTCGATCGACGCCGAAAACAACTTGTAGAGCGACTCCGCGCGACGCCCTCTCGTTTCGGCTGCCAAGTCATCGGCAAGCTCCTCAGCCGAGTCGTTGTCGAACGGACCTGCACCCCAAGTGCCCATTACTCCCCTACCTTTCTTTCGCCTAGTCCAAAATTCCGCCGTACTTAAGGTGGATTTCCGGATTTCGGCGGTTCAAGAGTGTGACGCCCTGGTCCATCAGTCCGTCCATGATCGTCTGCTCGGCCGTCCGGTAGTAGGTACTCCCGTTGCCAGCAGGGAGTTCCACCCAAGTAATGTTTACGATCTCTCCGGGCTTCTTGCCAGCGGCCGCCAAGGCATGGCTCGAACCTGCGGACGCGTTGGCGCGGTCTCGCATGCTCGTGTTCGCCTTTCCCACGTATTTCGTACCGTCGTCCAGATGGATCGTATAGACCCCGGGTGAGTTCGGTACTCCGAACCCTGTCCCCGGCAGCGGACAAGATGCATTGTGGGTGAGGATCGCCGCAGTGGTCTCGTCCGCTGTGACGTAGTACGTGTGGTCCGTTCCCACCGTCAAGTTGTGCACAACTGCGGGCTCGCTCCGTGCGTCGATCGCAGTGACTTCGACCCAGGTCCCACTCGCAGTCTGGAGCCAGTCCCCAGCAGTGAGGTCGATCGCGTCGACCCACTCCCGGAGGTCTGGCACCCAGAATGGGTGCTCGTCAGTCGCGACCAGCTGCTGCGCGCGACCGCTCTCGTCCTCGACAGTGATCGTCACGAGAGTCTTGTCGCCCCGACCGGTGATCAGCGCGCTGACCTCGCGCCCTCCGGTGACCTCACCAGTCTCCTCGTCAGCGGCAAGTACCTCGTCGCCAAGTTCCACGTCCTCGATGGGCTTCTTCGTCCCGTCCGCCATCAAGACCAACGTGCCTGGCACGAAGCTGTTGCAGCTCGGTGCCTTCCGTGCCGCGCTCACCTCGTCCAACAGCCGGCGCGCCATCTTCTGCTTCTTGTAGAAGGCCATCGCGCCGTCGACCACCTTGTACAGCACCTTGATGGCCTTCAGGCCCTTGCCCCACGGCGTGATCCCCATGGCCAACATGCCGCACGACATGATGTCCGCGTTCAAGCACCCCTGCAGGTCGTTCCACCCCACGAAGTCCTTGAGCAGCTCCCAGCCCATCTCCATCGCCACATCGGTGATGGACTTGTCCATCACTGCCTGGGCGCGCTCGATCTCCTCCTGCGTCGGTCCCTTCGCGGCCCCGCCGGCCGAGCCCACGCCCGAGGCCGCAGAACCACCCGAGTGCCCGCTGTCGCTACCGCTGCCACCGCTGCTGCTGCCACCACCGCAGCCGTAGTAGTAGCAGTCGTCGGACGGGTCTCCATCGAGGTAGTCGTTGTCCACGTACTCGTTGGTCGGGTTAGTGACCTCCCAGCCACCGCCCGGCGTCGACCTACAGGTGATCGTCGCGCAGTCGTCCGGCTTGAGACCCGTTGGATCCGACAGCGTGATCGGGTTGTTGTTGGCATAGCTGTACCCGTGGATCTGCTGCGGATCAGACAGATCCATCACCGGGTCCAGCGAGATGAACCTGCCCAACGCAGGGTCATATTCACGGGCGCCGAGACTCACGAGCCCGGTCGTCTCGCGATCGTCGTACCCGCCGACGAAGCCACGTGAGCCAGCCCAGTCACCGGGCGCGACCACCTCTCCGCGGTCCTCGCCGAACGGTGCGGTGCGCCGCTGGGTCAGGGCCATGTCCGACGTGCGAACCGAGAGCTGACCTGTGCCCTGGTGGTCGGCCAGGTTGAACGTCACCGCGCCGGTGTCGTCCATCACGGCGATGTGCCCGCCCCCGACGTCCATGTACCGCGTGGCCTTCGCGACCGTCGGCTCGGCGTCGCTGACCGTGACCTCCGTGTGTCCCAGGTAGAGCGTCGTCTCGGTCACCGGTTCACCGGTCGCCTCATCGGTCGTCGTGTTCCGCGAGATGAGGCGGGTTCCCTCGGCGTCGTACAGGTACTCCGAACCCGTACCGTCCGCGTTCGCGACCTCGTCGACCCGGCCCTCGGGTGTCCAACTGAGGGTCTGGGTGTCACCACCGAGGACACGCTCGATGGTCTGTCCGACGGCGTTGTACGTGTACGACTCCGATGCGGTCACCTCCGGGTTGCCCGCAGCCGCCGCTGTGTGCTCGACCACGCCCCTTGCGGTGTGCGGCTGCGCCGGGTCGTACGAGTACGTGCGCGTCACGTCACCTGGCGTGGCGCTGCCGGCGATCCCGTGGTTCGTCTCCGTCTGGCGCGAGCCGACCTTGTCGTAGGTGTACTCGTTCCAGTACGGCGCCGGTCCACCGATCGTCCCGGCGTTCTCGGCGGCCTGGCCGCTGGCCGCACACGCACCGGTGTCCTGGGTCCAGGCCCCGGTCAGTCGGGCGAGATGGTCGTAGTCGAAGCACTGGGTGTCGGTACCCGTCCGCGAGACGTCCGCGAGCGAGGTGATGTTGCCCGCCTGGTCGTACTCGTACGTCTCTGACCGGTCGATCCCGGGCTGGGAGAACCGGTCGGCCCGGTACTCCAGAAGGCGATCAGTCGTGCGGTCGTAGGAGTACGTAGCGGTGATCAGCCCGGAGACGCCCGCGGACGTCTCGAAGTGCGTCATGTGCCCGACATTGTCGTAGTCCAGCGAGCTCGTGATGCCGTTCGCACCGAGCGACCCGGTCTGCCATCCCGTGTCGGTGTCGTACTCGTACACGATCGCCTGACCAGGCAAGGAACCAGCAGCGGGCATCCCGATCCCGGTCATCGCCCCGCTTGGGGCGAAGCCCACGGTGCTGACGTAGTTTCCCGCCAGAGCCCCCTCCTCCTCAGGGATCTGTGTGAGGGTGGTTACCGGCCGGTACAGGCGGTCGTATTCGAGGACACGGGTGACGTACTGGGCGCCGTTCTCGTGCCGGACCGAGGTGGCTGGGTGGCCCTTGGCGCCGGAGACGGTGTCGTACGTCCACGACGAGCGCAAGGTGCCTGTGGCGGACCCCTCGCGTAGCTCGGTCGGACGTCCCAAGCCGTCGTACACGTTGACCAGCGTCCGGTTCTCCGCATCGGTGGTCGAGACCACCCGCCCGAAGTCGTCGTACATGCTCGTGGTCACGCCGGCGTCGGGGTCGACCGTGCGGACCTGGCGTCCGCGCTGGTCGTAGGTGTACTCCCACCGGTTGCTCTCGGGATCGACCACCGTGGCCAGCTCGTCCCGCCCGGTGTAGGTGTATCGCGTCCGGTCGAACCCGGTCGTGTCGTCCGGGTTCGCCGAGGCGCGGTCGTGGTGCTGCCGCAGCTCGACGGTCCGCCCGCGAGCGTCGACGATCGCCGTCGTCGCCGTGCCGCCAACGGGTGGGATCACCGTCGTCCGGTCTCCGCGGTAGACGGTTCGCGTGGTCGACAGCACCTCCCCGTCGTCACCGTCGTTACGCATCAGCCTGGAGACCGTCGGCCTGCCGAGCCCGTCGTACGTCGTCCGGACCTGGCCGTCGACCAGCGCCTTCTCGTAGGGGTCGAACAACCGTCCGGGCGTCACCGCGGTCGTGTAGTACGGGTTGTACGTGCGCGCCACCAACCCTCGTGCGTCGTAGTGCGTGTCCGCGAGGATCATGCCGCCATCAGGTCCCGGATCCTGGGTCTGGATCGGGCGCAGCAGACCGTCGTACAGGGTCCACGACGTACGTGGGTCGCCGTTACGGTTCAGCGTCGTCGTACCGACGGCCGCTGCCTGCCCCGGCTGGACGCGATAGGTGAACTCCGTGGATGGCGTCTGCGACGTGACGCGGTCGGCCAACCAGACCTTGGTCGTACGTCCCAGAGCGTCATAGGCGATGTTGGTCGCCTTGCCGTTGGCGTCAGTCACCCTCGTCGGGACGCCGCGGACCGGGTCCAGGAGTGTCGTCGTGGCCAGGCCCGTCCCACCCGCCGTCGCCGGCGGTGCAGTCTCGACCATCTCGGTCGCGAAGCCCGTCGTCGGGGTGTACGTCGTCGTGGACTTGTGGCCATCGGTACGCGCGGTACGGGTGAGCGTGCCGTTGCCGTGGTCCGTCACCCGCAGGTCAGCCGACACGTCGGTCACCGAGGTCGGACGCCCGAAGGTCTCGAACGACGCGGAGGCCTCGACGTACTCGGCGACCGTGCCGTCGTATCCCGACAGGTCGGCGGTACGGGTGATCCGGCCGCGGACTGGGGCCACGCCGTAGTTCTGGCCGTCGTAGGCGTACCGGACGTCGGAGATGACGTCCCCGCCCGCGTAGTCCGGCGTCGCCGCGCAGCTCACACCCCAGGTCCGCTGACGCTCCTGCATCCCCAGGATGTTCATGGTCGTGTTCGTGACGTAGTCGGTCTTGAAGCACCTGTTGTCGGCGCTCGTGCTGGTGTCGCCACGGTCGTCGACCTGCGTCACCCGGCCGGCGACCGTGTCATAGCTCGTCTGCGTCTCGGTCGTGCGCCATGGTGCGCCACCCGTACCCAGTGAGGTCCATGTGGTGGAGGTGCCGACCCCGGAGAAACCAGACTTGATGTCCCCCCAGGAGCGCTCGCTGATGGCCGTCTGGTGCCACCACGGTCGGTTGACGGTCTTCGAGACCACCGAACCGTCGGTACCGGAGAACGTGGCCGTCTTGTAGGTGAAGCCGGCATGCTGTTCCGCGTCGGTGATGGGGTCGCCTTCTCCGGTCCCCAGCTCGATGACCTCCGACTTGCTGCCCCCGTCGGGCGTCGCGCGATCGCCATGCATTCCCCGGAGGAACCACGATTCCGCCTGGGTCGTCATGTTGATCCGGTCGCCACTGGTTGTACGCACATGGCCGTACCCGCGCCAGTCCGACCAGGTCTTCTCCTCGGCCGGGACCATCCCCGTGGACTCGTCCCAGTGCCATGCGGCACCGCCCAGGTAGTCGTACCGGGTCACGGTCGGGGGTGCCTGCCCTGTACGGTCGGTCGTCGTGACCTCGGTGACCACGTACTTGTTGAACCAGTCCGTGACGGGAGCCAGCTCAGGTCCTGGCTTGCGCTTCTGCGGGAAGCACCTGGTCGTGTTCGTCTGCGGGGTCGGCAGGTTGGTCGCCTGACACGCCTCGGCGGAGTAGGTGACATCCACCTGACCACCCATCTCGTCGGCGATGGTGGTCAGCCGCATCTTGTAGAACGGAGCCTGGCCATCGTCGTCGCGATCCATCCTGTTGCGCATCTCGTCGTAGTCGAACTCGACGGGCGGCATGGCGATCGTCGTCGCCCCGGACGGACCTGTGTGCCCGGTCCTCCTGATCGACGCGAGCAGGAGCTGATAGTCGGCATCCGCCATACCCCAACGGTGCCCCAGGGCCCATGAGTCGACCGCCTTCCAAGCACCACCGGTGTACAGCTCGGTCTTGACCCCCGTCAGGCGCACGCGCGTCCAGAAGGACGGCGACGTCCGGCCCGCGTCACAGGTGGTGCCGCTCGCACAGTTCAGGTCCCATGGCGTGTCATGCCAACCCGACGGCTGCGCCGTGATGTCGGTGCACTGACCCGAGCCGTCCGACAGGCAGCGCTGTGAGTTGGTGAAGACCACGCGTCCGAGCGGCTGCGCCGCGCCCGTACCCACCAGGTCGGTACCGCGGATGCCGTACTCGATCCGTGCCAGGGAGCCTCCCCGCGCATATGCCGTGTCAGATGCCGGCTCGCCCAGCAACCCGTACCTGTTCGACTCGCGGTTGTAGTGGTACGTGATCTTGTTACCGGCGTTGTCGACCGCGTAGTCGAGGTTCCACCGCCACCCCTGCATGCACCACTTGTCGGCGCTTGTGCTGCAAGGATCGCCCGTGTCGTTGCCCACCACCGGTACGGACCAGACCGAGCTCGTCGCCGGGTCGCCCGTCTCCCAGCCCGGCAGCCGGTTGTAGCCGAAGAAGTACTGTGTGCCGTTCGGCGTCGTGACCTTCCAGTACTCGCCGTCCGCGTCGGTGTTGCTGCGAGCCGTGTCCTTCAGCCGCTCGATCGTGGTGCCGTCGTCCTTTGCCAGACGCCACGTGTCCTGCCCGTCCGGCACGAGCTCACCGGCCATGCCGTTGAACGAGATAAACGCGTTGTCGTAGTCCCAGCACAGGTCACCGATGGGACGCCCGGCGTCGTTCTTCTCGTCGTCCATCGCGCACGACTTGTACTTGCGCTCGATGTACCCGGGCCAGAGGTCGAAGCCGTCGCCCACGAGCGAACCCTGGTTGTTGGTGCTCGCCGTGCGCCCGTCGATCCCGCCGGAGGAGTAGGAGATACCTAGCTCCGGGACGAAGCTACCGGGCACGTCCGGCGCATCGATCGGGTAGTTCCACGAGAACGAGCCGGACCGCAGGTCCGTGGACCAGGTCCCCGCAGCGGACAGGCCCGACGCGCCGTACGTTCCCTTGTCGCCGGACACGTCCGCCGTCACTGCCAGCACCGTCGGGGCCCCGTCGGTGGCGATCTCGATGTCCCGCGCGACCAGGGTGTCCTCAGCCGTCCGGTTCTCGGTCTGCACCGGGGTTCCGATCGCACACGCCGCATTCTGAGGCGCCGTCGCCGCGCACGACGGGAGCTCCACCAGCGTCAGCCGGTCGGCGTACGAACCACCGAATCGCTCCCCGAACGCGGAATAGTCGACCTGGAGATCGACCGTACTGGTGGCCCCGACCGGTGTATCCGTGACCTTCGCGCCGACGGATGCCGTTCCGTCCGGTGCTGCCAGTGTGACCACGACCGGAGCCGTGGAGTCGGCGTCAGGTGCGCTGACCTCCACCGAGAGCTCGTCGAGATCGGTTCCACCGGCCTGGGTGAGCCCGACCGGGAGACCGCCGACAGTCACGGCATCGGCCATGCCGTCGAGAGCAGCCTGCGCCGCCGTCGACGGCGCGTCGGCCACCTGCACTGTGGCGGTCCCGCCCTCGGGAAGCTCGGCTTCTCGTGGCTTCGGCGGAACTACGTCGCTGATCGGCGACGGCGACCACGCTCCGGCGTCCTTGCCCGGAACGGACACACCCGGGTCAGGCGCCTGTGGCCCCTCCGCGGCTGCCGTCGGGATGGACGGCACGGCGACGAAGCCGGCGCTGAGCAGCACACCAGTGACGGCGAACGCTGTCACCTGCCACAGCCGCCGTACAGGATCCGCCAGGAGCCTGCCGTGTGAAGCCTCGCCCAACCTGCGCATCGTCGTCCTCGTCCCGCTCGTCCGCCTCGTCATCGCCACACGTCCCGAACCGCCCGGCGCTGAACCGCCCCAGCTGTCGGCACCACGTACCCCACTCATGGGGCAGCGCCCGGCACTACAGTCGGTGCATCCCACAGGCCCCTGTTCAGGTACTCGATCTGGGCCTGGTTCAACGCACCCTTGAACATCCACACGTCGTCCAGCCCACCCGGCCAGAACTCGCCCCACGTCGAGTTCGAGAGGCCCCGCCCGAGGCTGAATCTGCGCACCGCGGTGAACGGCGCCGTGCCCGGCTCAGTGCTGGAGCCCTCCTCGCTCAGCACACCGTTCACGTACAGGTGCGCCACCTGCCGGGGTGCGTCGTACACCACCGCGACGTGATTCCAGTCGGCCACGAACGGAGCGTCAGCCGTAGCGGTGTAGACCGTCCCGCTGGTCGAGTTCTGCTCGCGAACTACCAGATGCCACGATCCACCCGTGGCTTCGTCTGTCCCGGTGCCAGGCCGATAGCGGAGTTGCACGGCCTCCTCGACGGAGCCCGTCAGCGACCACACCGTCCTGTTGGTGCCGAGCTCACCGACACCACGTACCCAACCGGCGACGGTGAACGATTCGTCGGCAGCGATCGGGACCACGTCAAGGTCTGTGGTCGCATGGTCGTTCGAGCCGTCCAGGCTCAGGGAGTACAGGTCGACCTTGCTCTCACCGATGTCAGACCGAGCAGCACCGTCGTTCAGATAGAGCTTCGGCTCAAGTGGCTGACCAGTACTATCAACCAGCGCGTTAGGCGTCGAGGTTGCCGTGTCGCCGTCAGCAACGGCAGCCTCCTCGAACATCCACCGCCCTGCCACCTTCGGGATCCGAGTGGCCAGCGCTTCCGCTTCCCGAGGCGTGACGACCCGGTTGTACGTACGTACCGAATCGATCATGCCGTCGAAGAAATGGCCCTCGGCGCCACTGCCGAATCGGGAGGCTCCGATCATCACCGGGCCCGCCGAGTTCCACGAGGTGGTGAAAGACCGCACCGGACCGGGCACGCCGTTGACGTAGAGCACCAGTGTGTTCCGGTAGGCGTCATAGACACCCAGCAGGTGGGTCCACTTGCCGAGCCGCACAGGAGCATCGTTCAGGGCCCGTGCCCCTGCGGCTCCTGGTTCGTCCGCCTCATGCTGGCTGAAGGCCCATTTGCCATCCTGCCCCGCGTAGTACAACCGGAAGCCCTGCTGATAGACGCCGGGCTGAGACACGACGAAGTTCATGGTGTCGTCGACCGAATCGGGCCGTACCCATGCCTCGACGGCAAAGTGGGTCGCCGTGTTCACCGCGCCGCCTGAACCCTCCGCCCAAGCTCCGGACCCGTCGAGGCTGAGCGCCGCCCCTTCCGCCGACTCCTGCTCGGACAGGTCCGCCGCCACCGAGGCATCGCCGGCCAGCGCGTAGCCGCTCGGCGCCTGTGCTCCGTTGACCGGCTCGTCGAACGTCCAGTTCCCCAACGGGTTACGTCCGTAGTTGACCCGGAAGTCGTATTCCGTCGTCGCCTTGTTTCCAGCCGCGTCGTAAGCAGTCGCCGTCAGCCGGTGATCGCCTGGGTCCATCGGCAGATAGGCGGTCTTGACACTGCCGCCCGTTCGCTCCTCCACCGGGCCACCACGAAATTGGAAGGTGTACCGGACAACGTCGGACGACGATGAGTCAATGATGAACCACTCGTACCGACCGACTCCGTCGTGCGGCATGTCATTGGGATCCGACGGGTCCGGTTCGGGGTAGAACCCGTTCTCTGACGTGATCACTGGTGGCCTGGGCATGGTGGTGTCGACCACGAAGAAACATCCTGGCGATGACCATGGGCTCGACGAGTAGGACCCGGAGCCGTCCAGCTGGCGATCCTGGACACGGACCATCCAGCGGATCACAGCGTTTGCGGGAATCTTGCTGGCCGGCACCGACATCGCGAAGTAGCTTCCGGAGCTGCCCCAGTTGGAGTTCAGCGTCTCGATCTCGCTGCCATCCGCACGCTCCAGGCGGAACTGGACCCGAACCGGCTCGGCATCAGGATCCTTGGCAGCCCCGGAAGCAACCCGCATGATGTTGCCGTCGATCGTGCGAATGCGAACCGGGTCGCTCCCCGTCGTGTCCGTGCACTGCCCGCCGTACTTGAGCGAGAGGGCCGAACGGCTGACCTGACGGGGCGGTGCGTTGTAGACCACGCGAAGGCTGGCCTCGCTGGAGAACTTCTTCCACTGGTACGGGTCGCTCTCCGACGCTCGCAGTCCGAGCGTCACCTGGTTCCAGCCAGCGTCGGCACCCTCCTGAACCAGCGTCGCGATCGGAAACTCACCCAGGCCGGAGTTGCCGCACGCCGACTGTCCACCACCGTAGTTGAACTCCCGGGTCACGACATGCTTCTTGAAGAAGCCAGAGGCAGCCTGCGTGTTCCAGTTGGTCGACGACGTGATCCCCTTGGTGTGATAAACGGCCACCGGGTGATTCACACATTGCGCCGAGTGAGTGTTACGCACGCTGAACACCGCGGAAGCGATGTCCTTCCCCTTAAACTTCGACACATCAAACTGGTAGAAGAGCCGGTACGCGCCGTCCTGCGGACATCCGACCCACCCGTAACACGTACCGACTCCGCGCTGGTCGGAGAACTTCCAGTAAGCGTTGGTCGGATAGTCCTGCGCCACGCTCGTCCACGCCGATCTGTTGGGCGTCAGAACCCTCGGGTCGATCGTCACGGGAAATGTGGTGTTCGGATCGTCAAGCATCGCCTGGTCCGGGACGAGCGTCACGGCGTCCTGCTCCGCCGAGACCTCAACCTGCACAGGAGCGTGCTCCCCTTCGCCCGCCCCCATGGCGACGGCTTCGTCCTCGTCAGCCGTCGCGGCCGCGGTGGAGACGCCTTCGTCCACGGTCGGCGCAGCAGACCACATCGCCGCCGGCGGTGCGGTGAACACGACAGCACCGGAACCCTGATCAGTGACGTCGAGGGCTCCCTCACCGGTGACCGCGACGTCCAGACCCTCGGCTCGCATCCCCAACGTGATGGCGTCCAGCTCTGGTGAAGCGGCGGCCTCGGGCGACTTGACCACAACGAAGGAGGCAAACCCGTCCTCGGCAGCTGTCATCTGCAGATCGACGCCAGGCAGCACCTCGCTGTACGTCGCGGTGTCGCCTTGCAGGGACGGTTCGGGCAGCACCGTCGGCCAGGTCCATTCCAGCACGCGGCCGTCCCGCGACAGCGTGACCAGCGGACCATCGCCCCCGGCGGAGAACACGACGTCCGCCGTCGATGCCAGAGGGGCGACGCCAGCGGACGTCTCCTGAAGGGTCGTATCGACCCGCACCCAGCCGTCGGCCCCACGTGTCCAGCGCGGAACGACGAACTCAACCACCTCGATGTCGCCCGTCGGATTCGCGAACACCTCGCGCGACTCACCACGCTCCGCGACTACCTCGACGGGCTGGCCGCTCTCGGCCGCGTCGGCGAGCGCGGCCCTCCGAGCTGCGGACTCCGCGGCGGCTGCCTCGTCCGGAGCCGTCCCGGGTGCGGCATAGCCGGTCTGCACGGCACCGTCCGGTAACTCATCATCTGCCGAGGTTGCGACATCGTCAGGCGTAGCTGCGGCGTCCCACTCCGTCGCCCACGCACGGTCCGTGCCTGCGGCCACGCCCAGGGGCGCCAGCACGGCAAGCGCCGTTGCCACCGCAGCCAGCCGCGCAAGCCGTGAGCCCGGAGCGAGAGCCTGGCCGATCGTCGAGCCGCTCGGCCCGTTTCTCCGGCCGCCCAACAGATCCCACATGGCGCATGTCTCCCAGAAGTCGTCACCCTGATGGCGCCCGCTACCGCAGCGGAGCAATCTGGGTGATGTCTATCTGAAGGCTGAGAAAACGGTCAACCAAGGATCTGCGCGCTTTGGGAATTTTTTCACCCGCAGCTTCACCCCTGCCGCACTTGACGAACGGCCGCACCGGAGCGGCCAGACGAGGCAACACGATGAGGAGTCCTTGCAAATGCACGCCACAGCCCTACCCCGGGACCCGAAGTTCCAGGCGAGAGCCCAACGTCAGGCGTAATCAGATCGAGACATTTCGAGCACCCGCCAACCGGCCGCCAGGGCAACCCGCTCGGGGTTTCCGACCAATTTGATCGGGAAACCCATAGGAACCATCAATACCCCCGATAGACATCCACGATGTGGACGCCCCCTTCCCCCACCCGAACCCCCCGGTTAACGTCTTCGCCATGACCAAGGCAGCAGCGCGCACAGCACTCGTGACATCCCGTCACGAGATGCGAATGCCCGCCATGCCGACCTGTGCCTGCGACCGCTGTCGCAGCTGTCTGCACTGACGCGCCCCTCGCCCTCCGCAAGGTCAGCGCGCGCCGCCGGCCCGCAGCGCTGAGTCCCTGGTCATCCCCGGGAAACGGCCTCCTGCCCGTAACGACGCGCACCACTCCCCCAGCCAGCTTCATGCCCGCGCGCCCCGCACGAACAGGACCCTGCCCATGGTGAACACCGCCCCGCCCGCACAGCCCCGCACCGCCAAGCGCCCCGCCCGCCCCAACGGCCAGTGGAAGGTCGACGGCACCGCCCCGCTGAACCACAACGAGGAGTTCAAGCAGGAGTCCGACCCGCTGGAGGTCCGCGACCGGATCGAGAAGATCTACGCCCAGGAGGGCTTCGACTCGATCCCCGGTGACGACCTGCACGGCCGGTTCCGCTGGTGGGGCCTGTACACGCAGCGCAAGCCCGGGATCGACGGCGGCAAGACGGCCACCCTGGAGCCGCACGAGCTCGAGGACAAGTACTTCATGCTCCGCGTCCGCATCGACGGCGGCGCCCTGACCACCGAGCAGCTCCGCACCATCGCGGGCATCAGCACCGAGTTCGGGCGCGACTCCGCCGACATCACCGACCGGCAGAACATCCAGCTCCACTGGGTCGAGGTCGAGTCGGTGCCCGAGATCTGGCGCCGGCTGGAGGCGGTCGGCCTGAGCACCACCGAGGCCTGCGGCGACGTGCCGCGCGTCATCCTGGGCAGCCCGGTCGCGGGCGTCGCGAAGGACGAGCTCATCGACCCCACGCCGGTGATCGAGGAGATCCAGGAGCGCTTCATCGGCGACCCGGCCCTGGCCAACCTGCCCCGCAAGTTCAAGTCGGCGATCACCGGGCACCCCAGCCTCGACGTGGTGCACCAGATCAACGACATCTCGTTCGTCGCCGTCGACCACCCCGAGCACGGGATCGGCTACGACGTCTGGGTGGGTGGCGCGCTGTCCACGGCGCCACGCCTCGCGGAGCGCCTGAACGCCTTCGTCTCCCCGGAGGAGGCCGCCGACGTCTGGCACGGCGTGGTCCGCATCTTCCGTGACTACGGGTACCGGCGGCTGCGCAACAAGGCCCGCCTGAAGTTCCTGCTCGCGGACTGGGGCGTCGAGAAGTTCCGCCAGGTGCTGGAGGACGAGTACCTGGGGTACCAGCTCCGCGACGGCATCGAGCCGCCGTCGCCCGCCTCCCTCGGCCTGGACGAGCGCGGCGACCACGTGGGCGTCCACGAGCAGCACGACGGCCGCTTCTACATCGGCGCCGCCCCCACGGTGGGCCGCGTCTCTGGCGAGACGCTCGCCCGTCTCGCCGACCTCGCCGAGGCGCACGGCAGCCGCCGCGTCCGCCTGACCCCGCAGCAGAAGCTCCTGGTGCTGGACGTCGCCCAGGACGAGGTCGAGCCGCTGGTCGCCGGGCTGGCCGAGCTCGGCCTCCAGGCCCGGCCCAGCCCCTTCCGCCGCAACACCATCGCCTGCACCGGCATCGAGTACTGCAAGCTCGCGATCGTCGAGACCAAGGCGACGTCGGCCGCCGCGATCACGCAGCTCGAGGAGCGGCTCGGCGACCTGACCAACCTCAAGCCGCTGAGCCTGCACGTCAACGGCTGCCCCAACTCGTGCGCACGCATCCAGACGGCCGACATCGGCCTCAAGGGCCAGCTCGTGCTCGACGACGACGGCAACCAGGTGCCCGGCTTCCAGGTGCACCTCGGCGGCGGCCTCACGTCGCTCGACCGGGACGACGCCGGCCTCGGGCGCACCGTGCGCGGCCTCAAGGTGACCGCCGACGGGATCGGGGACTACGTGGAGCGGGTCGTGCGCCGGTACGACGCCGACCACGAGGGCGAGGAGACCTTCGCCGAGTGGGCGCACCGCGCCGACGAGGAGGCCCTGCGATGACCACCACGGAGCCTGCGTCCGCCGTCGCGCTCGCCGCGCCGGCGTCGGCGTTCGGGGCGGGCGTGAACCCGCGTCTCGCTCGAGTCCGTGCCCGCGCGGCCGCCCGGGAGAGCATCCGCGCGGCCCGGCCGATCGCCCGGTCCCGCCGTCGTCGCCGGACCGCCGAGGAACTGCGAGCCGTCGTGGAGCGGGGCCAGGCGCAGCTGCACGCGTCGTCCGGCAACCGGGAGGCGGACGCCCACGCCGTCATCGCCTGGGCGGTGCGCGAGTTCGGTCCGTTCATGGCGGTGGCGTCCTCGATGCAGGACACCGTGCTGTCGCACCTGGTCGCGGAGCAGTTCCCGTTCGTGGACGTGCTGTTCGGCGACACCGGCTACCACTTCGCGGAGACGCTCGGCACGCGGGGCGCCGTCGAGATCGAGCTCGACGTGACCGTCATCGACGTGCGCCCCGAGCTCACGGTGGCCGAGCAGGACGCACGGTACGGCCCCCGGCTGCACGACCGCGACCCCGAGGCGTGCTGCGCGATGCGTAAGGTCGCACCCATGCAGAAGGCGCTGGCCGGTTACGAGGCCTGGGCCACGGGCGTGCGCCGCAGCGAGACCGCGGCCCGCGCGAACGCGCCCCTGGTGAGCTGGGACGAGCGCAACGGCGTGGTGAAGATCAACCCGATCGCCGCGTGGACCGACGACGAGGTGGCCGAGTACGCCGCGCGGCACGGCCTCGTGGTCAACCCGCTGCTCGCGGACGGCTACCCGTCGGTCGGCTGCGAACCGTGCACCGCACGGCCGCTGCCGGGCCAGGACGCGCGCTCGGGCCGCTGGGCCGGGCGCGACAAGGACGAGTGCGGTCTCCATGTCTGACATCTATCCCCTGGGACTCCGCGTCGCCGGCCGGCTCGTCGTCGTGGTCGGCGGCGGGCCCGTGGCCGCGCGCCGCGTCGGCGCGCTGGTCGAGGCCGGCGCCCGGGTGCGGGTCGTCGCACCGCACAGCGTGCTGCCCGAGTCCGGCCTTGCCACCACCGAGGCCACCACCGAGGTTCCCGAGCCGACGGACGGCCCGGCGCCCGGCGCCGTCGAGTGGGTGCGGCGCGACTACCGCACCGGCGACCTCGACGGCGCGTGGCTCGTGCACACGGCCACCGGTTCGCCGTCCGTGGACCAGCAGGTGGCCGACGACGCCGAGCGCGCGCGGGTCTTCTGCGTCACGGCGGGCGACGCCTCCGCGGGGACCGCCTGGGTCCCGGCGGTGGCGCGCACGACCCTGACCGACGACGCCGAGGTGACCGTCGCGGTGACCGCCGGCCGGGACCCCCGCCGCTCGCGGGCGATCCGCGACGCGGTGGCGGCGGCGCTCCAGTCGGGCACCCTGCCCCTGCGGCGGCACCGCCCCCGCGCCACCGGCCCGCACCGGGGCGGCACGGCAGCGGTCCAGGCCGGCCCGGTGTCGGACGACGCGAACGCTCCGGCCTCCGGCGCGCCGGCGGTCCAGCCCGGCCGGGTGTGGCTCGTCGGCGGCGGACCCGGCGATCCCGGCCTCGTCACGGCCCGCGGCCGCGCCGTCCTGGCCCAGGCTGACGTCGTGGTCGTCGACCGGCTCGGCCCGCGCGCGCTGCTGCGCGAGCTGGCCCCCGAGGTCGAGGTGATCGACGTGGGCAAGACCAGCGGCAACCACCCGGTGCCGCAGCACGAGATCAACGCGCTGCTGATCCAGCACGCGCAGGCGGGGCGCGACGTCGTGCGGCTCAAGGGCGGCGACCCGTACGTGCTGGGCCGCGGCGGCGAGGAGCTGGCGGCGTGCCGCGCGGCGGGCCTGGAGGTCGAGGTGGTGCCGGGCGTCACGTCGGCGGTCTCGGTGCCGGCTGCGGCCGGCATCCCGGTCACGCACCGCGGCGTGGCGCGCGGCTTCAGCGTCCTGACCGGGCACGACGGCGCCGCCGACGTGCCCGGCGGCCCCGACCACACGCTGGTGCTGCTCATGGGTGTCACCCGGCTGGCCGAGACCGCCGCGGCGCTCGTCACGCGGGACCGTCCCGCCGACACCCCGGTCGCCGTGATCGAGGACGGCTACGGTCCCCGCCAGCGCGTCACCACCGGCACGCTGGCCACGATCGCCGCCCGCGCGGAGGCGGCAGGCGTCCTGCCCCCGGCGGTCGTCGTGGTCGGTGCGGTGGTCCGCCTGTCCCCCTCCTGGGGCCTCCAAGCTCGTTGAGTGCTGGGTATCCGTCGGCGCGAAGGCCATCAACCCGACGGATACCCAGCACTCAACGGAACTCGGCCGCTCGGGACAGGGCGTACCGGAGCACCTCCACGTCTTCCGAGCGGACCGCGATGCTCCAGGCACCCGAGCCGGACGCGCCCTCGATCTGCGTGTAGGCCGCGCGGGCGAAGAGGCCGCGGGTCGGAGCCTGCGTGCCGAACACCCGGTGCGGGGCATCGCCCAGCACCTCCGCCAGGGCGTCGAGCGACTCCGGGTCCAGCCCGACCCGCAGCGTCACCCGGCGCACCTTCCGCTCCATCAGGTACGCCCCGACGCGGACGGCACCCCCGCCCACGACGACGGCGAGGTCCTGGTCCGGTGTGCGTCGCCGGCCGAACCGGGACAGGACGCCGCCCAGCACCGCGGAGCCCGCGCTGCGCGGCACGGCCGGCCCGTGCCTGACCCGCCCGGCGCTGCCCCCGCCGGTGGGCTCGCGGTCGGCTCCGGCGTCGGGGCGGAACTCCGGAAGCGGTTCGGGGTGGGCGGGAGGAACGGGCTCTGCCTCGGTGAACGGACCCGGATACGACTCGTGGTCGAGGTAGGGGGCGGGAGACGGCTCCGGCCCGGCCTGCTGGTCGGAACGGGGATCGGCATGCGGGGCACGCGCCGGCCCGGTGCGCAGGCCCTCGTCGGCCAACGAGTCTCGGTACGGGTCCAGGCCGGAGAAGGCGTCCGGCCCCGGACGATCCTCGACGATCGGCGGGCCGTCGAGCGGCAGCTCCTCGTCGTCCCGCAGCCCCTCCGGCCGCCGAGCGGCCCGGACGGTCAGCACGAGCCACTCCGCGGCCGCGGCCACCGTCACCACACCGGCGGCCACCCGGAGCACGAAGTTCAGCGGGTCCCACGCGTTCGAGATGTTCGCGAGCGTGCTCAGCACCCAGATGATGCCCGCGACGAACGCGAGCATGAGGCTGACGAGACGGCGAGTGCGCACTGGACCTGGCTTCATCTCCGACGGACGTGCGGCGAGCAGCCGCGGAAACCCTGCACGGTGCCGCAGGAGACAGCCCCGTGCGGCACCTGCCCCACGGGGGCACCGCAGCGTATCAATGCCTCCGACCAGTGTGAACGCACGGTTGTGTACTTCATCCCCTCCGGCAGCGCGACCTGTCGCTCGGGCACGGTGCGTCCCGTGCGTCGGGGTTCAGCTCGTCGTCGGGCCGCCCTGCGAGGCTCACACACGGGGTGAAGCGGGTGCAAGGAAAGTGCTTCACCCCCGCCGCGTCAGAGCAGCCGGCGCGCCACCGCCCAGCGGGTCAGCTCGTACCGCGACGAGAGCTGGAGCTTGCGCAGCACCGCGCTCACGTGGGTCTCGACCGTCTTGATCGAGATGAACAGCTCGCTGGCCACCTCGCGGTAGGAGTAACCCCGTGCGATGAGCCGCATGACCTCCTGCTCGCGCTTCGAGAGGCGGTCGAGCTCGTCGTCGGCCACGGCGATGTCGTTCGCGGACGCCCCGAACGCGTCCAGCACGAACCCGGCCAGCCGCGGCGAGAAGACGGCGTCGCCCCCGGCCACCTGCACCACCGCCGACGACAGGTCGGCCGGCGCGATGTTCTTCGTGACGTAGCCGCGCGCACCCGCCCGGATGACCGAGACGACGTCCTCGGCCGCGTCCGACACCGACAGCGCGAGGAACCGCACGCCCTCGGTCAGCAGCCCGGCGCACCGCTGCACCACCTCGGCGCCGCCGCCCCCGTTGCCGCCCGGCAGGTGCACGTCGAGCAGCACCACGGGCGGGCGGTGCTGGTGCACCTGCGCCACCGCGGAGTCGACGTCGAACGCCTCGCCCACCACCGTCACCCGGTCGTCCAGCGAGGCGCGCACGCCGGTGCGGAACAGGTGGTGGTCGTCCACGAGCACCACGGGCACCGGGATGGTCACGGAGCTCTGCGTGCTGCCCGACGGCGTCGCGGGGGTTGTCATCTCGTCGCACCTTCCACAGTGGCCGGCACGGCACCGGGGGCCGACGCCGCCCGTGCCCTGCCGTTCTTCTCGGTCTTCTTCTCGCCGTTCGCCGGCTTGTCCAGCGGCATCCGCAGCCGCACCTCGGTACCCCATCCTGGCCTGCTCACGACCTCGGCGGTGCCGCCGCGCCGGCGCACGCGCCCGAGGATCGACTCCCGGACGCCGAACCGGTCCTGCGCGATCTCGTCCAGGTCGAACCCGTCGCCACGGTCCCGGACGAACACCTCGGCCACCTCGTCCGTCACCTCCAGGTACACCGACACGGGCGGGGACCCGTGCTTGAAGGCGTTGAGCAGCGCCTCACGGGTGGCCTGGAGCATCGCCGCCGTGGACTCGGTGGGCGGGCAGTCGCCCACCACCACGGTCTCCACGGTGAGCGGTGCCACGGCGTCCTCGATCTCGGCCACCAGCTCCTTGAGCTCGGCCGACACGGACGTGCCCGGCTCACGGCGGTCGTCGTACAGCCAGCCGCGCAGCTCGCGCTCCTGGGCGCGCGCCATGCGGGACACGGCCTCGGGGTCCTTGGCCTGGGCCCGGATCAGGGCGAGGGTCTGCAGCACGGAGTCGTGCAGGTGGGCGGCGATGTCGGCGCGCTCGGCCTCCCGGGCGCGGGCGGCGCGCTCGTCGCCGAGCTGCCGCACCAGCCGGATCCACCACGGCACCGAGACCAGCACCAGGCCCGCGACCATCGCCACCGACGCCACGGTGGCCTGCATGAGCACGCTGACGGGCGTGTCCTGTCCCACGAGCATCAGCACGCCGAGCATGGTCAGCACCACGCCGCCGGCCAGCCGCAGCAGCGCCGTCCGCGAGCGCAGGAGCGACCCGGAGCCGCCCACCCACTTGTCCCGCTCGGTCGCGTCGATCTGGCTCCAGGCCAGCGCCACACCGCCGAGCCCGATGAGGGCGGGCAGCACCCAGGATGCGACCGGGTCCCACCCGGCGCGGTAGGCGACCAGCAGCGCCGCGCTGGACAGCAGCACCACGCCGACCCAGATGTCGCGCGCCGCCAGCCGGGACACCGGTCCGGAGAGCCGCACCCGGTCGACGAGCGACGCCGTGCTGCGCTCCTGGGCCCCGGCGTCGGCGGCGGCGTCGGTGGTGAGACGGGGGGCGAGGCGGCGGCGCTCGGTGGGCACGGCGTCGTCGGGCCGGGTGGGCACGCCGGCCGGCACGGTCACCCACCAGAAGACGTAGGCCACGATCCCGGCCCCCGCGAAGCCGGTGAGCACGACGAAGGCGACGCGGACCAGCCACACGGGCAGGCCCGTGTGCGCCGCCAGGCCGGCGGCGACACCGGCCAACCAGCGGCCGCTGTATCCGGGCCCGGCCTGGCCGGGCCTGCGGAGGGTAAGTCGTTGCTTCACCCCCCGATCGTCACACGCCGCCGGTTCCCTGAACATGCCTGAGCCGGGATCTCAGGGTGCCCGGCCGGGGGAACCAGGGTTGGTTCAGGGCCGGTCCCCGATGCCGGGAGGGGTGCCGGTCGACCAGCATGGACATCATGAGCACCGACGAGACGCGTCCCCAGGACGCCACGAGCGGGCCGGGTGGCCCGGCCGACGCGGGGTCGGCCGGACCGGACACCACGTACTCCGGCCCGGCTGTCGACCCCGCCGAACCGGCGTCCGACCAGCAGGCCGACGCCGCACCTGCCGCTCCCGGGCAGCAGCCCTACCCGGAGACCGGCTTCTTCGCGTCCATCCGCCGCGGCCTGTTCCCGCGTTCCGACCAGCGCTGGGTGGGCGGTGTGGCGGGCGGTCTCGCGGAGCGGATCGGCTGGGACCCGCTGCTGGTGCGCGGTCTGCTGATCATCAGCTTCTTCCTCGGTGGTCTCGGCCTCATCCTGTACGGCATCGGCTGGGCGCTCCTGCCGGAGCGCGACGGACGGATCCACCTGCAGGAGGCGACGCGCGGCAACTTCGACGTCGCGATGCTCGGCTCGGTGGCCGTGTTCCTGATCGGCTTCGCCTGGGGCGGCCCGCTGGGCTGGTGGGACGACGGCGGCTGGGAGTGGCTGGCGTTCCTCTTCTGGATGGCCGTCCTCGGGGTCACGGCGTACCTGATCGTCCAGGGGGTGCAGCGGCACCGCGACGCCCGGAACACGGGACCGGGCGGTCCGGGCGTCCCGGCGCCGGGTGCGCAGGGCGTCCCGACGCCGGGCACGCAGGGCGTCCCGACGCCGGGCGCGCCGGTGCACGGTGCGCCGGTTCCCGGTGCCCCGTCCGGCACCGCGCCGGGCTCCGACCAGGGCCCGGGTGGCCAGGCCTCGTTCACCCCGGCCCCGCCGGTCGACTACCGGCGGTCCGAGGGCCTCGTGTACGCCACCGGCGCCGGCCCCGCGCCGCAGCGCCAGCAGCCGCAGTACCGGCCCACCCCGCCGCCAACGCCGCTCGTCCGCACGGCGCCGCCCCCGGTGCGCGTCCGGCGTGGTCCGGGCAGCGCCGCCGTCGGCATCACCGTGGGCCTGATCCTGCTGGTCGGGGCCCTGCTGCTGGCCGCGGACCGGCTGGGTGCCGTGGGCTTCCTGGACGACGGCCCCGGGCTCAGCGCAGTCTGGCTGGGCCTCTCGACGGTGATCCTGGGCGTGGCGATCCTCGTCTCGGCCCTGCGCGGCCGCACCAGCGGCGTGCTCGGGTTCTTCGCGATCGTCGCCCTGCTGTTCGGTCTCGCGTACATCGCGTTCTACAGCAGCTCGCCCGACGAGTGGGCCGACGAGGCGGTCTCGACCGGCCGCGAGGTCGAGGACATCATGACCAACCCGTCCAACCCGGATGCGGCCACCCTCACCGAGGGCACCGTGGTGGTGCAGACCCTGCGCGAGGCCGAGAACGGCTTCTACGTCCAGTGGGGCGACCCGGAGATCGACCTGTCCGAGCTCGACCTGTCCCGGGTCGAGCCGGGCGACCCCGTCGTCGTGCCGATCGAGCTGGGCGCGGGCCAGACCGTGGTGACGGTGCCCCAGGACGTGGCGGTCGAGGCGAACGCCTACGTCGCCGCAGGAAACGTCCGGTGGAACGTGGACGACCAGGACCGCGCCGCGAGCGGCGTCGGCTCCGACACGTACTTCGCGAGCGACGAGGTCGGTGACGACGGCGCGGTGCTCAGCCTCGACATCCGGGCCGGCGCCGGCGAAGTGATCGTCAGCGAGACCGAGGGAAGGAGCACGCGATGAGCGAGCACGCGCACGACGACCGCGCACACGACGACAAGGCCCGGGCCGAGGCCTCGACCGAGACGCCTCCCGAGACCCCCGACGAGACAGGCTCGGGGACACCCGGGGCCGACACGTCCCAGACAACCGGCCGGCCCGAGGGCCAGGACGCGAGCGACATCATGACCGATCTGACGCACGACACCACCAATCCCACGGCCGGCGGCACCACCGGTTCCGCCGGGAGTTCCGCCGACCCGACCGAGGTGCTGCCCCCGGCGGCGGTCCTGGCCGAGACACCGACCCAGGTGACCCCGGCGTCGGCCACCCCGCCGACGCAGGAGATCGCGCAGGCGACCCACCGGATCCCCGAGGGCACCGCGCCCGAGGGGGAGGTGCACCCGGCCTACGGCATCGCCGCGGCCCGGGTCCAGGCCGAGTCGGACGCCGTCCAGGACGCCCCGGTCCACGACGAGTCCGACCCGCTCGCCCCGCTGCGCGAGCCGGCGCCGCAGGGGCCGGGCCCGCAGACCGGTCCCGTGCCCGTGGGCGGGCAGCCCGTCCTGACGGGCTCCGCACCGACAGGCGCTGGTCCGGCCGGTCCGGGGCAGGCAGCTCCCGCACAGGCGGGCGCCGCACAGACGGGTCAGCCCGTGGCCCAGCCCGCCGTGCGGCGCGGTCCGCGCGTCGGGACGGCCGTCTGGGGACTGATCGTCATCGCGATCGGCCTGGGGATCCTCGCGGTCGCGGCGGGCGTGGTGTTCGACCTGGGCGTCGCCCTGATCGTGCTGCTGGGTGCGGCGGGCGTGATCCTGGTGGTCGGCTCGGTGGTGTCCAGCGTGCGGCGACGCTAGGCCACAGGCGTAGGTAGGCCCTCCGGTGCGAGGATGACGCCGTGCGCATCACCCACGTGTCGGACACCTACCTGCCCCTGCTCGGCGGCATCGAGGCGCAGGTGAGCCGCCTGGCCGGGCAGCAGGCGGCCGCGGGGCACCACGTCGAGGTCATCACGACGACCCCCGCCCGCCCCGGCGCCCACGGGGTCGGCACCACCGTCGAGGACGGCGTGACGGTGCACCGCATCGCTGCCCGGGTGCCGGGCGGCTGGCCGGTCCACCCCCGTTCCACCGCCCACGTGACCGGGCGCCTCCGGGACTCGATCACGCGGGGCGAGCGGCCCGACGTCGTGCACCTGCACATGGGGGTGCTGGCCCCGACCGTGCAGGCCGCACTGCGATCCGTGACCCGCCTCGACCTGCCCGCGGTGCTGACCGTGCACAGCGTGTGGGGCGCGGCGGCCCCGCTCTTCGCCACCGCCGATGCCATGACCCGATGGTCACGGTGGCCGGTACGGTGGACGGCGGTCAGCGAGCTGACGGCCCGGCCGCTGCGGGACGTCACCGGGACCGACGTCGCGATCCTGCCCAACGGCCTCGACCTGGACGCCTGGAAGGTGCCCCGGACCGAGCGCGACCGGCGGCCCGAGGGCCCGGCGGTGCACGTGGTGTCCGCCGCACGGTTCGCGTCCCGCAAGCGGATGCTGCCGCTGCTCGCCGCGGTCGCCGACGCCGCGTCCCGGCTCCCGGACGGCTCCCTCTTCGTGACCCTTGCCGGTGACGGCCCGGACCGCGCGGCCGCTCTGCGGTTCGTGGCGGAGCACGACCTGCGCGACATCGTCGCCCTGCCCGGACGCCTCACCGCCACCGAGCTCAAACGTCTCTACGCCCGGGCCGACGTCTTCGCCGCGCCCGCCGTCGCCGAGGCCTTCGGCCTCGCCGCCCTGGAGGCCCAGGCGGCGGGGCTCGCGGTGGTCACCCGCGCGGGTTCGGGGGTCGCCGAGCGTGTGACGGACGGCGCCACCGGGCTCGTCGTACCCGACGACGAGGCGCTGGCGGCGGCGGTCGTCCGGCTCGCGGCGGAGCCCGGCCTGCTCGACGGCCTGCTGGCGCGGGCGGCGACCCCGCCGTCGGGCGTGACCTGGCCGGAGGTCCTGGCCGCGACGGAACGGACCTACGCCGAAGCGGCGGCGCTCCTGCCGTCCCGGAGCTGAGGGCAGGCCGCGCGCCGTCCGCCGGTGTGCGCTGCCGGGACCTGCCGGCGGCGCAGGGGGAAGGTGCCCCGCGCAGGCCTGTTGCTCTGGGTAGACGTTGTCTACTGCCAGCAACAGGCCTGCGCGGGGCACCTTCCTCGGCGACCGGAGACGGGCCGGCGGAATCCTCCCTGACCGGGCCTTTCCGCGGTCGATCGATCTCCACGCTCACGAACGTGGTGCACGGGGCCCGGGGCGCCGATAGCCTCCCCGGGTGACCCCCAGCGACCCGGCAGCGACGAGCCCCGCCCAGCCCTTCGTCGTCCGCCAGTACGAACGTGCCCGGGCCGAGGTGGCCCCGTTCGCGCGGGGCATCGCCGTCGCCGTCGTGCCGGCGGTTGCGTGGGCCGTCTGGGCGAGCGGGCCCGGCTGGCTCACCCCCGCGTACCTGGTGCTCGGCGTGGTGGGCGCCGCGCTCGGCGTGATCGACGCCCGCACGCACCGGCTGCCGAACGCGCTGGTCTTCCCGCTCACGTGGGCGACGGCGGCGCTGCTCGCCGTGGCCGCCGCCGGCACGGGAGCCTGGGGGTCGCTCGGCCGGGCGGTGCTCGGCGGACTGGCCTTCTTCGCCCTGTACCAGGTGCTCTACCTCGTGGCCCCGCGCGGCGGGATCGGGTACGGCGACGTCAAGCTCACCATGAGCCTGGGCGCGGTCCTGGCCTGGCACTCGTGGACGACGCTCGTCGTCGGCGTCTTCGCCGCCCACGTGCTGGCCGGGGTGGTGGCGGTCGTGCTCCTGCTCGGCCGGCGAGCCGGCTGGAAGACGGGCATCGCGTTCGGGCCGTACATGCTGATCGGCACCGTCGTCGGGCTGAGCTGGGCCCGCCTCGCGGGCTGGTGACGGCTGCCGGGGGCATGCCGGGACGACCGCGGCCCCGCACCCGGACCGGGTACGGGGCCGCGGGACGTCACTCCCACTCGATGGTGCCCGGCGGCTTGCTCGTCACGTCGAGCACCACGCGGTTGACCTCACGCACCTCGTTGGTGATGCGGGTCGAGATGGTCGACAGCACGTCGTAGGGCAGGCGCGTCCAGTCGGCCGTCATCGCGTCCTCGGACGAGACCGGGCGCAGCACGATCGGGTGGCCGTAGGTGCGGCCGTCGCCCTGGACGCCGACGCTGCGGACGTCCGCGAGCAGCACGACCGGGCACTGCCAGATCTCGTTGTCCAGGCCGGCCTTGGTCAGCTCCTCGCGGGCGATCGCGTCGGCGCGGCGCAGGATCTCCAGGCGCTCGGCCGTGATCTCGCCGACGATCCGGATGCCCAGGCCGGGGCCGGGGAACGGCTGGCGGGAGACGATCTCCTCGGGCACGCCGAGCTCACGGCCCACGGCGCGGACCTCGTCCTTGAACAGGGTGCGCAGCGGCTCGACCAGCTCGAAGTTCAGGTCGTCCGGCAGGCCGCCCACGTTGTGGTGGCTCTTGATGTTGGCCGCGCCCTCGCCGCCGCCGGACTCGACGACGTCCGGGTACAGCGTGCCCTGCACGAGGAACTTGACTTCCTCGCCGTGCGCACCGGCCTCGGCGACGATGTCCCGCTGCGCGTCCTCGAACACGCGGATGAACTCGCGGCCGATGATCTTGCGCTTGGTCTCCGGGTCGCTGACGCCGGCCAGCGCCGTCAGGAACCGCTCCTTCTCGTCGCGGACCACGAGCTTCACGCCGGTGGAGGCGACGAAGTCGTTCTCGATCTGCTCGACCTCGCCGGCCCGCATCAGGCCGTGGTCGACGTGCACGCAGGTGAGCTGGTCGCCCACGGCGCGCTGCACGAGCGCGGCCGCGACCGCGGAGTCCACGCCGCCGGACAGCGCGCAGATGACGCGGGCGTCGCCGATCTGCGCCTTGATGGCGGCGACCTGGTCGGCGATGACGTTGCCCGGGGTCCAGTCGGGCGCCAGGCCGGCGCCCTCGTAGAGGAAGTGCTCCAGCACCGTCTGGCCGTGCGCGGAGTGCTTCACCTCGGGGTGCCACTGCACGCCGTACAGGCGGCGGCGGGTGTCCTCGAAGGCGGCGACGGGCGAGCCCTCGGAGGTGGCGAGCACCTCGAAGCCGACGGGCGCCTTGTGCACGGCGTCGCCGTGGCTCATCCACGCGGTCTGGTGCTCGGGGGTGTCGGCGAGCAGCACACCGGCAGAGCACACCTCGACCTCCGTGCCGCCGAACTCGCTCAGCCCGGTCTGCGCCACCTCGCCGCCGAGCGCCTGCGCCATGGCCTGGAACCCGTAGCAGATGCCCATGACCGGAACGCCGGCCTCGAACAGCTTGGGGTCCACGAACGGGGCGCCGGCCGCGTACACGGAGGACGGGCCGCCGGACAGGATGATGGCCGCCGGGTCCTTGGCGAGCATCTGCTCGACCGTGAACGTGTGCGGCACGATCTCCGAGTACACCCGGGCCTCGCGCACGCGGCGCGCGATGAGCTGGGCGTACTGCGCGCCGAAGTCGACGACGATGACCGGGCGGGGGGTCTGGGGCTGAGCCTCGGGAGCGGTGGCGGGTGACGTCACGGGCCAAGTCTAAGTGCCCCGCGGCCCTCGGGCGCTCCGCACCCGTGTAACGTGCCGCACCTGCCGGGCATGCTCACCACTCCGCGAACGAGCCGTCCGCGTGCCGCCACACCGGGTTGCGCCAGCGGTGCCCCTCGGCGGCGCGCTCGCGCACGTAGTCCTCGTTCACCTCGATGCCGAGGCCGGGGCCCCGGGGGATGCTCACGTAGCCGTCCTCGTAGTCGAAGACCGTGGGGTCGGCGAGGTAGTCGAGCAGGTCGTTCGAGGTGTTGTAGTGGATGCCCAGGCTCTGCTCCTGGATCACCGCGTTGTAGGCGACGGCGTCGAGCTGCAGGCAGGAGGCCAGCGCGATCGGGCCGAGCGGGCAGTGCGGCGCGACGGCGATGTCGTACGCCTCGGCCATCGCCGCGATCTTGCGGACCTCGGTGATGCCGCCGGCGTGCGAGAGGTCGGGCTGGACCACGTCGACCACGCCCGACGTGATGACGTCCTTGAAGTCCCACCGGGAGTACAGCCGCTCGCCGAGCGCGATCGGCGTGGCCGAGGCGCGCAGCACGTCGGCCACGCCGTCGACATGCTCCGACAGCACCGGCTCCTCCACGAACATCAGGTGGTAGGGCGCCAGCGCGTCGAGCAGCACCCGGGCCATGGGCCGGTGCACGCGGCCGTGGAAGTCGACGCCGATGCCGACGTCGGGCCCGACCGCCTCGCGGACGGCGGCCACGTTGGCGACGACCCGCTCCACCTTGTCCCGCGTGTCGAGGTACTGCAGCTCCTCGGGTCCGTTCATCTTCACGGCGGAGAACCCCCGGTCGACGGCCTCCTTGGCCTGCGCCGCGGTCTCGGCCGGCCGGTCGCCGCCGATCCAGGAGTAGACCTTGATGCGGTCGCGCACCCGTCCGCCGAGCAGGTCGTGCACCGGCGCCCCGAGGGCCTTGCCCGTGATGTCCCAGAGCGCCTGGTCGATCCCGGCCAGGGCGCTCATGTGGATGCCGCCGCCGCGGTAGAACCCGGAGCGGTACAGCACGGTCCAGTGCTCCTCGATGCGGCGCGGATCCTTGCCGATCAGGTAGTCGGACAGCTCCTCGACGGCGGCAGCGACGCTGGCGGCGCGCCCTTCGAGCGTGGGCTCGCCCCAGCCGACGATGCCGGTGTCGGTCTCGATCCGGAGGAAGAGCCACCGGGGCGGGACGGCGTACGTGGTCATCGAGACGATCTTCATGCTGCTGCTCCGTTCAACGATTCCGATCCGGGCCGCCCGTCGGTGGGCTCCTCCGCCGGCACCGGATCTCGGGGCGTCACCGGGGTCCCGGCCAGAGGGCGGTCAGGGTCGCGGCGCGGTGGGCCACGGTGTCCGGGGTGTCGCCCGGGCGGTAGAGAGCCGTGCCGATCCCGGCGCCCGCCGCGCCGGCGCGGGCCCACTCGGCGAGGTTCCCCGCGTCGACGCCGCCCACGGGCACGAGACCCGTGCCCGGGGGCAGCACGCTCGCCCACGCGCGCATCCCGCTCACGCCGATCGTCGAGCCCGGGAAGAGCTTGACGGCGCGCGCGCCGGCGTCGAGCGCGACGAACGCCTCGGTGGGGGTCGCGGCACCGGGATAGCTCTCCAGGCCGAGCCGCACCGTCTCGGCGACGACGTCGGCCCGTGTGTTCGGCGAGACGATCAGGGACGCCCCGGCGTCGGCGGCCCGGCGGACGTCGTCCGGCGTGAGCACGGTGCCCGCGCCGACGCGGCGGTCGGACGGCCCGGCGGCACGGATGCGGCGGATCGACTCCAGCGGGTCCGGCGAGTTGTACGGCACCTCGACGGCGTCGAACCCGGCCTCGAACACCGCCTCGGCGATGTCGACCGCCTCCGCGGGGGTCACGCCGCGCAGGATGGCCACCAGTCCGGCGGAGGGATAGGTCATGGGGAGGGCTCCTCGGTGGCGGGCGGGGCGGGTGTGGGCGACGGCGCACGTGTGGCCGGCGGGACGGCTGCGGAAGGCGCGGCGGGCGAGGGGGCAGCCGGCGGCGACGTGACCGGCGCGGACCGGGCGGGCACCAGCCCCGCGTCGGCGGCCACCCGCCACAGCCCGCGGACGGCGGCGCCCTCCGGCACGACCCGGACGGACGCACCGCACCGTTCGAGCGCGGCGCGATAACGGTCGGTGGTCGACGGCGGCCCGCACAGGGCGACCACGCCGTCCGGCGTCGTGCGCAGCCCGTGCCGCACCTCGGTGCCGATGAGCAGGCCGGAGACGTAGTCGGCGACGTGCCCGGGTTCGAGCAGCCCGGCGAGCACGTGCGTGCGGGCCGTGAACAGCAGAGCGGGTAGTCCGCGCTCGTCGCCGAGCGCGGACTCGGTCTCCAGCCCGCGCAGGAAGGCCTCGGTCACCTCTGGCCCCGGCGCGCCGGTGGCCAACCGCGCCAGGATGCTGTCCCGCAGCAGCAGCCCGTAGAGCTCGCCGGTCATCGCGGTGGTGAACCCGGTGACGCGGGCGCCGTCGAGCCGCACCCACTTCGAGTGCGTGCCGGGCAGCAGCACGGTGGCCGGCCCGTCCTGCCCGCTGAGGGCG
Source organism: Promicromonospora sp. NPDC052451 (assembly GCF_044547525.1). Lineage (NCBI taxonomy): Bacteria > Bacillati > Actinomycetota > Actinomycetes > Micrococcales > Promicromonosporaceae > Promicromonospora > Promicromonospora sp. NPDC052451. The sequence continues at coordinate 301,153 of NZ_JBIUAP010000007.1, forward strand.
CCCACGAGCTGCACCTCCTCACCGCGCATGACGTCGGGGTCGGCGCCGGTCGCCCGCAGCCCGGGGACGATGTGCACGACCGACTCGCCGGCCGGTACCACCGTCAGCAGCCCCGCGAGCTCACCGAGCTCCGCCGGGACGTCGAGGTATCCGGCCTCTGCCCAGCCGTGGTTCGAGCCCGCCATCCCCGCGCACAGCACCGGCACACCCGGGTGCCCCGCGAGCCAGGGACGGCACTGCCTGCCGAAGACGTCGGCGAACGCGACCGCCCGGGCCGCCGCGGTACCCGCGCGCTCCGAGACGGTCAGCACACCGTCGTCGGACCGGACGCGGTCGAGGACCGTGCCCGCACTGTCCAGGAGCCACGCACGGAACGTGGTGGTGCCCCAGTCGAGGGCGATGAGCGCGGCGTCGGGCTCCCCTGCGTCGTCAGCCATGCCTGGACGGTAAGCGGGTGGACCGATTGATGGAACCGTTTCCCTATTATCGGGATACGGTGTGCCGCATGACCGCGACGCCACAGCGCCACGAGCCGCCCGGAGACGCCGGGGCCGCCGGGACCGCCGGGACTGCCGGGCGCGGCACCGTTCCCGCAGGCACCGCCGTCCCGGGGCGCGCCGACGACGTCGTGCCTCCCCCGGGCACGCAGACGCTCGCCCGAGGTATCGCCGTCGTGAACGCCGTGGCGCGGGGCCGCAGCCGGCTGCGCGACATCGCCGAGGCCACCGGGGTCGGGCGGAGCACCACGCACCGCCTGCTCCAGCTCCTGCTGGCCACCGGCTACCTCCGCCAGCACGACGACGGCGCGTACGCGCTCGGTCCGGCCCTCATCGAGCTGGGCTACCAGGCGCTCCAGGAGAACCCCGTCACGGAGGTGGCCGCGCCGGTGCTGCGCACCCTGGCCGAGCGGGTGCACGACACCGTCCACCTCGCCATCGAGGACCGCGGGCAGGTGCTGTACCTCGACAAGATCCCGGGCACGCGCGGCGCGGTGATGCGTTCGCAGATCGGGCACCGGATGCCGTTGACCCGAACAGGCATCGGCAAGGCCCTGCTCCTGGACGGCCCCGCGCGCTGGCACGACCAGTTCGTCGCCGAGCGGCCGGCCGGCGCGGGGGACGAACCGGCGCGCGACGTCCTGACTCCCGAGGCATTCGTGCAGGTCATGGAGGCTTCGGCGGCCCGAGGGGTCGCGTTCGACCTGGAGGAGAACGAGCCGGGCATCCTCTGCGTCGCGGCACCTGTGCGGGACATCTCCGGCTCGATCGTCGCCGCGATCAGCGTGGCGGCGACCCGCCCCTACATGCCGCCGGAACGCCTGGAGACCCTGGCCCCGATCGTGCGCGACGCGGCGTCCCGCATCTCGTCGGCCCTGGGCCGGCACCCCGAGCAACCGCGTTGAGTGCGGGATGTTCGCCCTCCTCAAGCGTTCAAGAGGGCGAACATCCCGCACTCAACGGGCTACTCGTGCTGCCAGCTGTGCCAGAGGCTCGCGTAGTCGCCGCCCGCCGCGACCAGCTCGTCGTGCGGGCCGATCTCGGTGATCCGGCCCCCGTCGAGCACCGCGACGCGGTCGGCGTCGTGCGCCGTGTGGAGCCGGTGCGCGATGGCCACGACGGTGCGCCCCTCGAGCACCGCGTTGAGCGAGCGCTCCAGGTGCCGGGCCGCGCGCGGGTCGAGCAGCGACGTCGCCTCGTCGAGCACGAGCGTGTGCGGGTCGAGCAGCACGAGCCGGGCGAGGGCGATCTGCTGCGCCTGTGCCGGGGTGAGCTTGTGGCCGCCCGACCCGACCTCGGTGGCGAGACCCTCGTCGAGCGCCTCCACCCAGCCGTGCGCGTCGACGGCGCGCAGCGCGTCCATCAGCTCCTCGTCGTCGGCGTCGATCTTGGCCAGGCGCAGGTTCTCCGCCAGCGACCCCACGAACACGTGGTGCTCCTGGGTCACGAGCGCCACGTGCTTGCGCAGGTCCTCCAGGGGCAGGTCCACGAGCGGGACGCCGCCGACCCGCACCGTGCCGCCGGTGGGCGGGTGGATGCCGGCCAGCATGCGGCCCAGGGTGGACTTGCCGGAACCCGACGGTCCGACGACCGCCAGCCGCTCCCCCACCCGCAGGTCGAGGTCGATGCCGTGCAGCACGTCGGTGCCCTCGCGGTACGCGTAGCGCACACCCTGGCCGCGGACCTGCTCGTCGACGGGCACCGCGGTCCCGGCGCTGCGGTCCGTCGGCACGAGCCGCACCCCGATGATGCGGGACAGCGACGTGGCCGCCACCTGGATCTCGTCCAGCCAGAAGATGAGCTCCCAGACCGGCCCCTGGAGCTGGTAGGTGTACATCACGATGGTCGCGACCATGCCGATGGTCACCGTGCCCTCGGACGCGAGGAACCCGCCCCACACGAGGACCGAGACGGGCGCGATCATGAACGCGAAGTCCACACCGGGGAACAGGACCGTGCGCAGGTTGAGCGTGCCGCGCTCGGCCTGGAACGCCTCGTGGAGGTCGTCGTCGCCACGTGCCGTGCGTCGCCGGCCGATGCGCAGCGCGTCGATGGTGCGCGCCCCCTCGACGGACTCGGTGACGGTGCCGTCGAGCCGGGCGTAGGCCGCGGACTCCCGCTGGTAGGCGGGCGTGGCCCGCTTCAGGTACCAGCGGGCGACGGCGACGAGCACCGGCACGCCGACGAACATGCCCAGCGCCACCAGCGGCGACACGAACAGGCTGACCACGGACGTCAGCACGAGCGTGACCACGGCGATCACCAGGCGGGGCACGCCGAAGCGCACCGCGTTCTGGATCCGGCTGACGTCGCGGGTGGTGCGGGCGATGAGGTCGCCGGTGCCTGCCGTCTCCACCGTGGACAGCGGCAGGGAGGTGACCGTCTCGACGAACTCCTCGCGCATGTCGGCGAACACGGTCTCGCCGAACACCATGGCCCGGCGCTGCGCGAACCGGGTGATCAGGGCCTGCACCACGATCGCGCCGACCGCGACCAGCACCAGGTTCCGCGCCACCTCGAGCGTGGCACCCCTGGTCACGGCGTCGACGAGCTTGCCCAGCACGAACGGGCCGACCAGCCCGGCCATGGCGGCCACCGTGTTCGCCACGGTGATGATCACCAGCGGTCCCTTGTGCCGGCCGAGGAGCTGGCGCGTGTACTGCCAGGTCTCGGTGGCGTCGGCGATCGGCAGGATCTTTCCCGTGCTCATGCCGTGCCTCCTTCCTGTGCGTTCACGCCCAGCAGCTCGTCGAGCTCCTGGTCCAGAGCCGTGCCCTCGTCGTCCTCCGCCAGCGAGCGGCCCACCACCCGCCGGTAGCGGGCGGCCTCGCGTCCACCGGGAGCGTTCGTCGGCAGGTCGAGCAGCTCGCGGTGCGTCCCGCGCGTGGCGACGCGGCCGGCGTCGAGGAAGATCACCTCGTCCACGTGATCGAGCACGAGCGGGCTGGCCGTGACGATCAGCGTGGTGCGGCCGCGGCGCCAGCCGGTGAGGCGCTGGGCGATGCGCGCCTCGGTGTGGGCGTCGACCGCGGAGGTGGGCTCGACGAGCACCAGGATCTCCGGGTCGGTGAGCAACGCCCGCGCCAGGGCCACCCGTTGCCGCTGGCCGCCCGACAGCGAGCGCCCCTTCTCCGGGATCTCGCCCTCGATGCCGTCGGGCAGCGAGTCCAGCACGTCGTGCGCATCGGCGATGTGCAGGGCGCGCAGCAGCGACTCCCGGTCGGCGCCGTCGCGCACGTCGAGCTCACCCGCGAGGCGGCCGGAGAACAGCGCCGGGGTCGCGTCCGCCACCACGATCCGTTCCCGCAGCGCGTGCTTGTCGAGGTCGCCCAGCCGGACCCCGCCGAGCGTCACGGGGGTCTCGGCCTCCGCCTCGTCGTCGAACCGGCCCATCCGGACGGCGACCCGCGCGGACTCGTCCGGGTCGGCGCTGACGAGCGCCACGACCCGGCCCGGTTCGAGGGTCACACCGGTCGTGTCGTCCACCAGGGGGACCCCGGCCGGCGGCATGTCGGCCGTCGGGCCGGCGGCACCGGTGGCCGGGACCACCTGCAGCACCTTGACCACCTTGCCCGCCGCGACGTGCGCCTTGGTGACGACGTTGACGGACTGCACGAGCAGGTGCACCGGCCAGGACAGGAACGACGCGTACCCGTAGAACGCGACGAGCTGGCCCGTGGTGATCCGCCCCGCGATGGCCTCGGCCGCTCCGAGGTACACCACGAGGGCGATGAAGAGCCCCGGCAGCAGGATCTGGAGGGCGTCGAGGATCGACTGCGTGCCCGCGACGTCGACGCCCGCCTGCCGGACCTTCTGCGACTGCACGCGGTACCGGCCGGTGAACACCTTCTCGCCCCCGATGCCGCGCAGGATGCGCAGGCCGGAGACGGTGTCCGCGCCGAGCGTGGTGAGCCGCCCCTGGGCGTCGCGCTGGTTCTTCTGGTGCTTCTGCAGCGGCTTGACCAGCAGCGCAAGGATGGCCGCGACCACCGGCAGGCCGAGCGCGATGACGAGGCCCAGCGTGAGCGACTGGGTGAGCATCAGCACCACCACGATGCCGTAGGTGGCGAGGCTGCCCAGGGTCTGGGCGGCGATGGCGAACACCTCGCCGATCCGCATGGTGTCGTTGGCGACCGACGAGACCACCTCACCGGTCGGCAGCTCCTTGGTGATGTTGTGGCCCGACCGTGCGACGGTGCGGGTCACGAGCTGTGACGTGCGGAAGGCGGCGTGCATCCAGGCCGTGATGTCCCACCGGTGCCCGATGGCGTTGGACGCGATCCAGACGAGACCGACGCCGAGCATGACGGCCGCCCACGTCCAGGTGGTCCGGCTCAGCCCCGAGCCGGTGGCGCTGTCGATGATCCGGCCCAGCAGGAACGGCTGGAACGCGCTGCACGTGAACGAGAGCACGCCGAAGAACACAGCGACGAGCAGCACCCGCGCCTGCTTGCGCGCGAGCCACAGGAGCAGGGTGATCGGCCCGCGCAGCGGCGGGGTGCCGGGATCAGCAAAGGGGAGGGAGCGCACGACCAACACCGTACGGACGACCACTGACATTGATCCACGCTTTATCCACAGCCCTGCCGCGCGGTCCGGGAACGGCCGGGGACGGTCCCGGACCGCTCCGGAAAAGGCATATCCTCGATTGCTGTGAGTACCCCGCAGACCGCTCCCGAGATCTCCGCCGAGGCGGCCGCCACCGCGATCCGCAAGGCCCGCGGCGCCATGTCCCGCTACCGCTTCATGGCGCTGGTCACCGGTGTCATGCTCCTGATCCTCTGCGTCGAGCTGGGCATCAAGTACGGCCTGGGCGCGGTGACCGACGTCGACGGCGTCATGCCGTTCATCGCCTGGGTGCCCTTCGCGCACGGCTGGATCTACGTGGTGTACCTGGTCACGGTCGCCGACCTGTGGTCGAAGATGCGCTGGGGCTTCGGTCGCCTGGTGACGATGGTGATCGCCGGCGTCGTCCCCGTGATGTCGTTCGTGCTGGAGAAGAAGATCCACGGCGAGGCCGAGGCGAAGCTCGCCGCGCTCGAGGCGCGCTACCTGTCCTGAGGGCCGGGCACCCCCGCGGCGCGCCGCGGTCCCCTGGTTCAATGCGAGCGTGAACGCGCACGCCTTCGACTCCATCACCGCAGACCGGCTCCGCGAGAACGGCAGCCTCAAGTGGACCGCCTTTCCCGGCACCATCGGGGCCTGGGTCGCCGAGGCGGACTTCCCGGTCGCTCCCCCGATCAGCGCCGCGCTGCACGACGCCGTGGACCGCGGCCTGCTGGGCTATCTCCCCCCGGCCCTCGTCACCGGCGTGCGCGAGGCGTACGCGTCCTTCGCGGCCGACCGTTACTCGTGGGTGGTGGACCCGGCCCGGGTGCACCCCGCGTCCGACGTGCTGACGGCGCTGGAGCACACCATCCGGCACTTCTCGCGGCCGGGGTCGCCGGTCATCGTGCCGACGCCGTCGTACATGCCGTTCCACACCCTGCCGCGCGAGCTGGGCCGGGAGATCATCCAGGTGCCGATGGCGCGCGACGCCGCGGGCCGCTACACCTACGACCTGGACGCGCTGGACGCGGCGTTCGCCGCGGGCGGGCACCTGCTGATCCTGTGCAACCCGCACAACCCGATCGGCCGGGTCCTGGAGCCCGCGGAGATGCTGGCCGTCGCCGAGGTCGTCGACCGCCACGGCGGCCGGGTGTTCTCCGACGAGATCCACGCCCCGCTGGTCCGTCCGGGCCGCCGGCACGTGCCGTACGCGTCGCTCGACGAGACGACGGCGGGCCACACCCTCACGGCCACCTCCGCGTCCAAGGCGTGGAACCTGCCCGGCCTCAAGTGCGCCCAGGTCGTGCTGTCGAACGACGCGGACGTGAAGCTGTGGGACGAGGTGGGCGAGCGCATCGAGGAGGGCGCGTCCACGCTGGGCATGCTGGCCAACCAGGTCGCCTACACCGAGGGCCGCGACTGGCTGGACGACGTGGTCGCCTACGTGCAGGGCAACGTGACCCGGCTGGGCGAGCTGCTCGAGGGGTCGGGGATCGGCTACCGGGCGCCCGAGGGCACCTACCTGGCCTGGCTGGACTGCCGCGACCTCGACCTGCCGGGCGGGCCGGGCAGCGCCGCGACGTTCTTCCGGGAGCAGGCCGGCGTCACGCTGGTCGACGGCGCGGACTGCGGCGCGGCGGGCCGCGGCTTCGTGCGGTTCAACGCCGGGCTCCCGCGACCGCTCCTCGAGGAGGCCGCCACCCGCATGCGGGCGGTGCTGGACCGCTGACGCTCCGGGCGGTCACGCCGCCGGCAGCCCCGCGATGCCCGTGCCGGCGTCGGTGGGCTCGCCGCCGCGGCGTCCGCCCGCCATCTCGTCGCGCACCAGCCGGATCCACAGCAGCACGGCGAACCCGCCGAACAGCCACCACTGCAGGGCGTAGAAGATGTTCTGCAGGTTCGCGCCCGAGCCGCCGTCGATGGTCGGGCGCGGGAGCGCGGCGACGCCCCCGTCCTGCGGCGAGCCGGGGCCCTCGGTCGCGACGAGGTAGCCCGTGTAGATGGGCCCGCCCCACTCGTTGACGAGCGCGCTGAGGGCGATGTGCTCGGTCCGGCCGTCCACCACGGCGGCGCTGCCCGCCGTCGACTCGCCCATCTGCAGCCAGCCCGTCAGCGTGGTCTCGCCCTCGGGCAGGACGAGGGCCGCGGCGTCGGCGGGCGTCTCGACCCAGCCCTGGACCACGGCGAGCACCGGGGCGCCGGACAGGTCGGCCCAGGACGCTCCGCCGGTCCCGTCGTCGGTCACCCGGAACGGGGTCAGCACGAGGTAGCCCGTGCGGCCCTCCAGGGCGCGGCCGGGAACCAGCAGCGAACCGTCCGGTTCGAACTCGCCCGCCACCCGCACCTCGCGTCCCACGAGCTCGCCCGAGAAGCTCTCCTGGGGGGCCAGCACGTCGCCGAGCCAGGCCGGCCCGGCGGCGACGGCCTCGGCCGCCTCCTGCTGCGCGGCGAGCTCGGCACGCTCGTACGCGCGGTCGAGCTGCCAGGCACCCAGCCGTCCGCAGACCAGCGCGGCCAGCACGAAGACGAGCAGCAGCCCGATCATGCGGGGCTGCCGGGCCACCTGGAGGAAGGTGCGGCGCTCGGCGACCACGTCGGCGTCGATCACCCTCGGCTCGGGTGTGCTGGGGGCACTGACAGGCATACCCTCAACGGTAACCGCCGCCGGCACGTACCAGGTACAGATCGGCCCCCTGACCTCTCCGTCTGAAGCGTCACACGGCGCCCCTCTCGCATGTGGGCCCATTCTGCGTTCGAATGAACAGGCAGGCGCTGAACAGGCAGCCACCTGGTACAGATCCCAGGCACCTCGTAGGTAGGAGCGTGAGCGATGACGACCACCGCAGCCCCCGACACGGCCACCGGATGGCGCGCCACCGGTGTCCACGAGCTGGAGCCCGCCGAGCTGAACCGCCTCGACGCCTGGTGGCGGGCGGCGAACTATCTCTCGGTCGGCCAGATCTACCTTCTCGACAACCCACTGCTGCGCGAACCCCTGACGGCGGACCACGTCAAGCCGCGCCTGCTCGGCCACTGGGGCACCACGCCGGGCCTGAACTTCCTGTACGCGCACCTGAACCGCGCCATCAAGGAGCGGCAGCAGCAGACCGTCTACGTCACGGGTCCCGGGCACGGCGGACCGGGCCTGGTGGCCTCGGCCTACCTGGACGGCACCTACTCCGAGGTCTACAGCGACATCACGCAGGACACGGAGGGCGTCCGACGCCTGTTCCGGCAGTTCTCGTTCCCGGGCGGCATCCCCAGCCACGTCGCGCCCGAGACGCCGGGGTCGATCCACGAGGGCGGCGAGCTCGGCTACGCCCTGAGCCACGCGTACGGTGCGGCCTTCGACAACCCGGACCTCCTGGTCGCGGCGGTGGTGGGCGACGGCGAGGCCGAGACGGGCCCGCTGGCCACCTCCTGGCACTCGAACAAGTTCCTCAACCCCGCGCAGGACGGCGTCGTGCTGCCGATCCTGCACCTCAACGGCTACAAGATCGCCAACCCGACGGTCCTGGCGCGCATCCCGCAGGAGGAGCTGCACGACCTCATGGTCGGCTACGGGCACAAGCCCTACTTCTTCGACGGCGGTTACGACCAGGAGGAGTCGCCGCTCGACGTGCACCGCCGGTTCGCGACCCTGCTCGACGAGGTGCTCGACGAGATCGCCGCGATCAAGGAACGCGCGCGGCAGGGCGACGTCAGCCGCCCCACCTGGCCGATGATCGTGTTCCGCACCCCCAAGGGCTGGAGCGGCCCGGCGGAGATCGACGGCAAGAAGACGACGGGCTCCTGGCGCGCGCACCAGGTGCCGCTCGCGAACGCCCGGGACACCCCGGAGCACCTCCAGGTGCTGGAGACCTGGCTGCGGTCCTACCGGCCCGAGGAGCTGTTCGACGACGACGGCCGCGTGCTGCCCGAGATCGGTGCGCTGGCGCCCGAGGGCATCCTGCGGATGAGCGCCAACCCGCACGCGAACGGCGGCCTGCTGCTCAAGGACCTCCGGCTGCCGGACTTCCGCGACTACGCCGTGGACGTGCCGACGCCCGGCGGGTCGAAGGCCGAGGCGCCGCGCGTGCTGGGCCAGTGGCTCACCGACGTCATCCGGCTCAACCCGGACAACTTCCGGATCTTCGGCCCGGACGAGACGGCGTCGAACCGGCTCCAGGCCGTGTACGACGTGACGGACAAGCAGTGGAACGCCGAGTACATCGGCCCCGAGGTGGACGAGCACATGGCCCGCGCGGGCCGCGTCATGGAGATGCTGAGCGAGCACCAGGTGCAGGGCTGGCTGGAGGGCTACCTGCTGACCGGCCGGCACGGGCTGCTGACCAGCTACGAGGCGTTCATCCACATCGTCGACTCGATGTTCAACCAGCACGCCAAGTGGCTCAAGGTCACCAACGACATCCCGTGGCGGCGGCCCGTCGCCTCGCTGAACTACCTGCTGTCGAGCCACGTGTGGCGGCAGGACCACAACGGGTTCAGCCACCAGGACCCCGGGTTCATCGACCACGTCGTGAACAAGAAGGCGGAGATCGTGCGGGTCTATCTCCCGCCGGACGCCAACACGCTGCTGTCCACCTACGACCACTGCCTGCGCAGCCGGCAGTACGTCAACGTGGTGGTGGCGGGCAAGCAGCCCGCGCCCAACTTCCTGGACATGCCCACCGCGATCGAGCACTGCACGCGCGGGCTCGGCATCTGGGAGTGGGCGGGCAGCGAGGTCGAGGGCGAGAAGCCCGACGTCGTCCTCGGCTGCGCGGGCGACGTGCCCACGCTGGAGGTGCTCGCCGCGGCCGACATCCTGCGCCGCGAGCTGCCGGACCTCAAGGTGCGCGTGGTCAACGTCGTGGACCTCATGCGGCTGCAGGACGCCAAGGAGCACCCGCACGGGCTGACCGACTCGGAGTTCGACGGCCTGTTCACCACCGACCGGCCGATCATCTTCGCGTACCACGGCTATCCGTGGCTCATCCACCGCCTCACGTACCGCCGCACGGGCCACCCCAACATCCACGTGCGCGGCTACAAGGAGGAGGGCACCACGACCACGCCGTTCGACATGGTCATGCTCAACGACCTGGACCGGTACCACCTGGTGATCGATGTCATCGACCGTGTGCCGTCGCTCGGCAGCGCCCACGCCGGTCTGCGCCAGCGCATGCAGGACGCGCGGCTTCGTGCGCGTGCGTGGACCCGCGAGCACGGCGACGACATCCCGGAGGTGCGCGACTGGGTGTGGCCGGACGCGCAGGACCAGTCCGACAACGGGCAGGTAGACGCTACGCTCGGCACCGGTGGAGACAACGAGTAGCAGAAAATCCCACGAAGTGAACACGGAGCAGCACGTGACCGGCGCAACCCGCAGCATCGTCATCGCGAGCCCGGAGGGCGAGAGCGGAAAGTCGACGGTCGCACTGGGCGTGCTCGACCTGCTGGTCCGCAAGGGCCAGCGGGTCGGGGTCTACCGGCCCGTCTCGCGCGCGACCTCCGACCGGGAGGACGAGCGGGACCACGTCCTGGAGCTCCTCCTGGAGCACGACGGCGTCGACATCCCCTACGACGACGCCGTCGGCGTGACCTACGCCGACCTGCACACCGACCCCGAGGCGGCGCTGAGCCGCATCGTGTCCCGGTACCACGACCTGGCGGCGCGCTGCGACTCGGTGGTGGTGCTCGGCACCGACTACACCGACGTCGCCGGGCCCACCGAGCTGTCGTTCAACGCGCGCATCGCCGCGAACCTGGGTGCCCCGGTGCTGCTGGTCGTCGCGGGCCGCGAGCGCACCCCGGACGGCGTGCGGGCGCTGGTGGACGTGAGCCTGGCCGAGCTGGCCGCGCACCATGCCCAGGCGGTCGGCCTGGTGGTCAACCGCGCGGACACGCACAGCGCGCGGGAGGTGCGGGCCGTGCTCGCCGAGGCGCAGCCGGACCTTCCGGTGTGGACCATCCCCGAGGAGCCGTTCCTGCAGGCCCCGACGGTGGGCCAGCTCCTGGAGGCGGTGGACGGCAAGCTCGTCCTGGGCGACCCGGAGCTGCTGGGCCGCGAGGCGCTCGACGTGCAGGTGGGGGCCATGAGCTTCGAGCACCTGCTGGAGCGGCTGATCGACGGCGCGGTCGTCATCACGCCGGGCGACCGCACGGACCTGCTGATCGGACTGCTCGCGACGCACATGACGCCGTCGTTCCCGTCCCTGGCGGGGATCGTGCTGAACGGCGGGTTCTACCCGGAGGGCCGCCCGGCGCAGCTCCTGGAGGCGATGCGTCCCAAGCTGCCGATCATCACCACCGACCTGGGGACCTACCGGACGGCCCGGGCCGCCGCGACGACGCGCGGCAGGGTGGACAAGGAGTCGGTGCGCAAGGTGGAGACCGCCCGGGCGCTGTTCGAGCGGAACGTCGACTCCACCGCGCTGGCCGCCCGCCTCGACCTGCCGCGGCCGCAGGTGGTCACGCCGCTCATGTTCGAGTACCAGCTCATCGAGCGGGCCCGTGCCGACCGGCGGCACATCGTGCTCCCGGAGGGCTCCGACGACCGCATCCTGCGCGCGGCCTCCACGGTGCTGGCGCGGCAGATCGCGGACCTGACGATCCTCGGCGACGAGGAGCCGATCCGGGCGCGCGCCGCCGAGCTCGGCCTGGACATCGAGGCCGCGCGGGTGCTGTCGCCGCACGACCCCGAGCACGTCGAGAAGTTCTCCGCGGAGTACGCCCGGCTGCGCGCCCACAAGGGCATGACGGTCGAGCGGGCGCGCGAGATCGTCACCGACGTCTCCTACTTCGGCACGATGATGGTGCACCTCGGGCTCGCCGACGGCATGGTCTCCGGCGCGGCCCACTCGACGGCGCACACGATCCGGCCGTCGTTCGAGATCATCAAGACCAGGCCGGGTACGTCGTCGGTCTCCTCGGTGTTCTTCATGTGCCTGGAGGACCGCGTGCTCGTGTACGGCGACTGCGCCGTCATCCCGGACCCGACGTCGCAGGAGCTCGCCGACATCGCCATCTCCTCGGCGGCCACCGCCCGCCAGTTCGGCGTGGACCCGCGGATCGCGATGCTGTCCTACTCCACGGGCGAGTCGGGCACGGGCGCCGACGTGGACAAGGTCCGCACCGCCACGGGCCTGGTGCGCGAGCGCACGCCCGAGCTGGAGGTCGAGGGCCCCATCCAGTACGACGCCGCCGTGGACGCATCGGTCGCCGCGTCCAAGCTGCCCGGGTCCGACGTCGCCGGGCGTGCCACCGTGTTCGTCTTCCCCGACCTGAACACCGGCAACAACACGTACAAGGCGGTGCAGCGCTCGGCGGGCGCCGTCGCCGTCGGCCCGGTGCTGCAGGGCCTGAACAAGCCGGTCAACGACCTGTCGCGCGGGGCGCTGGTGCAGGACATCGTGAACACCGTGGCGATCACCGCCATCCAGGCCCAGTCCGAGGAGCCCACCGCATGAGCAGTTCCGCACCCGACCGGCGCACCGTCCTGGTGCTCAACTCCGGGTCCTCGTCGCTCAAGTACCAGCTCGTCGACCCCGACTCGGGCGAGGCCGTGGCAGGCGGCATCGTGGACCGGATCGGCCAGTCGTCGGGCACGGTCAAGCACGAGACGGGCGGCGAGAAGGTCGTGCGCGACCTGGCGGTGCCGGACCACGGCGAGGCACTGCGGGTGGTCGCCGGCATGTTCGACGAGGTGGGGCCAGCACTGGCCGACGCGGGGATCATCGCCGTGGGCCACCGGGTGGTGCACGGCGGCGAGATCTTCTCCGCCCCCACCCTGGTGGACGACGACGTCGTGGCCGGCATCCGCGACCTGATCCCCCTGGCGCCGCTGCACAACCCCGCGAACGTGACCGGGATCGAGGTGGCGCGCGAGCTGTTGCACGTGCCGCACGTCGCGGTGTTCGACACGGCGTTCTTCGCGTCGCTCCCGGCCGCCGCCTCGACGTACGCGCTGGACCGCAAGGTCGCGGCCGAGCACGGCGTGCGGCGGTACGGCTTCCACGGCACGTCGCACCAGTTCGTGTCGGCGGCGGTGGCGTCGCACCCTGCGGTGACGGCCAAGCTGGCGGCCGAGGGGCGCGGACCCGAGACGCTGCGGCAGGTGGTGCTGCACCTGGGCAACGGAGCGTCGGCGTCGGCCATCCTGGGCGGCCGGCCGCTCGACACCTCGATGGGCCTCACGCCGCTCGAAGGGCTGGTCATGGGCACCCGCTCGGGCGACATCGACCCGGGCGTCGTCTTCCACCTCGTACGTGGCGGCATGTCCGGGGACGACGTGGACACCCTGCTCAACAAGAAGTCGGGCGTGCTCGGGCTGTCCGGCGTGAGCGACATGCGTGAGCTGCGCCGGCTCGTGGCGGCCGGCGACCTCGATGCGCGGCTGGCACGCGACGTCTACCTGCACCGGCTGCGCAAGTACGTGGGGGCCTACGCGGCGGTGCTCGGCGGGATCGACGTGCTCACGTTCACCGCCGGCGTGGGCGAGAACGACCACACCGTCCGGTCGGGGGTGGTGCGGGACCTGAAGTTCCTGGGGCTGACGATCGACCCCGCGGCCAACGAGTCGGCGTCGGACGAGGCGCGGGTGATCTCGGCCGGACCGGGTGCGGAGGCGCCGCTGGTGATGGTGGTGCCGACCAACGAGGAGCTGGCGATCGCGCGGTTCGCGGCGGCGCTGGTCGAGGACTGACGCCCCGGCTGATCGGCTGGGCGACGAACAGCGTTAGCCTCGCCCCGTGACCCTCTACATCGACCCGCCCGCCTGGCCCGCCCACGGGACCCTGTTCTCCCACCTGGTCTCGGACGGGTCGCTGCGTGAGCTCCGCCTCTTCGCGCGGGCGGCCGAGGTACCGGACCGTGCCCTCGACCTCGACCACTACGACGTCCCGGCGGCGCGGTACGACGACCTGGTCGCTGCCGGTGCGGTGCCCGTCGAGGGCGGCGACCTGGCCCGGCGGCTGGCATCCTCGGGCCTGCGGGTCTCGGGCGCCGAGCGCGGTCGCGCCAAGCGGGCGGCACTCCTGACCCGGTGGGACAGGCTGTGGGCCGACCCGAGCCTGGCCCGCGCGGCGGGCGAGAACCTGGTGGACCGCTGGCGCGAGCCGCACCGTGTCTACCACTCGACCCTGCACCTGGCCGTGGCGCTCGACGCCCTGGACCAGATCGCGCCCGCCCACGGCGTCGCCGAGCGCGACCTCTGGCGCGCCCGCCTCGCCCTGTGGTTCCACGACGCGGTGCACGACGGAGGCCGGGGCCCCCGCGAGGTACCGCAGCGCAGCGAGGACACCTCACGGGGTGCGGGCGGAATCGCCCGGCAGGACGAGGAACGGTCCGCGGACCTGGTGGCCGAGCTGCTCGGCCCGCTCGCGGGCACCGGTGTCTCGGCCGACGACGTCGACGAGGTCGCCCGGCTCGTCATGGTCACGGCGGACCACGACCCGGCGCCCGACGACGCCGTCGGAGGCCTGGTCAGCGACGCCGACCTGGCCGTGCTGGGCGGCAGCCCCGCGGTCTACGCGCGCTACACCCACCAGGTCCGCGCGGAGTACTGCGACGTACCCGACCCGCTGTTCCGCGCCGGCCGGTCCCAGGTGCTCAGCACCCTCCTGGCGGACGGCCGCCTCTTCCGCACCGCCGCGGGCGCCGCCCGCTGGGAGGACGCCGCCGCGGCCAACCTGCGCAGCGAGCTGGCCCTGCTGGCCGCCTGAGGGTGGTCGGCACGATGTCAGGTGATCGGCACCTCGGGCGGCCGATCACCTGACATCGTGCCGACCGGCCGCAGGGCGCGCGCTCTGGGCCCGCTCCGGACGCGGTAGCGTTCGCGGCGTGAGTCCACTCAAGGTCGCCGGCCTGGTCGCCGGGGTGCTGGCCGTCGCCTTCACCGTCCCCGTCGTCGCAGTTCAGGCCACCGGCCACGCCCGGGTGCGCAGCGACGCGAGCGAGATCGAGAAGGCGGACGCCGTCATCGTGCTCGGCGCCGGCCTCCGCTCCGACGGCACGCCGTCCACCTACCTGCGGCGTCGTGTCGAGGGCGGGGCCGAGCTCTACCGCGCGGGCGTGGCACCCACCGTGATCCTGAGCGGCGACGCGCACGACAACCCGGACGGCACCCGGTACGACGAGCCCGGTTCGATGCGCGCCTGGCTCCTGGACAACGACCTCGGCGTGCCCGACGACGCGATCGTGCTGGACCGCGAGGGCTTCAACACGACGGCGACGTGCCGACGGGCGCACGACCTGTTCGGGGTGCGCACCGCCGTCGTCGTCACCCAGGACTACCACCTGCGCCGCACCCTCTACTCCTGCGTCGAGGCCGGGCTGGACGCCGTCGGGGTGGGCGTGAGCGCCGCGAGCGTGCAGCCGGCGCAGTGGGCCTGGTGGCACGTGCGTGAGCTGCCCGCGAGCTGGAAGGCCGCGGTCCGCTCCCTGGGCCGACGCCGCCCCCGCTGACAGGTCAGCGCTTCTTCGGCGTGACCCACAGGTGGATGGTGCCCTCGACCACGACCGTCCCGTCCGCGAGCACGCCGCGTACCCGCACCGGCAGGTCCTTGTCGTCGCCGTCCCACTGCGCCTGGTCGGTCTCGGCGATGCACGTGACGTCGCCGGTCGACTTGGCGAGGTAGGAGACCTCCATGCCCTTGGGCAGCCACCGCTTGTCGTCGGGCACCGTGGCCTCGGCGAGGGAGCCCATCGCCATCTCCAGCCCGTTGCAGACCGCGATCGCGTGCACCGTGCCGATGTGGTTGCGGTTGCGCCACCGGTTCGGGACCACCACCTCGCCGTAGTTCGGCCGCATGTCCACCATGCGCGGGGCGATGGTGCCGAAGTACGGGGCCTTGAGACCGTAGGCCAGGCTGAAGATCCGCTTGCCGAGGAGCCCGCCGACCAGCGGCAGCGAGTTCGCGGTCTTCCAGAAGGCGGCCAGCTGCGTCGTCATGCGGACGAGCGTACCGGTGAAGGCCGTTCACTCACCCCATGCGCAGCTTGCGCATCGCGGTCAGGGCCGTCGTGAGCACCCGGCTCGGCGTGTCCCCGCCCAGCCCGTACAAGGCGTCGAGCGTCGCACCGAACCGGACGCCGCGCGCCGTCACCACGGTCTGCTGCCGCGTGAGCCCGTCGATCGACGCCGCCCCGTGCCGGCCGCCCAGCCCGGACGCCTTCCAGCCACCGATCGGCGCCGCCACGGAACCCCACGTCATCGTGTACCCGTCGTTGACCGCCACCGACCCGCACTCGATGCGCTCCGCCAGACGACGCGCCCGGCCGACGTCGCGGGACCACACGGCCGCGTGCAGGCCGTACTCGGTGTCGTTCATGACCGTGACCGCGTCCTCGTCGCAGTCGACACGCGTGATCGTGACGACGGGCCCGAACGTCTCCTCCCGCGCGACCGTCGCCTGCGCGGGAACGTCGTCGAGCACGGTCGGGGCGTAGAAGTAGGGGCCGACGTCGGCGCGGTGCACCCCGCCGGCGAGCACCCGCGCTCCGCGGGCCAGCGCGTCGTCGACGTGGGCGGTCACCTTGTCGAGCTGCGCGGCCGACGTCAGCGAGCCGACGTCCGCGGTGTAGTCGAGGGCCGGTCCGAGCCGCAGGTTCCGCACCGCACGCACGAACTTCGCGACGAACTCGTCGGCGATCGCCTCGTGCACCACGAGGCGTTCGACGGACACGCACAGCTGACCCGCGTTCGAGAAGCAGGCCCGCACAATGCCCGGCACCACGGTGTCGATGTCGACGTCGTCGGCCACGTACAGGGCGTTCTTGCCACCCAGCTCCAGCGTGGCGCCGATGAGGCGCTCGCCCGCCCGCGCCGCGACCTTGCGCCCCGTGGCCGTCGAGCCCGTGAACGCGATGTGGTCGACGTGCTCGATCAGCTCCTCGCCGACCTCGCGACCGCCCGCGACCACCTGGAACAGACCCGCGGGCAGCCCGGCGTCGTCCAGCGCCTCCGCCGCCCAGAGCGCGGTGAGCGTGGCCTGCGGATCCGGCTTGAGCACCACCGCGTTGCCGGCCAGGAGCGCGGGCAGCGCCTCCGCGAGCGCGAGCACCAGCGGGTAGTTCCACGGCGCGATCGCGCCGACCACGCCGACGGGCCTCCGGTGCACGCGGGCGCCCGCGAGCAGGGGGATCATGCCGCCGGCGCGCCGTGCGGCCAGGTACCGCTCGCCGCGCACGGCGTAGTGCCGGGCGACCTGGGCGACGTCCGCGACCTCCTCGAAGGCAGCGCGGCGGGCCTTGCCCGTCTCGAGCTGGACGAGGTCGAGCGCCTCGGACTGCCGCTCCAGGACGATCCGTCCGAGCCGCTGGAGCACCCCGGCACGCTCGCGGACCGGGCGGCGCGCCCAGCCCCGCTGCGCGACGCGCGCCCGGACGACGGACGCCGCGACGTCCTCGGCCGAGGAGACCGGGAACGTCACGAGCGGCGCGCCCGTGAACGGGCACATGGACCGGTGCGTGCCGGATCCCTCGGAGGTGGCGATCCGAGCCACGAGGGGGGCCATCACCCCGGGCTCGAGGACGAAGGTCCCCTGCGGGTGCTCCGGGTCGAGCACGCCGCCGACCGCACCACTAGCCGCTGCTTCGGCTGCTGCGTCGTCGATCATGGCGGCCACCCTACGCGCAAAACCCTGCACCACGTATTGATAGGTGTGTGAAACTGACTTTCAGAGCGGTTGATCCCGGTGAGTGCAACCGCGCGCCGATCCGCACTGCGAAATCAGCGGGGTTCGACCCATCGGCCCAGCACCGTGCACTCCTGGTCGGCGTAGCCCAGGCGCTCGTAGAAGCCCAGCACACCGGTGTTGGTGGTCCGCACCATGAGCTGGATCTTGCGTGCCCCTCGTGCGACCAGCCACGCCTCGGCGGCCACCACGGCCGCCCGACCCAGACCCGATCCCTGCAGGTCGGGAGCCACCGCCACGTAGTACAGCCAGCCCCGGTGACCGTCGTGCCCCGCCATCGCGGAGGCGACCACGCGGCCGCCCGCCCGTGCGACCAGGACGGTGGACGCGGCACCGGCCCGGGCCTCCGCGATGTCGACGTGCGGGTCGTTCCAGGGCCGGGTCAGCCCGCAGGCCTGCCACAGCTCGACGACCTGGTCGACGTCGGCATCGGTGATCTCGACGAACTCGCCGTCGGCCGCGGGAGCCGCGGCGAGGACGGGGGCGAGCCGCTCGCCGTCGGACACGGTGCTCATCGTGGCTGGTAGGGCGACACGACGACCTCGACCCGCTGGAACTCCTTGAGGTCGGAGTAGCCGGTCGTGGCCATGGCCCGGCGCAGGGCGCCGACCAGGTTCAGGGTGCCGTCGGCCTGCTTGCCCGGCCCGAAGAGGATCTCCTCCAGCGTGCCGACCGTGCCCACCTCGACGCGCTCGCCGCGCGGGAGCTGCGGGTGGTGCGCCTCGGGACCCCAGTGGAAGCCCTTGCCCGGCGCCTCCGCGGCGCGGGCGAGCGCGGCACCGAGCATGACGGCGTCCGCACCGCAGGCCACGGCCTTGACGATGTCGCCCGAGTGGCCCACCCCGCCGTCGGCGATGACGTGCACGTACCGGCCGCCCGACTCGTCGAGGTAGTCGCGGCGCGCCGCGGCCACGTCGGCCACCGACGTGGCCATGGGCGCGTGGATGCCGAGGCTGACGCGCGTCGTGTGCGCGGCGCCACCGCCGAACCCGACGAGCACGCCGGCCGCGCCGGTGCGCATCAGGTGCAGGGCGGCCGTGTAGGTCGACGCACCGCCGACGACGACGGGCACGTCCAGCTCGTAGATGAACCGCTTCAGGTTGAGCGGCTCGGCGTTGCCCGACACGTGCTCGGCCGAGACCGTGGTGCCGCGGATGACGAACAGGTCGACGCCGGCGTCGACCACCGTCTTGTAGAACTCCTGCGTGCGCTGCGGGGTGAGCGCGCCGGCGACGGTGACGCCGGCGGACCGGATCTCCTTGAGCCGCTGCGTGATCAGCTCGGGCTTGATGGGCTCGGCGTAGATCTCCTGCATCCGGTGCGTCGCCTCGCCGGCCGGCAGGGCGGCGATCTCGGCCAGCAGCGGCTCGGGCGACTCGTACCGGGTCCACAGACCCTCCAGGTCGAGCACGCCGAGACCGCCGAACCGGCCCAGCGCGACGGCGCTGTCCGGGGTCATCACGGAGTCCATCGGCGCCGCCACGATCGGCAGGTCGAAGTGGTAGGCGTCGATCTGCCAGCCGACCGAGACGTCCTTCGGGTCGCGCGTGCGCCGGGACGGCACCACCGCGATGTCGTCGAAGGAATAGGCGCGCCGCCCGCGCTTGCCGCGTCCGATCTCGATCTCGTTGCTCACCCGCCAAGCCTACCTATCGCCGGTGACACGGCGCGCAGTGGTCCGTGATGTGCGCGGGTGTCGTGAGCCGCGGTGTCAGTGAGCGGTGGCAAGGTTCTCCGTGGACGCACCAGGGATGCGGGCGCGGCTGGACGAGTGTGGCCCGGAAACCCGGGACGAGCAGGGAGGACACCATGAACGAGACCTGGATCGACAGGCCGCTGCTGGGCTTCGACACCGAGACCACGGGCGTGGACGTCACGGGCGACCGGATCGTCACCGCGGCTCTCGTGCTGCGCAGGCCCGGGGTGGGCACCGACGTCCGCACCTGGCTGATCGATCCGGGTGTCGAGATCCCGCAGGAGGCCGCTGCCATCCACGGCATCTCGACGGAGCATGCCCGGGCCCACGGCGTCCGGCCGCTGGAGGCGCTGGAGGAGATCGCCGCCCAGCTCGCCGAGCACCTGGCCGACGGCGTGCCCGTCGTGGCCTACAACGCGGCGTTCGACCTGTCGCTGCTCGACGCGGAACTCGTGCGCCACGGGCTCAAGACCCTCCCCCAGCGCCTGGGACACCCGGTGGAACCGGTCGTGGACCCGCTGGTCATCGACCGGTGGCTGGACCGTTACCGCCCGGGCAAGCGCCGCCTGGGCGACCTGTCGCAGTGGTACGGCGTGGTCTCCGACGGCGACCTGCACACCGCCGAGGTCGACGTGCTCGCGACGCTGGACGTCCTGGAGGCGCTGGCACGCCGGTTCCCCCAGCTGGGCCGCATGTCACTGGCCGACCTGCACCGGCAGCAGATCGGCGCGCACCGGCAGTGGGCCGTGAGCTTCAACGAGTGGCGCCGTGAGCAGGGGCTGGAGGGCCCTGGCGCGTCCGGGGCATGGCCGGTGCAGCACGCCTCGGGCGTCTGACCGGCCGGCCCGGACGCGCCGGGGACAGGGTTCAGCGCTGGTAGACGGCGTCGACCTCCACCTCGACCAGCCATCCGTCCACCGGAAGGTTCTCGACCTCCAGCGCGAAGCGGGACGGACGGGCGTCGTTGACCACCATCGGCTCGGTCGTCGCCGAGCCGAGCTGGACGTCGAGCACCTCGCCGGTGGCCAGGTTGGTGTTGGCGAAGAACTGCCGGTAGGCCCGGTTCCAGCCGGCGAAGTCCATCTGCTCCTCACCGTCGGGGTTCTGCAGGAACACCCGCATGGAGACGACGTCGTCGTACCCGAGCCCCGCCCGCTCGAGGTTCTCGCCGATGCGGGTGAGCGCGTTGATGCCCTGGGCCTCGGTGAGGGTCACGCCGTCAGGCAGCTCGCCGCCCGGGAAGACGTCGGTCGGGATGTAGCGCTCCTCCGGCGAGGCGCCCGGCGCCGTGTTGCGCGCGGCGGGCCCGAGCCCCGAGGACTTGTACCAGGAGACGTTCTTGCCGATGGCCACGCCGTCGGCGATGAGCGGGGTGTCCCCGGTGACGAACGAGTGGGCCCGGTGCGGATCGGGCCGGAAGACGTGCGCGGCGGCGAAGGCGGTGCCGGGCACGGCGACCGCCGCAGTCACGGCGACGGCAACGGCGAGCTTCGTGCGGTTCCTCATGGACGCTCCTCCAGCTTTCCGGCCGGGCGCCAGGACGGCGTCCGGTACAGCCACCCGGCGTCCGGCGCCGGGTGGCGCGTGACGCTAGCCATCGGGCGTTACCGACGAATGACCGTCCTGGGTCGGCTCGGGAAAGGCTCGGACGCCGCGCCCGATTCGTTCCTGCACAGACGCTGACCTGCGGCGGGACCCCGAAACCACATGGTTACGCCGTGCAACTGCACAGAAACGGTGGCGACTCCCGGCGGTGACCGACGCTCTCTAGCGTCCGGCACGGTGCTGACGGCGGCTCCCGGCTTCCCGGCCGAGTTCCGCAGCGCGTCAGGCCTGTCGACACGAGAGGTAGGGACCGTGGTCACCGAGAAGAGCACCCCAGGAGTCTCCCGCCGCAACTTCCTCCAGGCCGTCGGCGCGGGGTCCAGCGCCGGCGTCATGTTCGCGACGATGGGCGCCATGGGCCTGGCCCCGACCGCTGCCGCCCAGCCGAGGGCGCAGTCCTGGACTCCCCCGCAGGGCAGCGACTTCACGCTCACCGGGCGCTCCGCGAAGAAGGTGGTCGTCGTCGGCGCCGGACCCGCGGGCCTCACCACGGCGTACGAGCTGCAGAAGGCCGGCTACCAGGTCACGGTGCTGGAGGCCCGGCACCGGCCGGGCGGGCGCACCCTCACCATCCGCGGTGGCGACTCCGAGACCGACCTGAACGGTGTCACGCAGACCGCCCGGTTCGCCGACGGCATCTACCTCAACGCCGGCGCGGCCCGCATCGCGCAGTGGATGGTCACGATGGACTACCTGCGCGAGCTGGGCGTGCCGTACGAGGTCTTCACCAACGCGAACGCCGACGCCTACATCTACAACGAACGCTCCGGCGCGACGCCCGGCAACCCGGTCCGCTACCGCACCGCCAAGGCCGACGTCTTCGGCTACACCTCCGAGCTGCTGCACCACGCCACCGACCAGGGCGCCCTGGACCAGCGCCTGACCGAGGAGGACAAGGAGAACCTGCGCACCTTCCTGCGCAGCTGGGGTTCGCTCGGTTCGGACGGCACCTACGCCGGCGGGAGCAACCGTGGCTTCGAGGTCTACCCGTCGGCGTGGAACGAGCACGGCACACCGCTGCCGGGCCCCGGGACCGTCGCCGAGGTGCTGGCCTCGAAGGTGGGCCAGTACTTCCCGTTCGAGATCAACTGGGAGCAGTCGATGCTCATGTTCCAGCCGAAGGGCGGCATGGACACGATCTACCGGTACTTCGTCCGGGCGATCGGCGAGCACAACGTGCGGTTCCGCTCCCCTGTCACGGGTGTCGAGAACACCAGCCGCGGAGCCCGGGTCACCTACACCGCACCGAACGGCCGGGAGCGCCAGATCGAGGCGGACTTCGTGGTCGCCGCGGCACCGGCCGGCCTGATGCGACGCTGGACCACCAACTGGGGTCCGGAGGTCGACGCGGCGCTCGGCGAGTTCGCCGTGGGCTCCCCGGCCGGCAAGATCGGCCTGCAGTACCGGTCCCGGTTCTGGGAGGACGACCACCAGATCTTCGGCGGGATCACCGAGACGGACATGGACCTCGCCCACCTCTGGTACCCGTCCTACGGGTACGGCGAGCGCAAGGGGCTGATCGTCGGCTACTACAACACCGGCGCGAACGCCCGCACCTACGCCGACATGACCCCGCGTCAGCGCGAGCTGCGAGCCGTCGAGCAGGGCGTGAAGATCCACGGGGAGAAGTACCGCACCGAGCTGGACACCTCCTTCTCGATCGCCTGGCACAAGGTGCCCTACATCGAAGGGGCCTGGGCGTTCCCGAACACCACGTCGGCCGGCTTCCGCCTGCTGCAGCAGGGAGCGGGCAACGTGTACTTCGCGGGCGACTGGATGTCCGAGATCTCGGCGTGGCAGCACGGCGCGTTCTGGTCCGCCCGCTACGCGGTGCAGACCCTGCACGCCCGCGTCATGTCGAGCTGACCCGGACGGGGGCCGCCGAACTCAGACGTCGGCCCCGGACACGGCCCCTGACACAGGCACGGACCGGCACGGGCAAGCACGGGCACGGACCGGCACGGATACGGACCGGCACAGGCACAGGCACAGGCACAGGCACAGGCACAGGCACGAAAGTGCGCTTCTACCCAGTCATCAGGCCCAGATCCAGCTCGAAATCTGGGCCTGATGACTGGGTAGAAGCGCACTTCTTAGCGCGGCGCTGTGCGGCGCCCCGCTGTGCGACGCAAAGCGGGGCGACCCGGCTCGCTACGGCTCGGCCCGACTCGCTACGGCTCGGCCCGGCCGGCTCGCCCCGCCCTGCCTCGCCCCGCTTCGCCTCGGCGCGACGCACCTGGACTCGGCGCGACGAGCCTCGACTCGACACGGCTAGGTGCAGCCAAGCCCGGCCAGCCGCTCCCGCGACCACCGCTCCGCCCGCACCCGCCCGCTAGAAGCCCGAGTAGTTCGGCGCCTCGACCGTCATCTGCACGTCGTGCGGGTGGCTCTCCTTGAGCGACGCCGACGTGATGCGCACGAACCGGCCGTTGGCCTGCAGCTCGGGCACCGTCCGCGCGCCGGTGTAGAACATCGTCTGGTGCAGACCGCCGATGAGCTGGTGCGCCACGGTGGCCAGCGGGCCCTTGTAGGCGACCTGGCCCTCGATGCCCTCGGGCACGATCTTGTCGTCGCTGGTGACCTCGGCCTGGAAGTACCGGTCCTTCGAGTACGACTTCTTGCCGCGCGACGACATGGCGCCCATCGAACCCATGCCGCGATAGGTCTTGAACTGCTTGCCGTTGACGAGCACCAGGTCACCCGGCGTCTCCTCGCAGCCCGCGAACAGCGAGCCGAGCATCACGCTGTCGGCGCCGGCCACGAGGGCCTTGCCGATCTCGCCGGAGTGCTTGAGGCCGCCGTCGGCGATCACGGGGACACCCGCGGGCTTGGCCGCGAGCGACGCCTCGTAGACCGCGGTGATCTGCGGGACGCCCACGCCGGTCACGACGCGGGTGGTGCAGATGGAGCCCGGCCCGACGCCGACCTTCACGGCGTCGGCCCCGGCGTCGACGAATGCCTGCGCGCCCTGGCGGGTGGCGACGTTGCCGCCGATCACCTGGACGTCCTTGGTGGCCGGGTCGGTCTTGAGGCGCTTGACCATGTCGATCAGCATGCGGACGTTGCCGTGCGCGGTGTCGGCCACGAGCACGTCCACGCCCGCCTCGATCAGGGCGGTGGCGCGCTGCCACGCGTCGCCGAAGTAGCCGATCGCGGCGCCGACCATCAGGCGGCCCTGGCCGTCCTTGGACGAGTCCGGGAACTGCTCCGACTTGACGAAGTCCTTGACGGTGATGAGCCCCGTGATGCGGCCGTCGGGGTCGATCAGCGGGAGCCGCTCCAGCTTGTGCTTGCGCAGCAGCAGCGTGGCGTCGTCCCGCGAGATGCCGGCCGGGCCCGTGATCAGCGGCTGCGGGGTCATCACCTCGTCCACCTTGGTGGTGGCCCACTCGGCGACGGGCGTGAAGCGCAGGTCACGGTTGGTGACCATGCCGATGAGCTTGTTGTCGGAGTCCACCACCGGGAAGCCGGAGATCCGGAACTGGCCCGCGAGGGTATCGAGCTCCTCGAGCGTGGCGTCCGGGCCGATGGTGACCGGGTTGGTGATGATGCCGGTCTGCGTCCGCTTCACGAGGTCGACCTGGTAGGCCTGGTCCTCGATGGAGAGGTTGCGGTGCAGCACCCCCAGGCCGCCCTGACGCGCCATGGCGATCGCCATGGCCGACTCGGTGACCGTGTCCATCGCCGCGGAGAGCAGCGGGATCTTGAGCGAGATCTCGCGCGTGAGGCGAGACGTCGTGTCGATGTCCGACGGCGCCAGGTCGGAGTAACCCGGCAGCAGCAGGACGTCGTCATAGGTGAGCCCGAGGAAACCGAACGGGTCGCCCGGCGAGGTCTGGTCCGTCATGCAGCAAGTCTACGGCGGGTGCGCCCGTGGAACCCGGCCGGGTGGTGATGGCCACCCGAGGCGTGCGTCACCTCGCCTTGATGACGGCGAGCACCTCGTGCAGCAGGCCGGTGAACGAGCGCACGCGCTGCACCGTGGGGCCGAACGGCAGGTCCGTCGCGGCGGCGTCCGCCCGCAGGCCCACGAAGATCGGCAGGTCGGGGTAGCTCTCGTTGACGGCGTGCACCACGTCGAGGTCCGGCTTGTTCTGCGTCGTGGCCAGCACGACCGCCGTCGGGCGGACCATCGTGACCAGCTCGACCGAGCGGTGCGTGCTGGCGGGGCCCGTGACGATGCGCGCCATCGAGCCCTGCGCGGCCAGCGCCGCGGCGAGCGCGTGCGCCGACAGCGGCACCACCTCGTCGGGGGCGGCGAACACCAGGACGATCTTGCGCATCCGGCTCGGGTGGTTGGCCGGCGGGCCGCCCGCCTCCACCATCGCGCGCTCGAACTCCTCCGTGTAGTTGCGCAGCGCCCGCAGGGCGGAGGTCGCGAGCACCACCTCCGGCATCTCACCGGGGCCGGCGAGCACCGTGCGCTCGGACAGCCGCAGCCACGCCGGTTCCACGAGGTCGGTCCACCACGTGGCGGGGTCGCCGTCCGGACCGAGCACGAGGAGGTTGTCGCAGGCGGTACGGCTGTAGGCCAGGGCCGCGTCGACCAGGGCGGACACCCGTCCGGAGGTCGGTGCCGGCGCAGTGGCCGACCGCGGGCCGAGCGCCGGCCCGCCGCCCGCCTGGCGGCCGGCGGGCTCCCCCGTCGCCCCGCCGGGCAGGGCCCGCAGCCGGGCGCGCCGCGGTTCCTGCGCCACGTCCTCCGACGACGCCGGACCGGCGCCGCCGTCGGGGTCGTCCTCCTCGTCCGGTGCTTCCACCGTGCCGACGAAGGTCTCCGCGAACTCGGGCTCGTCGCCGTCCTCGATGTCGTCGCCGGCGCCCTCGACCTGCACGGCGGGCAGCGCCGGGGCGGTCCGGGTGGCGACCTCCAGCTCGGCGTCGCCGGCCTCGACCGCGGCGCGCGCGGCGTCGACGGGCGCGACGCCCTCCAGCGTGAGCCGTCGCATCACCAGCAGCCGGGCGACGTCGTCCGGTGTGTAGCGACGGTGCGACCCCGCGGTGCGGCCCGACGGGCCGAGCCCGTAACGGCGGTCCCACGTGCGCAGGGTGGCGGGAGCGACCCCGAGGCGCCGGGCCACCGCCGCGACGGCCAGCCCGGGGCTGGATGTACGTGACCCGCCCGGGTTCTGGGCAGGCCGCGAAGAAGTCATGGACTCGATTCTGCCCACCCGGGCCCCTCCGCGCCACTGCGAAATCCGGCGTGCCGCCGATCTCGGTCGAATTCGGTTCACATCCGAACAAACCCGGTCAGCCGTGGCGCGGTTCCACCCGACTCGATTCGAACCACATGAAGAGGAATTGCCCCTTGAACAACTTCTGCACAACTTGTAGGTTGTTCGCCATGACGGAGATCTCGAGGCTTCCCGGTCCGGTGATGGAGCTGTGGGAATGGCAGTACCAGGGAGCGTGCCGCGACGCGGACGACACCCTGTTCTTCCACCCCGAGGGCGAGCGGGGTTCGACCCGGCGGCGCCGCGCGGAGGCGGCCAAGGCGATCTGCCGCTCCTGCCCCGTGATGATGCAGTGCCGCGAGCAGTCGCTCCGCGTGCGCGAGCCGTACGGCGTGTGGGGCGGCCTCAGCGAGGACGAGCGCTCCGCGATCCTCGCCGGCAAGTCCGTCTCGGCCTGACCAGGTTCCCGCACCAGTTCTCGCACCACCCCTGACCCACTCCTGACCTGGTCTCCGCCTGACCACAGACAGCTGTCCGGCGCGCACTGACGACGAAGCAGAGCACGACGCAACGACAGAGGGCCCCGCACCGATCCGGTGCGGGGCCCTCTGCTTCAAGCAGGGTGCGGGGCTGAGATCAGCCCACGACCACGGCGAGGATGTCACGGGCCGAGAGGACCAGGTAGTCCTCGCCCGCGTACTTGACCTCGGTGCCGCCGTACTTGGAGTAGATCACCTTGTCACCGACGGCGACGTCCAGCGGCACACGGTTGCCGTTGTCGTCGATGCGGCCCTGGCCCACGGCCAGAACCTCGCCCTCCTGGGGCTTCTCCTTCGCGGTGTCCGGGATGACCAGGCCGGAAGCGGTCGTGGTCTCGGCTTCGAGAGCCTTGACGACGATCCGGTCCTCGAGCGGCTTGATGGGGACCGACACGTCGGACCTCCTCTTTCGTGAGCGGATCGAGAGATCTGCATCGTGATGGACTTAAGGGGCTCGAACGTTCGACGGTCCGCCGTCGTCGCGGGTGCCGGCGGGCACGAACGTCTGGGTCCTCCGTCACGGGCCCGTGGACCGGGCTCCGCGGCGGCGAACAACCCCAAATCTAGGTCGGCGCTAGCACTCGGTCAAGGCGAGTGCCAATCGCGTGAGCCTGCTCACCCTCCGGGCCCCCGGCATGCGCCACGCATCCCGGAAACACGCCATCTCTCCGAAAAGGATTCGTCCGGTCCCTCGCCACGACCAGGACAAACGTGGAAAGATCTTCCCATGGATGCGGCGATTCTGAGCAAACTCCTCAGCCCCGACGGCTGGGCCCTGCTTGGCGCCTTGCCGCCCTACGACGAGCGGCAGGCGATGAAGACGGTGACGACCCTGCGCGCCCAGGGCGTGGCGCCCGACCTCGCGGCCGCGGTCGTCACCCAGTCCCGGCTGCGCGCCCGGGCACGGGCCAAGTTCGGCGACTTCGCGGACGGGATGCTCTTCACCGCGGACGGCCTGGAGCAGGCCACGCGGCTCCTCGTCGCCGC
Source organism: Promicromonospora sp. NPDC052451 (assembly GCF_044547525.1). Taxonomy (NCBI): domain Bacteria; kingdom Bacillati; phylum Actinomycetota; class Actinomycetes; order Micrococcales; family Promicromonosporaceae; genus Promicromonospora; species Promicromonospora sp. NPDC052451. The sequence continues at coordinate 328,876 of NZ_JBIUAP010000007.1, forward strand.
GCTGCACGCCCGACGGTACCTCGACGCCGGGCTCACCGCGCTCGCCGACCTGACCTGTGGCATCGGGGCGGACTCCCTCGCCTTCGCCGGGACTGGCCTGCGCGTGGTCGCGACCGACCTGGACGAGTGCACCGCGGCCATCGCCCGCTGGAACCTGCGCCACTTCCCCGAGGCGGACGTCCGGCACGCGGACGGGCTGGGCCTCGACCTGCGTGCGGAGGGCATCGAGGGCGTGTACGCCGACCCGGCGCGCCGGGTCGGCGGCCCGGGCGGGCGCAGCCGTCGCATCTTCGACCCCCGCGCCTACGAACCTCCGCTCGACGCGGTCTGGGCGCTGCGCGAGACCGTGCCTGCCGTCGGCGTGAAGGTCGGGCCGGGCATCGCGCACGAGGGACTGCCCCAGGACGCGGAGACGCAGTGGGTCTCCGTCGACGGCGACGTGGTCGAGGCGGGTCTCTGGTTCGGCCCGCTCGCGCCCGACGGCCCCGGCCGCTCGGCGCTCGTGCTGCGCACGTTCACGGACGACGACGGCAAGGAGCACACGCTCAGCCGCACCGTCCGGGGCGACGACGACGAGCCGGACGTCGGCGCCGTCGGTCAGTACCTCTACGAACCCGACGGCGCCGTGATCCGAGCGGGCCTGGTCGCCCGGGCCGCCGCCGAGCTCGGCGGGCGGCTCGTCGACCCCACCATCGCGTACGTCACCACCGACGACCCCGCCGACCTTCCGTCGGCCCGGCCCACGGAGCCGGCCGGGGCACCCGCACCGATCGCCACCGGGTACCGCGTGCTCGACACCATGCCGTTCGGTCTGAAGCGGCTCAAGTCGTACCTGCGGGACCGGAACGTCGGGCGGCTCACGATCAAGAAACGGGGCACCGCCGTGGTGCCCGAACAGCTTCGCAAGCAGCTCGTGCTCACCGGTACCGAGGAGGCGACGATCGTGCTCACGCGTGTGGCAGGCAACCAACAGGTGCTCGTCGTCGATCCCCTGGGAGCCGTATGAGCTCGCCGGCCCGGCTCGGCTTCGGCGAATCCCCGCGGTCCACCGTGGGCCTCGAGTGGGAGATCGGGCTCGTCGAGCCCGGCACCGCGGACCTGGCGCAGTCCGCGCCGCAGGTGCTGGAGGCGCTGGCCCGCGCCGGCGAGCCGCAGCCCGCCGGGACGGGGTTCGCCCCGCAGGTGACCGGGGAGTTCATGAGGAACACGGTCGAGCTGGTCAGCGGCGTCTGCCGCACCGTCGGGCAGGCGGGAGCCGACCTGGAGCACCTGCTCGGCCGTGTGCGGACCGTCACCGACTCCCTGGGCCTGGAGCTCATGGGCGGCGGCACCCACCCGTTCGCGCGGGCGGCCGACCAGCAGGTCGGGGACAAGGAACGGTACGCCCGGATCATGGACCGCACCGGGATCTGGGGCGCGCAGCTGATCATCTGGGGACTGCACGTGCACGTGGGCGTCGAGCACCGGGACAAGGCGCTGCCCCTCATGCGGGCGATGCTCACGTACTTCCCGCACCTGCAGGCGCTCTCGGCCGGGTCGCCCTACTGGGCGGGCCGGCACACCGGGTACGCCTCCAACCGGTCGCTGCTGTTCCAGCAGATCCCGAGCTCCGGCCTGCCGGTCGCGTTCGAGCGCTGGGAGGAGCTCGAGGCGTACGCGGGCGACCTGCAGCACGTCGGCGCGGTCGAGGGCTTCCACGAGGTCCACTGGGACGTCCGCCCGTCGCCCGGGCTCGGCACGCTCGAGGTGCGGGTCTGCGACGGTCCCACCAACCTCACCGAGGCGCTCCAGCTGGGCGCGCTCGTGCACTGCCTCGTGGAGCACCTGTCCACGCTGCTGGACCAGGGCCGCCCCCTGCCGGTGCTGCCCCCGTGGTTCGTCGCGGAGAACAAGTTCCGGTCCGCACGCTACGGGCTCGACGCCACGGTGATCCTGGACGCCGAGGGAGACCAGGGACCGGTCACGGACGCGATCGCCAAGCTCCTGGTCGAGCTGGAGCCGGTGGCACAGCGCCTCGGCTGCGCCACGGAGCTGGCCGGCGTGCGCGACATCCTGCGCACCGGTGCCTCCTACCAGCGTCAGCAGGCGGTGGCGGCCGCCCACGACGGCGATCTCACCGCCGTCGTGGGGGCCATGCTCCGGGAGATGCGGGCCGGCCGGCCGCTCACCGAGGTCAGATGACCTGGGCGGCGTCCTCGAAGGTCAGGCGCGGGGCGCGGGCGCGGGTGGTGTCGGCGCCCTCGGCCGCGCTGACGTTCACGACGAGGAAGCTCTTCCAGCCGCTGCCGGCGAAGAACTCGGCGTCGATCGCGTCGTAGTTCCCGTGCATCGGGCCGGCCGCCAGGCCGGCCGCACGCAGGCCCACGACCAGGTAGCCGGACTGGATCAGCGCGCTGGTGCGTGCCGCCTCCGCGCGGGAGTCGGCGTCGGCAGCGAACATCTCGCGCGCGCCGGGCATGTGCGGGACCAGCACGTCGAGCCGCTCGTGGAAGTCGGTGTCGTACGCCAGCACCAGGGTGACGGGGGCCTTGGCCACGCGCTCCTGGTTACCCTCCGGCATGCGCTCGACCAGGCGCTGCCGCGCCTCGGGCGTCCGGACGACGAGCATCCGCAGCGGGCTGGTGTTCATCATCGTCGGACCCCACTTGACGAGGTCGTACACCGCGGCGAGCTGCGCGTCCGTCACCTCGGTGTCCGCGAACGTCGTCACGGTGCGCGCGGTGCGGAACAGGCGGTCGGCGGTGGCGTCGTCGATGGCGAGGCCGGCGGCCTCAAGTGTCTCGGTCATGCGGACGACAACAATGATGCCCAGGGCGATAGTTCCGACTTCAACTATGAGCCGCGACACAGAGCGGGCACCACACCAGCCGATCCGCGGTGACCAACTAGGCTGGAGCCCATGGCAGATCCCCTGGTCCTCGGCATCGAGACCTCCTGCGACGAGACCGGCGTCGCGCTGGTCCGCGGAAACGAGCTGCTGGTCGACGTCGTCGCCAGCTCGATGGAGGAGCACGCGCGCTACGGCGGCATCATCCCCGAGGTCGCCAGCCGGGCCCACCTCGAAGCCATGATCCCCACGATCCAGAAGGCGCTGGGCGACGCCGACGTCGACCTGTCCGAGGTGGACGCGGTCGCCGTGACCGCCGGACCGGGCCTCGTCGGGCCGCTCACCATCGGCGCGTCGGCCGCCAAGGCCCTGTCGATCGGCCTGAACAAGCCGCTGTACGGCGTCAACCACGTGATCGGGCACGCCTGCGTGGACCAGCTCGTGGACGGGCCGCTGCCCGAGCGTGCCATGGCGCTCGTGGTCAGCGGCGGCCACAGCTCGCTGCTGCTGGTGGACGACATCGCCACGAACGTGACCGAGCTCGGCTCCACGCTCGACGACGCCGCCGGTGAGGCCTTCGACAAGGTCGGCCGCCTGCTCGGCCTGCCCTACCCGGGCGGCCCGCACATCGACCGCCTGGCCCGTGAGGGCGATCCCACCGCCATCCGCTTCCCCCGTGGTCTCACGGCCGCGAAGGACCAGGCCAAGCACGCCTACGACTTCTCGTTCTCGGGACTCAAGACGGCAGTCGCCCGCTGGGTCGAGGCCCGCACCGACGCCGGTCAGGAGATCCCGGTGCACGACGTCGCGGCGTCGTTCGCCGAGGCCGTGGCCGACGTGCTGACCGCCAAGACCATCGCCGCCTGCCACCGGCACGGTGTCGACACGCTCGTGATCGGCGGCGGGTTCTCCGCCAACAGCCAGCTCCGGGAGATGGCGGCCAAGCGCTGCGCCGAGGCGGGCATCGACCTGCGCATCCCGCCGATCCGCTACTGCACGGACAACGGCGCCATGATCGCGGCGCTGGGCTCCGCCGTCGTGCGTGCCGGGGTGGCGCCGAGCGACCTGGACATCCCGGTCGACTCGTCGATGCCGCTCACGACGATCACCGTCTAGGATCCCCGTCCGGGGCGGCCCGCCGGAGGCTCTACGCTGCCTCCCGTGTCCGTCAGAACGCTGGAGAAGCTGGAGCCCGTCCCCGTCATCGAGACGGCGCGCCGGCTGTGCGAGCGCATCGGCGCGCGGTTCCCCGACCGCGGCATCCACCGGGTGGCGCAGGAGCTCGCCGCCCTGACCGAACAGGTGGCCGACGCCTCCGCCGGTTCCCGCCGGCGCAGCCGCCTCGTCCGGGCCGGGTCCCGCGGCACGATCGTCGTCGTGGTGCTGGTGGCGCTGGTCGCGTTCGGCTTCGCGGTGGAGTCCGCGTTCACGGAGGCACCCGACAACGGCCTGGACTGGCTCCCCCTCATCGAGAGCGCCGTGAACGACATCGTGTTCGTCGCGATCGCCGTCGTCGTGCTGCACTCGCTCCCCGAGCGGGTCCAGCGCACGGACCTCCTGGCCAAGCTGCACCGGCTGCGCTCCCTGGCGCACATCATCGACATGCACCAGCTCACCAAGGAGCCCGAGAGCCTCCGGGACGCGTTCGCGGGCGGCCGTGAGGACTCCGACGCGGACCTCACGCCCGAGCAGGTCGAGTACTACCTGGAGTACTGCACCGAGCTGCTGTCCATCGTGAGCAAGGCAGCGGCGCTGTGCGCCGAGGAGTCGCAGGACGACGTCGTGCTCAACACCGTGTCGACCATCGAGACGCTCACCATGGGCATGTCGCGCAAGGTGTGGCAGAAGATCTTCGTGCTCGGCGAGGAGCGCTCGGCCACCTGACGCCCGACGGCGCCCGGCCTCACGCCCCGGTGGCCACCTCGCGCGCCGGGTCGTTCGACCACTGCGACCACGAGCCCGGGTACAGCGCGGCGTCCACACCAGCCACGGCGAGCGCCGCGACCTCGTGCGCCGCCGTCACGCCCGACCCGCAGTACACGCCCACGGCGGGTCCGGCGACGACGCCGTCCGTCGCACCGTCGGTGTCCCCGTCCCCGACGGTGCCCGTCGACGCCGGGACGCCCAGCGCCCCGAACCGCCGCCGCAGGTCGGCGGTCGACAGGAACCGCCCGTCGGCACGCAGGTTCTCGGTGGTCGGCGCGCTGACCGCACCCGGGACGTGCCCGGCCCGCGGGTCCACGGGCTCCACCTCGCCCCGGTACCGCTCGCCCGCGCGCGCGTCCAGGAGCAGGCCGTCGCCATCGGCCAGGGCGGCTGCCTCGTCCGCGTCCAGCACCGGCATCCCTCCGGGCCGCACCACGACGTCGCCCGGCTCGGGGGTCACGTCACCCGGTTCGAGGGCGAGGCCCTGCCCGGTCCACGCCGCGAGCCCGCCGTCGAGGATGCGCACGTCCGGGACGCCGAAGTACCGCAGCAGCCACCAGGCCCGGGCCGCCGACGTGCCGCCGACGGAGTCGTAGACGACGACGCGCGTGCCCGCCGAGACACCCCACCGGCGTGCGGCCTGCTGGAACGCGGACACCGACGGGAGCGGGTGCCGGCCCTCGGCGGGCGACCCGTGGGCGGCCAGCTCGGTCTCCAGGTCCACGTACACCGCGCCCGGGACGTGCCCGGCGCGGTACTGGTCGTGCCCGTCGGTCATGCCGAGCGCCCAGCGCACGTCGAGGAGGACGGGCCGTCCCTCGACGGGGTCCGCGCCCGCACCGACCTGGAGGTCGGCCGCGAGCGTGGCGGCGTCGACCAGGACTCGTTCCCTCACGCCGCGTCCCCCGCCTGGTCGTGCGGGCCGTCGGTGCGGTGGTCGACCGGGGCGTCCACCGGTGCGGACCCGGCGGCCGACAGGTCGAGGCGCATCGTGTACGCGTCCTTGTCCTCGGGCTGGTAGTAGCGCTTGCGGACGCCGAGGATCTCGAACCCGAAGCTGCGGTACATCTCGATGGCCGCCGCGTTGTCGACCCGCACCTCTAGCAGGACCGCGCCGGCCTTCAGCCGCCGGGACCGCTCGATGAGCGCTGTCATGAGCTGGCGGCCCACGCCGTGCCGCTGCACCGCCGGGTCCACGCCGATGGTCATGATCTGGGTGACGTCGCCGTCGAACCAGAGACCGGCGTAGCCGACCACGGGCTGGTCGCCGGCACGGTCGAGGCGCTCGGGCTCCGCCACGATGTACCAGCGGCCGAGCCCGGCGAGCTCGTCGGCGAGCATCCCGTAGGTCCAGGCACCCCGGCCGAAGAGCTGCCGTTCCAGCTCCAGCACGCGGTCGAAGTCGGTGTTGCGCAGCGGCCGCAGCCGCACCTCGGTGATCACGCGGCACCTCCCTGGGTGGCCTGCCCGAGCGCGGGCGCCGTGCGGCCGGTCGGCTCGTGCACGTCCGGGCGGCGCAGGTAGAGGGGTTCCGACGGCTGCTCCTCGCCCGCGGCCCGCCGCACGAGTGCCAGCCGGGCCAGCACGGTCGCGTCGGGCGTCAGGGGCGCGTCGTCCGCCACCGGCAGGAACTCGGGGTAGAGCATGGCGCCCTCGCCGACCACCACGGGCGGCTCGGACTGCTCGCCGTCCGACGGGGCGAGCTGGGCCTGCGCCACGAACCCGGCCCGGTCGACGTCGGGACCCGCGAGCCGCTCCACCACCGGGACGCCGTGCGGTCCCTCGTGCGCGATCACCCGGTAGCGGGCCCAGTAGACCTCCTTGCGCCGCGCGTCGGACGTCGCGAGGACCTCGGTGCCCGGCCGCAGGCCCAGGTCGCTGACCGCCTGCACGGCCAGCGCGTCGAGGCTGGGCACCCCCAGCACGGGAATGCCGAGGGTGAGCGCGAGCGTCCGGGCGGTCACCAGGCCGACCCGCAGGCCCGTGTAGGGCGCGGGTCCCGTGCCCGCGACGACGGCGGTCAGGTCGGCGCGCTCGATCCCCGCGTCCGCCAGGACCTCGGTGATCAGGGGCGCGAGCGACTCGGCGTGCCGGCGGCGCTCGTCCGAGGCACGGGACGCGAGGCGCGTGCCGTCCTCGTCGACGAGCGAGACGGCGACGGCAGCGGAGGTATCGAGAGCGAGAACGGCCACGTCACCAGGGTATTACGCCGACCGGCCGGCACCGCGGCGGCCGGGCCGGTCCGCGCCGGACCGGCCGGCGGCCCGCACGGCGTCCGGCGGCGCGGGTCGCCGGTCACCTGACGGGATACCGATCACGCGTGCAGCGACCGCAGGTCCACGCCTGCCCAGCGCGGGCCGACCGCCCGCAGGGTCGCCGTCCGCACACCGGCCTCCGGGTCCTCGTCCGTGCCGGGCGACGCCGCACCGCGCGGGCGTTCCAGGTCGATCTCCAGCCGGTCCTCCGCGAGCGCCTCCGCCAGGCCGCGACCCCACTCGACGACGGTCACGGACTCGTCGAGCGACGAGTCGAGGTCGAGCGCGTCGAGCTCACCGAGCCCGCCGAGCCGGTAGGCGTCCACGTGCACGAGCCCGGGCCCGCGCGTGCCGTCCGCGCGCGGCAGCGGCGGATGCTCCCGGGCCACGATGAACGTGGGCGAGGCCACCTGGCCCCGCACGTTCAGCGCGGCCCCGATGCCCTGGGTGAGGGTCGTCTTCCCGGCGCCGAGGTCGCCCGTGAGGATCACGAGGTCACCCGCGCGCAGCAGCCCGGCGAGGGCCGTGCCGAGCGCGCGGGTGGTGGCGGCGTCGGGCAGCTCCAGCGTGACCGCCTCCGACGTCGTGGTGCTGCCCGGTTCACTCACCGGTGGTCTCCTTTCCTGCGGTTCCCGCGTACACGCGGGGGACGCGCGCCCCGAGGCGCGTGACGATCTCGTAGCTGATGGTGCCGGCGGCCTGCGCCCAGTCCTCGGCGTTGGGTGCGCCCGCGCGGGTGAGGCCGTCCGACGCCCCGAACAGGGTGACGACGTCGCCGGCCTGCTCGGGCGCGTAGGGGCCGAGGTCGAGCACGATCTGGTCCATGCACACCCGGCCCGCGACGCGCAGCACCCGCACGGTACCGAGGCCGGCGTCGGGCGCGGCGACGTCGTCCACGCCGCCGCCCACCAGCACCGGGCCGCCCGGGCCGAGCGAGCCACCCGACGCGTGGCGCGGTATGCCGTCACCGTACCCGAGCGGGATCACGCCGAGCACCGTGTCCTGCGTGGTGGTGTAGAAGTGGCCGTAGGAGACGCCGTGGCCCGCGGGGACGCGTTTCACGGTCGCGAGCCGCGCCTCCAGCGTCATCGCCGGACGCAGGCCGTAGTCGCCCGGCGAGCCCAGGTGCGGTACGGGCGAGAGCCCGTAGACGGCGATCCCGGGGCGCACCAGGTCGTAGTGCGACGCGGGGTTGGTGAGCGTCGCGGCGGAGTTGGCGATGTGCCGTACCTCCAGCGGCATCCCGGCCGCCTCGACGGCACGGACCGCGTCGTCGAACGCGTTGGCCTGCTGCTTGACCGACGGGTCGTCGGGTTCGTCCGCGAGCGCGAAGTGCGACATGACGCCCACCACGGTGAGCGCGCCCTCGGCCTGCAGCGCGGCGGCCCGGTCGAGCACGTCGGGCAGGTCGCCGGGCATGATGCCGTTGCGGCCCAGGCCCGTGTCCACCTTGAGGTGCACGCGGGCGCTCCGGCCGGCGGCGCGGGCGCCGTCGGCCACCTCGTCGAGGGCCCACGCGGCGGCGACGGCGACGTCGACGTCGTGACGCACCAGGTCGGCGAAGGGGGCGCCCGGGGCGTAGAGCCAGGTCAGCACCCGGGGGCCGGGACCGACGGCGGCACGGGCCGCGAGCGCCTCGCGGCTCTGCGCCGCACCCAGCCAGGTCGCACCGCCCGCGACCGCCGCGCGGGCGGCGGCGGGGAGCCCGTGCCCGTATGCGTCGGCCTTGACGACGGCCATGACCTGCGCGGCCGAGGCGGTCGCCCGCAGGGCGCGCACGTTGTCGCGGATCGCGTCCAGGTCGACGACCGCGCGGGCGGGGTAGGTGGGGGTGGTGCTCATCCCGACGATTCTCGCACCTGTCAGATCCCCCTGTCCGTGTCAGGCTCTCAGGTCGCCCGGGTGACCTGGTCGTCCGACGGGTGTGGCACGTTCCGGCCCGTCGGCGGAGTCCGCCCGGTCCATCCGGTCAGGGTCCTGCGGGACTCGAAGCGACGGACCCGGCCGGTCAGCGGGTCGGTGAGCTCCAGGGACCGGGCGAGGAGCTGCAGGGGCCGGTCGAAGTCGTCGGGGTCGGTGGCGCGCAGCTCGGGCCAGAACGGGTCGTGCAGGATGGGCAGGCCGAGCGACGCCATGTGCAGCCGGAGCTGGTGGGTCTTGCCGGTGTGGGGTTCGAGGCGGTAGAGACCCAGGCCACGAGCCTCGTCGGCCGCGACGAGGGTCACCACGGACTCGGCGTTGGGCTCGCCGGGGACCTCCTCGGCACGGGTGACACCGCGCCGCTTGACGATGCGGCTGCGCACGGTGCGGGGCCGGCCGGGAGCCACGTCGCCGCCGGCCGGGAGCGGGGCGACCGCCTCGTAGACCTTGTGCACCGCACGGCGGGCGAACGCCTCCTGGTAGGCGCCGCGCACCTCGGGCCGCACGGTGAGGACGAGCACGCCCGCCGTACCGCGGTCGAGCCGGTGGGCGGGCGACAGCTCGGGCAGGTCGAGCGCGGTCCGGAGCCGGACCAGGACGGTCTCGCGCACCCAGCGCCCGCGCGGCATGGTGGCGAGGAAGTGGGGCTTGTCGACGACCAGCAGGTCGTCGTCGCGGTGGAGCACCTCGGGTTCGAACGGGATCGGCGTCTCGTGGGCCGGCGGGTCGCGGTACAGGTAGAGAAATCCCCGCGGCTCGTACGGTGTGGTGGGCCCGACCGGTTCCCCGTGGCCCGTGACGACCTCGCCCAGGGCGACCTTCTCGCGCAGGCGGTCCGCGTCGTCGGCGAAGCGGTCCAGGAGGTAGTCGAGCGCGTACGGGAAGCGGACGACCGTCGCGGTGTCGTGCGGCAGCACGATCCGCGTGGGGTTCAGCCCGTCGCGCACGGGCAGCGGCGGGCGGTGCCGGGCCGGGCCGGGGGTGCGGGTCACCCGGTCACGGTAACCCCGGTGGGCGGCCGGGTGTGCCGGGAGGGTTCCGCGGGCCGCGCGACGGGGGGAGGATGAGCGGGTGACCCTCTACGACATCCCGTTCCGCACGATGGACGGTACCGAGATCTCTCTGGCAGACCACCGGGACGACGTCGTGCTGGTGGTGAACGTGGCCTCGCGGTGCGGCCTGGCACCGCAGTACGAGACCCTCGAGAAGCTGCAGAAGACGTACCAGGACCGTGGCTTCACCGTGCTCGGCTTCCCCAGCAACCAGTTCCTGCAGGAGCTGAGCTCCAACGAGAAGATCGCCGAGTTCTGCTCCATGACCTACGGCGTCACGTTCCCCGTGCTCGACAAGATCCGGCTGAACGGGCGCAACGCGCACCCGCTCTACGTCGAGCTGAAGAAGACCGAGGACGCGACCGGGCACTCGGGCAAGATCCGCTGGAACTTCGAGAAGTTCCTCGTCCTGCCCGGTGGGGACGTGCGCCGGTACGCGCCGAGGACCCTGCCGGACGACCCGGCGATCATCAGCGAGATCGAGGCGCACCTGCCGCGCTGAGGCCCGGGGCCGTCGCCCCGGCGACGGCCCTCGTGCCCCGGCGGGCTGCGTGCTCAGCCGTCGCCCCGTGCGAGCGTGAGCCGCAGCGCGACGGGCGCCACGTCGGACGCGTCGCCGAGCCAGCCGACCCACACCCTGGTCAGGCCCAGCCCCTGGCCCGGGTCGGCCTCCTGGGCGGCCAGCCGGTACCTGCGCACGAGCTGTTCTGACGTGCGCTGGCTGACCGTGAGAACGTCGATGACCAGCACGTCGACCCGGTCCAGGCCGAACGCGAGCCAGTCCTGACTCACCCTGAGCGAGAGCGTGTCGAGCGCCGACAGGCGGGACATCACCGCGCTGAATGCTGTCTCTGTCATGCAGCCTTGACGCTCGAGGCGGCCACAGGTCACAGCACTTCGCGAGAATGTTGCACATCACTTTTCGCCCGCTCCGCGCACCCCCGTGCCACGGGGCACGCGTGCCCCTACGCTGAGAGGCATGGACCCCGACCGCTTCCGGCAGGCCACGCCCGAGGACGCCCGCGCGCTCCTCGACGTCGAGCGTGCCGCCGGGATCGCGGCACTGGGCCACATCTTCCCGCCGGGCATGTACCCGTTCCCGGCCGACGAGGTGCTGGCCACGTGGAACGCCGCGCTCACCGAGCCGGGCGTCCGCGTGCTCGTCCTGGACGACGACGCCGACCCGGGCCGGCTGGCCTGCTTCGTCGCCCACGACAGCCGGCTGCTGCGGCACCTGGCCGTGCACCCGTCCCGCTGGGGCACCGGCCTGGCCCGGGCCGCCATGGACGCGGCCGTCGCCCAGATGCAGGACCCCCGGCTCTGGTGCCTCGCCGACAACGACCAGGCCATCGGGTTCTACGAGCACCTCGGCTGGCGCCGCACGGGCCGCACGCAGGCCGCGGAGTACCCGCCGTTCCCCGACGAGGTCGAGATGGTGCTGCCGCGGGACTGACGTCCCGGCTACAGCTCGACAGCTACAGCTCGACCAGCCCGGCCCGGTACCCGAGCACCACGGCCTGGGTCCGGTCACGCGCCCCCAGCTTCGCGAGCACGGACGCCACGTGCGTCCGCACCGTCTCGACGCCGACCACCAGCGCCGCCGCGATCTCCGCGTTGGTCATGCCCTCGGCCACCAGCGCGAGCACCTCGCGCTCGCGCGGCGTCAGTGCGGGCGCCCCCGCCGTGGCACGCGGACGGGTCCGCACCAGGTCCCGCAGCGCCCGCGGGTACAGCAGGCTCTGCCCGACGGCGACCGTCCGGACCGCCTGCACCATCTCGTCGGCGCCCGCCCGCTTGAGCAGGAAGCCAGACGCCCCGGCGGTCAGCGCGTCGAGCACGTAGCCGTCGTGCTCGAACGTCGTCACCACGAGGACCCGAGGCGGCTCGGGCAGCCGCAGCACCAGCTCGGTCGCCCGCAGGCCGTCCACGCCCGGCATCCGCACGTCCATGCAGACGACGTCGGGCCGCAGCGCGCGCGTCAGCTCGACCGCCCGGGCACCGTCGCCGGCCTCCCCGACCACCTCCAGGTCGGGTTCGGCGTCCAGGATGAGGCGCAGGCCGCTGCGGACGAGGGGCTCGTCGTCGGCGACCAGCACCCGCACGGGGGTGTCAGGCATCGGGGTCCCTCCTCGTGGCGGCGTCGGGCACGGCGGACGGGGTGGACACGGCCGGCTCGGCCGGGCCCAGGGCGCCGGTGTCGAGGTGCGGTGCCGGGCGGGCACCGGCCGGCGACGAGGTCCAGGGCAGCGTCGCGCGCAGCACCCAGCGGTCGCCGTCGGGCCCCGCCGTGACCGTGCCCCCGAAGAGCGCCGCACGTTCCCGCACGCCGGCCAGCCCCCGGCCGCCGGACCGCCGGCGGCCCCGGCCCGTGGCGAGCGGGTTCGCCACCTCGATCAGCACGTGGTCTCCGGCCCACCGCACGTCCAGCACCACCGGGCCCGGCGCGCCGTGCCGGTGTGCGTTGGTGAGCGCCTCGGTGACGATGCGCTGGACCGTCCGGCCGAGCAGCCCCGGCAGGTCCGGGGGCAGATCGACCCGGTCGCGGACGTCGAGGCCCGCCCGCCGGTGCGCCGCCACCACGTCACCCAGGGCGGGCAGGGGCGGGTCGTCCCCGGCGTCGTCGCGCAGCACCGCCAGGAGGTGGTCGAGCTCGGCGACGGCGGTCCGGGCGGTCTCCTCGATCGCCGCGAGCGCCTGAGCCGCGGCGGCCGGGTCCTGCGCGACCACCCGCCGCCCGGCGGCCGCCTGGACACCGACGACGGTCAGTGCGTGACCGATGCCGTCGTGCAGCTCGCGGGCCAGGCGGATGTGCTCCGCCTCGCGACGGGCGCGGGCCAGCGCCGTCTCCATCCGGTCGTGCGGCGTGGGGCCGAGCACCCGGGCGGCGAGCGCGGCCGCGGCGGCACCCAGGGGCCACGTCGCCACCACCGCGAGCAGCCCGACGACGACGCACGCCGCCACCCGTGCGACCGCCTCGCCCGGCCCCGCCGGCGGCGGGATCTGTGAGCCCATGGAGCTTCCCGTCGCCGCCTCGGCACCGATCAGCACCGCACCGGGGACCAGGGCGAACAGCCCGAACGCCACCACCAGGCCGGTGACCAGGTGCAGCAGCACCCAGCCCGCGGTCCGGGCCCGGTGCGCGAGGCGCGGCTGGGCCGGGACCACCAGATCCTCGTCCACGTCGAGCAGGGCGCGGGCCGCCGTCACCTCCAGCTCCCGCGCGCCCGGGACCAGGCCGAGGGCGACGGCCGCCGCCACGGCGACGACCACCACCACCCCTCCGGGCGTGCCCCCGGCCGCGATGTTCAGCAGTCCGTACACGAGCAGCACCAGCGCCAGCCCGATCGCGGCGCCCAGCATGTGCCAGGCGAACCGCCGGGCGAGGTACCGCACGAGGCCTCGTGCGGAGTGCCGCGTCGTCGCCATGCCGTCATCCTCTCCGGTCACGGGGGCCGCCCGCCAGGCCGGCAACCCCGGCGGGCTCGACGGTGCCTGCCAGCGCGGGGCCCTCTGCCGGCGCGGCCGGACGCTCGGCCCGCAGCCGGTGCGCCACGTACCCCCAGACCGCGAGCGCCAGCGCGGGGCCCCAGTACCAGCAGGGGAAGACGACGGCCCCCACGATCGCCTCGGCCGGGCTCTGGCTGCCGAACAGCACGAGCATGGGCACCACCGAGAAGATCAGCGTCACGGCGATCAGCCCGCCGGGCACGGCGGCCGCGGCGATCGGGACGCGCCGCCCGGCGAGGCCGGGCATCCACCGAGGGAACACCTCGCCCCAGGGGCGGATCAGCCCGAGGGTGAGGACGACGCCGAGCCAGGCGCCGCTGGAGAGCGTCAGCCCCCAGATCCGGGTGGACAGGTCCATGTCGAAGCCGAGCTGCGGCCACGGCGTCAGCCAGGTGAGGCGCACGAGCGCGTACGGCAGCGGTCCGGTGGCGGCCACGACGGTGACGACCGTGCGGTGCCGGACCACCCAGTCGGTGGCCCGCTCGGCCACGGGCGTGCCCGCCAGCGCCTGCACGCCGACGGCCGCCCAGAGGGTCCCCGTGACGAGCACCAGCAGCGACAGGAGCAGCCCGGTGCGGTTCTCGACGAGCCCGGCCCCGAGCATGCGGACGATCCCGGCCAGGGCGTCGCGGGCCACGACGCCGCCCACGAGCAGCAGGGCCAGGCCCGGCAGACCCACGGTCCACCGTGCCACGCGGTACCGCCGCACCACCTGGACGAGCAGGACCACGACGGCGGCGGGCATCGCCATGGCGACGAGGTAGCCCATGGTGGACAGCGGCCCGGTGCCCTGCAGCACCAGGCCGAACGCGACGAGCTGGAGCCCCGCGGCGGCGGCACGACCGCGCGGCCCCACGGCTCCGGCGAGCGCCGCGATGCCGGCGGCCACTCCGGTGAGCGCGGTGCCGACGTGCACGGCGGTCGCCACGTCGGGCCCCGCGAGCTGGGCGAGGAGCGCGGATCCCGGCACGGTGTAGGCGCTCGGCCAGAGCCCGAGCACCCAGGACAGGCCGAGCAGCGCGGTGGCGCCGGCGGCGATGGTGGCGCCGACGAGCGTGGCGCGGGCGAGGCGTGACATGACGTTCCCTCCGGTCGGTCGTACGGTGTGCCTCCACCGTCGCGTCGCCGGGGCGTGCGGCCCCTCCCCCGGCCGGGGGATATCGGCTGGTGGGCGGGGGATCCCGGCCGTTAGCGTCGAGGCCATGAAGTTCGGGACGTTCGAGGACCAGCTCGCCGAGGGAGCCGCCGTCCCCACCGACGGCTGGGACTTCTCCTGGTTCGCGGGCCGCGCCACCGAGCAGCGGCCCGGGTGGGGCTACGTGCGCCTGTGCGGCGAGCGCCTGGGGTCCGCCCGCGCGGCGCTGGACGTCGACACGGGCGGCGGTGAGGTCTACGCCGAGGCGCTGGGGCTGGCGGCGCACGTGCCCGCCGTCGTCCGGGCCACGGAAGGCTGGGCGCCCAACCACCGGCTCGCCTCGGCCGCGCTGGAACCCTTCGGGGGCGTGGTGGTGCCGGTGGACGGGGACGCGCCCCTCCCGTTCGAGGACGGCACCTTCGACCTGGTCACGGGCCGCCACCCGGTGTCCTTCCCGTACTCCGAGGCCGCGCGCGTGCTGGCGCCGGGCGGCACGCTCCTGGTCCAGGAGGTGGGTGCGGGGTCCAACCGCGAGCTGTACGAGTACCTCCTGGGACCACAGGAGAACCGGGACGCCGAGTACCTCGACGCGCTGCGGGAGCGGGTGGCCGGCGTCGGCCTGGACCTGGTGCAGCTCCGGGACGCGCTGACCCGGGTCGAGTTCTTCGACCTGGCCGCCGTGGTCCACTTCCTGCGCAAGGTCCTGTGGACGGTGCCCGGGTTCACCGTGGACGCCTACCGCGACCGCCTCCGCGACCTGTACGACCACATCGCGGAGCACGGCTCGTTCGTCTGCCACAGCCGCCGCACCCTGGTGGAGGCGACGAGGAAGGCAGACAAGAAGGTCTGACCCGGCCTCAACGCAGCGGGGACGGCTTCCCGTTGACGTCCTCGCGGGCGGGCGGCAGGTCGACGCGCTGCGCCGTCAGGTCACGCGGCGTGAGGGTGAAGCCCTGCCAGTGCATCTCCATGGGGCTCTGGTCCTCGTCGCGCGCCACGTGGTGGAAGCCGACGGCGACCCAGGTGACGACGTCGGACAGCTCCGCCTCGTCCTGGGCGAAGTCGAGCACCCCCGACCCGCACGCGCCGTCCTTGTTGGCCGTGGCGAAGAGCTGGCAGTCGTCCGCCTCGGTGAACGCGATGGTGTAGCCGTCGTCGCCCGTGCCGCCGTCCTCGTGGTGGTGGTCCTGCGTGAGCTGGAACGGCGTGGTCGCCCCCAGGTCCACCTGGTACGAGATGGGGTGGCCGTCGTCGTTGAGCACCTGGGGGTTGACGACGCGCCACCAGCGCCGGTCGGCGGCCCGGGCGGTGCCCTCGTGCGGGATCCGGGTCATCCTGCCCTCCACGAGCGGCGCGCGCGGGCCCTCCTCGCCGGTCGGCGCCGCGTCGTACTGCTCGACCACCTGCCCGCCCCGCCCGCCGAGCGCCCAGTGCACGCGCCAGACCGCGTTGTGCGAGTGGCTGGTGGCATAGTCCGTGTCCCCCGGCCCGACGGGCCAGCCGTGGGCGGGGTCGTCCCCGTAGTCCTCGGGCGAGAGGTCACCCGTGGCGCCGAGGTCGGACCGGATGGTGCCGTCGCTCCCGAACGTGTACTGGCTGACGTACTCGTACCAGCCGACCTTCGAGATGGTCGCGAGCCGCAGCTCGCTGCGGCGGGCCACCTCGGTGCCCGCGCCGTCGCTGCTCCGGTAGGCGATGCCGCCGTCCACCTCTTCCCGGCAGAGCACGGGGCGCCGGTCACCCCCGCCGCCCACGGAGCCGTCGCCGATCTTCGGCACGTACGTCTCCAGGCGGTCACCCAGGCACTCGGTCTCCGTCAGGGACATCATGTGGCTGCCGCCGAAGCCCTGGGTGGTGATGTCCTCGGTGTTGCGCAGCCCGGTGTCGTACGGCACCTCGAGCTGGCCGATGGACAGCTCGGCGAGCACCTGCACGGGCCGGCGGCCGACGGGCGCGAAGTGCACGTCCTCCAGCACCAGCCCGCGGCTGGCGTCGACCCGCCAGCACATGGTCCACGTGGAACCGCCCGCCAGCTCCTGTGCGACCGGGTCGTTCTCGGCGCAGTCCACGTCCGCGGCGCCGGCGACCGCCGAGTCCTCCCCCCGCGGCGCCGGTGCCGCGGGTATCGCACGCTCGACGATCAGGACGGCGGTCACGACGAGTGCGACGATGGCCGCGGCCGCGACGACCGCGGGCAGCATCTTGCGCCTCGGCGAGAGCTCCGGCACGTCTCTCCCCCTTCAGTCTGCGGGGCCGTACGGGCCCCTGCCCCCTACGACGGGACCGGCCCGGTGCGACGAGGTCGCACCGGGCCGGCCTTGCTGCGTCAGGCTCCCCGGGTCAAGGACTCAGGGCGCCCGACGGGATCACGCGGAACGCGAGTCGTCAGAGAACCGGCCCATCGCCGTGGCGAAGGCCTGGCTGATCTCACGACGGCGCTTGATCATCACGGCACCCGCACCGAGCAGCAGCACGGTGGCGGCGATGAGAGCCGTCACGTTCGCACCGGTGCTGGCGAGCGGACCGTCGGAGCCGGCACCCGCACCGTCGCCGTCGCCGTCACCGGCGCCGCCGCTCGCGGACAGGTCGACCACGTCGAACGTCGCCATGGCCGAGTCACCCTCGACCGTGCTGACGGCGATGCCCTGGTGGCGGCCCGTGTCGAGCCGCTCGTCGACCGTGAAGGTCCACTCGACGTTGCCCTCGGCGTCGGCCTCCTGGGGCTCCAGCGCGAACGACGTCGAGTTGATCATGCCGACGACCTCTTCGCCCGGGTTGAAGCCCGAGGCGTAGAAGGTCTGCTCGTCACCCTGCTCGACAGCGGCCTTCTCGAAGCGCGCGGTCAGGTCGCGACCGTCGCCACCACCGAGGCTCTCGGAGACGACGATCGGCGTCTGCGCGCCCTCGCTGCCGTCCTCGGGCTGGGCGTCGACGATGATGACGCCGGGCTCGGTGCCCTCGGGAACCGTGATCGGCGTGGTGAAGCCGCAGTCCTCGTCGACCAGCACGGTGACGGGCTCGCCGATCTTGTTGCCCTCGGTGTCGAAGAGCTGCACAACCACGTTCACACCGGCCGGGAAGCCCGTCCCGGTGATCATGACCTCGTCGCCCGCGGCGACCACGGTCGGGTCGGCCGTGATGGCCGGGTCGGTGCACTCACCCGGGTTGTTGGTGCCCGGGTCGAGGATCTCGATGGGCGCCTCGGCGCCGCCGCTGCCGTCCTCGGGCTCGGCCTCGACCACGTGGTCGCCGGGCTCGGCGTCCTCGGGGATCGTCAGGTCGGTGATGAAGCCGCAGGCCTCGTCCGGGGTGACCGTGACCGCGTCGCCGACCGGGTTGCCGTCGGCGTCACGCAGCTGCACCGTGACCGGCACGCCGGCCGGGAAGCCCTGACCCACGACGGTGACGGTGTCACCCGGGTAGGCGGAGCTGGGCTCGACCGTCAGGGTCGGGTCCATGGCGCAGATGTCCGAACCGGCGACGACCGCCAGCGGGGCCTCGGCGGCCTCGCCCGTGGTGTCGTCGGTGCCGACGACGGTGTAGTCACCAAGCTCGGCGTCGGCCGGGACCGTCACCGGGGTGGTGAACCCACCGTCGGCGTCGGTGTCGACCGTGATCGGGTCGCCCACGGGGTTGCCCTCGGGGTCGGTGAGCTGGACGGTGGCGGTCGAGTCGGGCGTGTAGCCCTCACCGGTCGCCACGGTCGACTGGCCCGGGGCCACCGAGTCCGGGTTCACGGTCAGCGACGGGTCGATCTCGCCGGAGCCGCCGTCGTCGCCGCCGATGCGCACGGCCGCGTTGCCCAGGTTGATGCGAGCAACCTCGTTCTCCGGGAGGAGCGCGATGCTCAGGGCCGACAGCTCGAACGACGTCTCCACCGCCGCCGTCGCCGACGTCGGGGTCACGCCGTCGGTCACCTGGCGGTTGATCTGGATCGAGAGGACCTTGGCCAGCACCTCGAAGACCGGCGAGAGCAGCTCGCGGATCGGCGCGGTGATGGAGTCCGTCTTGAGGTCGTTGATGAGCAGCTCGAAGATGTTGTCACCCTCGTCGCTGATCAGCAGGTCGTACACCGGGGCCAGGATCGGCGCGAGCGCCGGGCCGAGCGTGTTGATGGTGTTGACCAGGACCGTGGCGACCGGCGCCAGGGTGCCCGTGCTGTTGTTGACGGCCTCGGGGAAGTTCCCGTTCACGGCGTCGGCCAGCGGCAGCGACCACGACACGTCGAGGGTACCCAGCGGGCCCTCCTCGAAGAACGCGATGTTGACGGTCACCGAGTTGAGCGAGTCCTCGATCGCACCGATGAGGATGCGGGTGACTTCCTGCATCAGCTCGTGCACGGTCTCCGCGATCAGCGGGTAGGTCGTGTCGTCGATGAGCTCGTAGTTCGCGGGCAGCTCGTTGATGCCGCCCTCGGTCTCGTCAGGGTTGTCCACCAGCTTGTCCAGGTGGATCTCCAGCTGACCCGTCGACAGGTCGATGGTGATGAGCTGGTTGGCCGAGGTGATCGGCTCGCCCACGACGGACTGGAACAGGTTCTCCTGCATGTTGCTGTCGACCGTGATCGACGGCGTCGGGACGCCCGGGACCGCGTCGAACAGGCCGGTGAGGGCGCTGTCGTCGAGGTTCTCGTTGATGAGCTTCTCGACGGTCGTGTCGATGGAGCCGCCGATGTCGTAGATCGACGAGGCAGCGTCCTCGATGACCGGGGAGTGCAGGAACAGGTCCAGGTCCGCGACGCGGTACTGGCCGGGGCCACCCACGCCGTCCTGGTCCAGGATCTCGCCGTTCTCGGCCTTGACCTCGGCCGCGCCGGCGCCCGCCTCGAGCAGGAGCTGGTCGACGATCTGGTCGGTGAGGCCGTCGACGCCCAGCAGGCGCGCGACGGACAGGACGTCCACGGACGCCTTGCCGAAGTCCTCGGTGGCGCCGTCGAGCGTCACGCCACCGTCGGCACCGGCCAGGCCGGACACCGCGTACGCGTCGAGCGGGGACGAGGCCTCGCTCTTGCTGGCCAGCGCACCGAGCTGACCGAAGTCCAGGATCTGGTCGAGGGGGACCTCGACGTCACCGAGCGTCACGAGCTGCGAGCCGAGCAGCTCGACGTTGAGGTTGCCCTCGTTCGGACCGGGGTTCGACTCCGAGCCCGCGTCCGAGTAGGCCGCTGCGAGCAGGGCCTCCTGGAAGAGCGTCGAGTCGAGCACGCTCGCGGCGGCCTCGGACGGCTCCTCCGGGTAGTTGTCCACCGCGACCGCCGGGAGTCCAGTGGCCGTGACCACGACTGCCGATGCCGCGGCCGTCGCCAGGGACCGGCGCCACGTGACGCTTCCCCTCCGGCGCCGGGACGGTACTTGCGTTCGGTTCAAAAGAACTCACTCCTCCATAATCACGCTTCAAGAAAAGCGTCCGGATCGGTACGTGATCACGTCCGGATCGGTCGGGGCGGTGGCACATGCACACCGATGCCCGGGCATCAGCGAACAGTGGTTCCCAGGGACCTGCCAGGCAGAGCGGTAATCGTGCGCTGACGCAACAGAACGCACATCCGCGTGCGTTCGAGACATACCGAGCCATGACAAAGGCATTGACCAGCAGGGCAGCGGAAAGATGCGAAAGTAGTCCGAATTGCCGGGTGAAATATCAACCCGCCCGCGGGTGAAAAATCTGCGTTGAGTCGCGGATCAGCTACCGGCGAGCCAGGCCGGCGGGCGGGTCTCGGCGAGCCGGACCAGGTCCCTGCGGTCGCGGATGCCGAGCGTCGCGTACGCGCGGCGCAGCCGGTTCACGACCGTCCGCTCGGAGACGAAGGTCGCCTGCGCGATCTGCGAGTTGGTCGCACCGTGCACCGCGAGCCGCACCATCTCCCGCTCGTGCCCGCCGAGGACCTCCCACTCGGGCCCGGCGCCGCCGCTGGCCTCCGTCTCGGCGAGGAACGTGTCGATGCCGCGCAGCCAGCCGGCCATCCCGGCCAGGCGCACGAGCGTCCGGGCCTCGTCGAGCATCGCGATGCCCGCGGTGCGCCCGCCACGCGTCACGGCGTACCGGCCGTACGCGACGAGCATGCGCACGCGCTGCCACGGCGACATCGGCGCGGGCGGCGCGTGCAGCGCCGCCTCGAAGGCCGCCGACGGCGCACCGTCGTCGGCGAGGAGCGCGTTGAGCCGTGACCAGGCCGCCGCGACGTCGGGCGCCGTCCGCTCCTCGGGAGCGACGGGCGGCTCGATCAGCCGGCGGGTCCGCGGGCCCACCTGACCCGGCGGGGTCGAGGCCATGACGGCCTCCACGAGGTCGCACCGCACCTGCACCCGGCCGCGGTACGGCCAGGCGCAGTGCTCGAGCGCGATGGTCAGCAGCGCCACCGCGCCCTCCGCCTGACCGACCACGAGGTGCGCCGCGCCGAGGTCCGCGGCGTACTCGCCGAGCACACGCGCCGACCAGCTCCCGGCCTGGGCCGGCATGCTGCTGGCCGGCACGGTCCCGTCGACCACCGCGTCCGCCGACGCGCGCATGCCGCGCGCGGGCAGCCACTCGTCGACCGACGGGCGCAGCTCCGCCGCGTGGGCCAGGTGCGCGCGGACGTCGACCGCACGGCCGTCGAACGCCGCGACCCGGGCCGCGGCGAGGTCGCGCGCCACGATCTCCGCGACCGCCCGGCCCGTCGCTGCGCCCGAGTGGTCCGCGAGCAGGGCCCGGGCACTCACCACGTCGCCCAGCATGAGGAGGGCGCGCACCTGGATCTCGACGCCCACCCAGTCCTGGCCGGGCGTCGACCCGATCAGCCGCAGGTCCTCCCGGAGCCGGCCGGGGTGGGGCAGGTCCCCGGAGTCCTCCAGGCGCAGCAGCGCCTCGGCGACGCGTGCGCCGGCGGCCCGCGCGGCCGCACCGATCCCCTCGGGGTCCCGCCACCACAGGTGGTCGGTCCACTCCGGCCCGACGCCGTCCGGCACCAGCGGCCCGTCCGCATGGTCGGTCCACGCCCGGCCCGCCAGCAGGGACACCCCGACGGCCCGCGCGGCCAGGCGCGGTTCGGGCGAGGCCGCCACGACCGCCCAGGCCCGCGCGGGCAGCTCGTCGAGGTACAGCCCGTCGAGGACGTCGACGGCGACGCCGGGCCCGGTCAGGTCCCGGTCCGCGGTCTCGTGCACGTCGGGGAGACCGTCGACGCCGCGCACCTCCCGGCACAGCAGCGCCAGGAGGGGGTGCCGCACGGCGCGGTCCTCCCGGCGGGCCGGCACGGCCGGCGTCAGCGGGGCGGCCGCCAGCGCGGCCGCCGTCGCCGGGTCGAGCCCGGCCAGCATCGAGCGGTACGCCCGCCGGGCGGCCGACCCGACGCCGTCGGGCCCGGCCCAGGCGGCGTCCCCGCGCAGCTCCGCGCCGGTCAGCGAGCCCGCGAGCTCGAGCGCCAGGCGCGGGTTGCCCGCGCTCCACCAGCGCAGCTGCTCGACCACGTCGGCGGCCACCGGGCCGCTGAGCTCCAGGTCGAGCACGCGCCGCAGGGCGGTCCGGTCGAGGGGGCCGAGCTCCAGCACCTCCACGTCGTCGGAGAGGGACTCGACCGCGATGCTGCGCACCGCGGCGATGACGCGCCAGTCCTGCCCGTACGCCTCGTCCGCCAGGTGCTGGAGCCAGCGGGCACGGTCAGGGGTCAGCACCCCGACGTCGTCGATGAAGAGGACCCGCGGCCCCGACTCGCCGTCCAGGTGGTCCGGCACGGCCCAGGCCGAGACCGCGCGGAGGAAACCGGCGGCGTCGAAGTCGGTCCCGTGCTCCAGGTGGTCCGGCACGGACCACGCCGACAGGTCGATGCGCCGGTTGTTGTCGAGGTCGTGCGCCGAGGGGCGCGGGGAGCACGGCCGGACCACCCGGACCGCCGACGACCCCGCACCGACCTGCTTCAGCGCCTGGAGCACCGTGGCGGTCTTGCCGATCCCGCTCAGCCCGCGCACGACGAGGACCGTCGGGTCCAGGTCGGTCGCGAAGTGCCCGATGACCCGCAGCTCTCGATCACGCCCGTGGACCACGTGGTCCCTCCCCCTGCCGCCTTCCTTGCCCGACGTCGACCCCGGCACCGCCGGAGGCACGGCCACGGAAGGCCCGTAGCTTGATGGCACGCAAACCCCAATTCGCGACTTACATGAATATTGATGAGCAGCGCGTCAGGAGTCTATGGCAGGAGATGAATCGTGCAGATTGTGACTGTGGTACGGAAGTAATTCCGTAATGCCCATTCCACTACATCAGGCAAGCGGTCCAAGCATCTTCTGGAGGTCGGCAGCAGGACGGTCCGCGCCGTCGAGCACGCCGACGAGCTTCTTCTCCTCGAACCGGAAGTGGGTCTCCATCACGGCCTCGATGCCGTCCAGGTGCCGCACCAGCTCGTCCCGGCCCTCACCCGCGCGCACGGCGCGGTCCAGCTCGCCCAGCAGGTGGTCCAGCATCGAGTGGTCCCGCTTGAGGTCGGCCACGACGGGAGCCAGCTCCGGCTCGGCGTCGAGCACGACGTCGAACAGCGTGGCGTCCTCGCTGCGGTGGTGGGCGGTCAGCGCGGCGCAGAACCCGACGCAGTAGACCTGGAGGTCGCGGACGGCCGCGGAGCCCGCCGTGTCGTCCTCCACGGCAGACCTGGCCAGCCGGAGGGCGTCCCGCAGACGGTTGTGGACGTCCCGGAGCTCCCTGCCCCAGGCGACGACGCGTCCGCTCATCGCCCGCGGCCCGCCAGCAGCTCCGCGACGACCGCGGGCACCGCCCGGGCGATCTCCAGCGCGGCCACCGGGCCACCCGCCGACGCCCGGGCCGCGGCCCGGCCGTGCACGAGCGCCGCGGCGGCTGCGAGCCGCGCCGGGAGCGCGGGGTCCTCGACCGCCTCCGCCGAACGGCCGGCGAGCAGCGCCCCGAGGATCCCGGCGAGCACGTCCCCCGCACCCGCGGTGGCGGTCCAGGGCGGTGCGTCGGCCTGCGCATAGACGTCGCCCGGCCCCGCCACCACCGTGATCGCACCCTTGAGCAGGACGGTCGCACCGGTCGCCTGGTGGGCGGTGCGCGCCCAGCGGAGCGGGCGGGCCTCCACCGCCGCCCGGTCGACGTCGTGGCCGAGCCCTCGCAGCAGCTCCGCCAGCTCGCCCGCGTGCGGGGTCAGCACCGCTGATGCCGGCAGCCGGTGCTCCAGCATCGTGAGCGCGCCCGCGTCGACGACGGCAGGCATCCGGCCGCCGGTCACGTCCTCGGACAGCACCCCGGTCACCGCCGCGAGCGCCCCGAAGATCCGCCGGGCCTGGCCGTCGTCGTCCGGGCCCTCGTCGTCCGGGTCCAGCGCGGGGACACCGGGGCCGAGCACCCAGGACTGCACCCGTCCGCCCGCCACGACCACCTCGGGCCGCGCGAGCAGCACCCGTGTCCCGACCGCCTCGGGGCCCAGGTAGCGCACCATCCCGGCGCCCGCGAGCACGGCACCCGACGTCGCGAGCACGGCGGCCCCCGGGTAGGTGCTGGTCCCGGCGACCACGCCGACCACACCGCGCGTGTACTTGTGGTCGTCCGGGCCCGGCGCGGGCCAGAGGGCGGCCACGTCGGCCGGCTCCATGCGCAGCACGCGGCCCGCAGCCGGGTCGGTGGTCCCCCAGGCGTGCCGGGCGACTCCACCGCGCCGCGCACGGGCACCCGGAACGGCGGGGAAGCCGACGTCGACCAGCTCGACCACGCCGGCCGTCCCCGCCGCGGGCGGCAGCAGCAGGCCGGGCTTGAGGGCGCCGAACGTCACGGTCCGGTCCGCGCGCAGCACCGGGCCGGGCACCACGCCGTCGTCCACGCCGATGCCGCTGGGGATGTCGACGGCGACCGTGTACGGCCAGCGGTCGCCCGCCGCCGCGCGGGCCTCGGCGAGCGCGCGGACCAGGCCGCCCGCGGGCGGGCGCAGGGCACCCCGCGCACCGACGCCGACCAGACCGTCGAGCAGCACGTCGGAACCGAGCACGGACTCGACGACGGCGGGCACGCGGACGTCGGACAGGCTCGCCACCTCTCCGCCGGCCGCGCGGAACGCGGCGAGCCCCGCCTCGTGCGCGCGCACCGACGCGAGGACGGCGGTCACCCGCAGGCCACGCCGGACGAGGTGCGCGCCCGCGAACAGGGTGTCGCCGCCGTTGTTGCCGGGGCCGACCAGCAGCACGGCGCGCGCGCCGCGCACGTCGCCCCGACCGGTCCCGCCGCCGGACCAGGACGCGTCTCCTGCCGGGGCACCGGCCACCGCTGCGCCGGCCACCCGCTCGCCGAGCCGGCGCGCCGGGCGGAGCCGGGCCGTGCCGGGGAGCCCGTCGGAACCGAGGCTGCCGCGCAGCCGGACGCCGGCGCGCCGGGCGGGCAGCGCCGTCCCGGGCCTGCCCGCGGCCCGCCGCCCCGCCACCTCCCGCAGCACCACCTGGGCCAGCCCGTAGGCCGCCCGCGCCATGAGCGGCTCACCGGCGGCGATCAGGGGCTCCTCCGCCTTGCGTATCTCGTCCGAGGTCCACGCGTCTTTCACGGTCCTATAGTGCCGGGTCGGCCGCCGCCACGCGTAACAGAACCGACAATATGGACCATCTCTCCCGTGCGGAACCGGGTCGGCATAGGGTCGGGACATGCGATTCGGACTCTTCATCCCACAGGGCTGGCGCTTCGACCTCGTCGACGTGGCGCCCGCCGACCAGTGGGCGACCATGCTGTCCCTCGTGCACCGTGCGGAGAACCAGGCCGCGGGCGAGGCTGTCCCGGGCGGCGAGTTCGCCTGGGAGTCGGCCTGGGTGTACGACCACTTCCACACCACGCCCGCGCCCTCGACCGAGGCCACCCACGAGGCGTGGTCGCTGATGGCCGCGTTCGCGGCCGCGACGCAGCGGATCCGCCTGGGTCAGATGTGCACCTGCATGGCCTACCGGGAGCCGACCTACCTGGCCAAGGTGGCCTCGACCATCGACACGATCTCCGGCGGGCGCATCGAGATGGGCATCGGCGCCGGCTGGTACGAGCACGAGTGGCGGGCCTACGGGTACGGCTTCCCGTCCGCGGGCGAACGCCTGCGCGCGCTGGACGAGGGTGTGCAGATCATGTCGGCCATGTGGCGCACCGGGTCCTCGGGCACGTTCGACGGCAAGCGCTACCAGGTCGACGGCGCGCTGTGCTACCCGCAGCCGCTGCAGCAGCTCCCCGTGGGCGACGGCGGCGCCGAGGTACCGTCCATCCCCCTGTGGATCGCGGGCGGCGGCGAGAAGAAGACGCTGCGCATCGCCGCGCAGCACGCCCAGTACACCAACTTCGACGGGTCGCCCGAGGGCTTCACCCACAAGTCGGGCGTGCTCGAGGCGCACTGCAAGGACGTGGGCCGCGACTTGGGCGAGATCACACGGTCCTCGAACTACAACGTGGTGATCGGCGAGAACGACGCCGAGGTCGCCGAGCGGCTGGACTGGATCGAGGCGCACCTGCGCACGTCGGTACCCGGCACGGCGGAGCGGGAGATCGCCAACTGGCGCAGCGGCCTGCTGGTCGGCACGCCGGAGCAGATCGTCGAGCGCCTGCAGGACATGAACGGCCGCGGCCTGGAGTACGCGATCACGTACTTCCAGGAGGCGGCCTACGACACCAGCGGCATCGAGCTCTTCGAGAAGCAGGTCATCCCGGAGCTCCAGTAGCCCCCTGCCGGCAGCGAGCGAGAACGGGGGCGGGACCACGTGGTCCCGCCCCCGTTCCGTCTCGGTGGGTCAGCCCTCCGCAATCACCATGGCCGACGCGATCCCCGCGTCGTGGGAGATGGTGATGTGCCAGGTACGCACCCCGAGCTCCGCGGCCCGCGCCGCGACGGTGCCGCGCGCGTCGATCCGGGGCGGGCCACCGACCGTGCGGTGCACCGTGACGTCGTGCCAGCGCAGGTTCCCCGGCGCGCCGAGCGACTTGGCGATGGCCTCCTTGGCCGCGAACCGTGCGGCCAGGGACGCCGGCGGCAGCTCGCGCTCGACCTCGGTGAACAGCTTCTCGCGCAACCGGGGCGTGCGGGCGAGCGTCTCCATGAAGCGGTCCACGTCGACGACGTCGATACCCGTCCCGATGATCATGGGCCCAGCCTAGGTCCACCCCATCACACCGACGGCCTTGCGCGAGATGACCGTTTTGCGGCACCATATCGCCGTAATGCAGAGGTAAAGACGGCGCCTGCATAGCGCAGCGCGCCTCTTTTCATGCGGAGGAGTTGCCATGCCGGAGGACGACGACAAGCTCCCCTTCCCCGTGGTCATGGTCGTCGTCTTCGGCGTCGTGATCGCCGCGATCGTCACGCTGCTGATAGTCGTCGCGGTATCGAGCTGACGGGCGCCGGGTCAGACCGGCACCGCCTCCTCGACGCGGTCGAGCCACTCGCCCACCAGCGCCGCGAACAGCGTCGACTGCTCGATGTCGAGCGCGTGCCCTGCTCGGTCCAGCACCGCGAACGTCGCCCGCGGGTAGTGCTCCACGAGCCCCCAGGCGTCGCGGTACCCCGTGGTCGCGTCCTGCCGCCCGACCAGGATGAGGGCGGGCCCCTCGAACGGCGCAGGTTCCACGGGGAACGTCCCCGCGTAGCTCGCCTCGAGCCGGGCGACCGCCGCCGGGTCGGCGGCCGCGAGCCCCGGATCCACCACCCGGCGTGCCCACTCCCAGGTCTCGGTCGTCTGCACGACGAGCGTGTCCTCCGCGTCCAGTACCTCGGTACCGACCCGCTCGGCGAGCGCCGGCTCCCGCACCAGCACCCGGTGCTCCGGGACCTGCCGCAGCTCGTGGCGGGCGTCGACCACCGTCACGACCGCGGCCAGTCCCGCGACCCGCTCCGGGTCGGCGGCCGTCAGTCCCCGCGCCAGGTAGCCACCGTACGACTGCCCGACGACGACGTACGGCCCCTCGGGCACGAGCGCCTCGACCGTCCCCCGCAGGATCCGGAACACGTCGTCGGTGCTCGCGACGTCGGGCGCCGCCGTACGCCCCATGCCGGGCAGGTCGACGTAGAGCCGGCGCCAGCCGGGACGGGCCCCGAAGACCGGCTCGAAGGCGCTCGTCATGATCCGGTGGTCCACCGGGAACCCGTGCACCAGCACCGCCGTGCGCACCCCGGCACCGGGCGGTGGCCCGTGCTCCACGTAGTGCACCCGGACCCCGTCGACCTCCACGTACGCCATCGGCGCTCCTCTCGTCAGGCCAGACCCTAGACGGAGCCACCGACATCCCGGATGCCCGCGGGGCGGGGCGTCACTCCACCGTGACGGACTTGGCGAGGTTGCGCGGCTGGTCCACGTCCAGGCCCTTGGCCGTGGCGAGCGCCATGGCGAAGATCTGCAGCGGCACCACGGCCAGCAGCGGCTGGAGCAGCGTGGGCGCCTGCGGGATCCAGAAGATCTCGTCGGCGTACGGACGCACCGCGTCGTCCCCGTCCTCGGCGATCACCAGCGTGCGCGCGCCGCGGGCGCGGATCTCCTGGATGTTCGAGACGACCTTGGAGTGCAGAGAGTCGCGTCCCCGCGGCGAGGGCACCACCACGAACACGGGCTGGCCCTCGTCGATCAGGGCGATCGGACCGTGCTTGAGCTCGCCCGCCGCGAAGCCCTCGGCATGGATGTACGCGAGCTCCTTGAGCTTGAGCGCGCCCTCCAGGGCCACCGGGAACCCGACGTGGCGCCCGAGGAACAGCACCTTGTCGGACTTCTCCATGGACCGGGCCGTCGCGCGCACGTACTCGCCGCGCTCGATGACGGTCTGGATCTTGCGCGGCATGGCCCGCAGCTCGTCGAGCAGGGTCGCGATCTCGTCGGGGAACTTGTTGCCGCGCAGCTGGGCGAGGTACAGGCCCAGCACGTAGGCGGCGGTGATCTGCGCCAGGAAGGCCTTGGTGGAGGCGACGGCGATCTCGGGCCCGGCGTGCGTGTACAGCACCGCGTCGGACTCGCGCGGGATGGTGGAGCCGTGGGTGTTGACGATCGAGATCACCTTCGCGCCCTGCTCACGCGCGTGCCGCACGGCCATGAGGGTGTCCATCGTCTCGCCGGACTGCGTCACGGCCACCACCAGGGTGCGCTCGTCGAGGATCGGGTCGCGGTAACGGAACTCGTGCGCCAGCTCGACCTCGACGGGGATGCGGCACCAGTGCTCGATGGCGTACTTGGCCACGTGCCCGGAGTAGGCGGCGGTGCCGCACGCCACGACGATGATCTTGTTCACGGCGCGCAGCACCGACTCGTCGATGCGCAGGTCGTCCAGGACGAGCGCGCCCGCGGCGTCCGTGCGGCCGAGCAGCGTGTCGGCCACGGCCTGCGGCTGGTCGTGGATCTCCTTGTCCATGAACGAGTCGAAGCCGCCCTTCTCGGCGGCCGCGGCGTCCCAGTCCACGGTGTAGCGCTTGGCCTCGGCAGGCTTGCCGTCGAAGTCGGTCACCGTCACGGACGTCGGCGTGATCGTGACCACCTGGTCCTGGCCCAGCTCGAGGGCCTCCTTCGTGTGTGCGATGAACGCGGCCACGTCGGAACCGAGGAAGTTCTCGCCCTCGCCGAGGCCCACCACGAGCGGGGAGTCGTGCCGGGCGCCCACCACGGTGTCCGGGGCGTCGGCGTGGACCGCCAGCAGCGTGAAGGTACCCTCCAGCCGCCCGGCGGCCGTGGTCATGGCGTCGGTCAGGTCGCCCGACTCGCGGTACGCCTTGGCCACGAGGTGCGCCGCCACCTCGGTGTCGGTCTCGGACCGGAAGACCACGCCGTCGGCCAGCAGCTCGTTCTTGAGCTGCGCGAAGTTCTCCACGATGCCGTTGTGGATCACCGCCAGCCGGTCGCCGTCGGCGAGGTGCGGGTGGGCGTTGGCGTCGGTCGGACCGCCGTGCGTGGCCCAGCGGGTGTGCCCGATCGCCGCGGTCGCCTGCGGCAGCGGGTCGTGGTCGAGCACCTCGATCAGGTTCGCCAGCTTGCCCGACTTCTTGGCCCAGGCGACACCGTCCAGCCCGGGCGCGACGAGCGCGACACCGGCCGAGTCGTAGCCGCGGTACTCGAGGCGGCGCAGCCCCTCGATGGCCACGTCGAGGGGCGTGCCCGACGGCGCGGCGGCGCCGTTCGGCGACGCGACTGATGTTCCGGTGTACCCGACGATCCCACACATGCGCGCGAGTCTATCGAGCGAGCGAGCCTGCCCCCATGACGGGCCTCACAGGGCCGCCGCGGAGCCACCGGCGGCCGACGGGTGCGGAGGCTCGGGCCCGCGTGGGGCACAATGCTGCAGGTGGTTTCCCAGTTCTCGTCGACGGACCTCGGTGAGCACCTGCTCGCCCTCGCCCCGTCCTCACCCTACGTGGACCTCGACCGCGCGGCCTGGAGCCGCCTGTCGGCCTCCACCCCGCTGCCGCTGACCGACGACGACGTCGAGCGCCTGCGCGGTCTCGGTGACCCGATCGACCTGGCCGAGGTCGACGCGATCTACCGCCCCCTGTCGCGCCTGCTCAACCTCTACGTGCAGGCCACCGGCGGCCTGCACCGTGCGACGTCGACCTTCCTGCACGAGGATCCGCCCCGCACGCCGTACGTCATCGGGGTCGCGGGCTCGGTCGCCGTCGGCAAGTCGACGACGGCGCGCGTCCTGCGCGAGATGCTCGCGCGCTGGCCCGAGACGCCGCGCGTCGAGCTCATCACGACCGACGGCTTCCTCTACCCGAACGCCGAGCTGGAGCGACGGGGCCTGATGGAGCGCAAGGGCTTCCCCGAGTCGTACGACCGGCGCGCCCTGATCCGCTTCCTGTCCCGGATCAAGGCGGGACAGGACGAGGTCCGCGCCCCGGTGTACTCCCACACCATCTACGACATCGTGCCGGGCGAGGAGGTCGTCGTGCGCAAGCCCGACGTGCTCGTCGTCGAGGGCCTGAACGTGCTCCAGCCGGCACGCCCGTCCGCCGTCGACGAGTCGACCGTCGCGGTGAGCGACTTCTTCGACTTCTCGATCTACGTGGACGCCCGTACCCGGAACATCCGGCAGTGGTACGTGGACCGGTTCCTGGAGCTGCGCCGCACCGCGTTCACCAAGCCGGACTCCTACTTCAAGCGGTATGCGTCGCTCTCCGACCAGGAGGCCACGGACAAGGCCCTGTCCATCTGGGAGTCGATCAACGCGCCCAACCTGGAGAAGAACATCCTGCCGACGCGCGGCCGCGCCACGCTGGTGCTGACCAAGGGCTCGGACCACGCCGTGCAGCGGGTCCGCCTGCGCAAGCTCTAGCGGCTCAGCGGTCCTTCTGGGGCTTGGCCGGGTCGTCGACCCGGTGGACGTACTCCCGGACCATCTCGGTGGCACCGGCCGGGACGGCGACCTTCTCGCCGTCCGGGCCGGCCTCGCCGTCCTGCTCGCCGCCGAGGTGCCGGCGGGAGAACCAGCCCACCACCTGGTCGACGAGGAAGCCCATCGCGACGCCGAGCACCACGCCGATCACGATCGCCAGCAGCGGCTCGTGCCCGAGCCACTGGGCGGCGACCAGGCCGATCCCGGCGGAGTACAGGGCCCACATGACCGCCGCGATCGCGGCGATGACCATGAACCGGCGCCGCGGGTAGCCGACGGCCCCGGCGGTCATGTTCACGGCCACGCGCCCGATCGGCACGTACCGCGCGGCCAGGATGAAGGAGGCACCGCGGCGGGCAAGGGCCCGCTCCGCCCAGTCCACGGCCCGGCGTCCGCGTGCCGAGCGCAGGAACGGCACCCGGTCGGTGCCGATCATCTTGCCGATCTGGTAGGCGATCTGGTCGCCCACCCACGCGCCGGCTGCCGCGGCCACGAGCACGAGCCACATCCACGGGGTGCCGGTGCTGTGCGCCGACACCGTCAGCGTGATCACCACGGACTCGCTGGGCAGCGGCGGGAAGAAGCCGTCGATGGTCGCGAAGGCGAACATCGCCGGGTAGATCCACGGCGAGGCCGCCATCGCGAGGATCCACGCCTCGGTGGCGCTCAGGACTGCGGAGATGAGTTCGAGCACAGGACCTCGGAAGTCTCGGCCGGGGCGCTTCCCGGGGCGGGTGGAGAGCGGCACCTCATAGTGCCTGCAACCAGCCTACGCAAGGGGTACCCCTGAAACGCATCAGGGGTACCCCTGGGACAACCCCGCTTCCCAAGGATTCACGGGGCGTTCACGCCGGCCCCGCCGTCCTGCCCGCGGGCGAGGAGGCCGCTACAGCGCGAGCCGCTCCCGTACGACGGCCGCCAGGTCCTCGGCCACCTTGTCCGCCTCGTCCTGCGCCGGCGCCTCCACCATGACGCGCACCAGCGGCTCGGTACCGGACTGGCGCAGCAGCACCCGGCCGGTGTCGCCCAGGCGCGCCACCGCGTCGGCGACGGCCGCCTGCACGCCCTCGTCGGTCCCGGCGCGGGACTTGTCCACGCCGCGCACGTTGACGAGCGTCTGCGGCAGGCGCTCGATCTCACCCGCGAGATCGGCCAGGCGCTTGCCCGACGCCTTGACCCGCGCCGCGAGGTGCAGCGCCGAGAGCACACCGTCACCCGTCGTGGCGTGCTCGGCCAGGATGATGTGGCCCGACTGCTCCCCGCCCAGGCCGTAGCCCTGGGCGCGCATCTCCTCCAGCACGTACCGGTCGCCGACGGCGGTCTGCACCGTCGTGATCCCCTGCTCCCGCATGGCCAGGATGAGGCCGAGGTTGCTCATCACCGTGACCACGAGCGTGTCGCCCGGCAGACGCCCCTCCTGCTTGAGCGCGGTGGCGAGGATCCCGAGGATCTGGTCGCCGTCCACGATCGCGCCCGTGTGGTCCACGGCGAGGCAGCGGTCGGCGTCGCCGTCGAACGCGACGCCGAAGTCCGCCTCCGACGCCACCACCACGGCCTGGAGCTGCTCCGGGTGCGTGGAGCCGCACTTCTCGTTGATGTTCCGGCCGTCGGGGCTGGCGTTCATCACCACGACGTCGGCGCCCGCCGCGCGCAGCGCCTCCGGCCCCACCTCGCTGGCGGCACCGTTGGCGCAGTCCAGCGCGATGCGCAGCCCCTCGAGGGGCCGGTGGTCCGGGGTGGTCCCGACGCTGTCGGTGAGGTGCCGCACGTACCGCTCGGCGGCGGCCTGCCCGTCGGTGCGGATCCGCCCGACGTCGGCGCCCGTGGGCCGCTCCCAGTCCTCGCCCAGCGTGGCCTGGATCGCGTCCTCGACGGCGTCGTCGAGCTTGAGGCCGCCGCGGGCGAAGAACTTGATCCCGTTGTCCGGCATGGGGTTGTGCGACGCCGAGACCATGACCCCGAGGTCGGCCTCCAGCTCCGTCACCAGGTAGGCCAGCGCGGGCGTCGGCAGCACGTTGAGCATCACGACGTCGACTCCCGCCGAGGCGAGGCCTGCGGCGACGGCGCCCGCGAGGAACTCGCCGGAGGCCCGCGTGTCACGTCCGACGACGGCCCGTGGTCGCGGGCCCAGCAGCTCGCCCTGCGCGGTCAGCACCCGAGCGGCGGCGACGCCCAGCTCCAGTGCCAGCTCCGCCGTGATGTCCTTGTTGGCGAGGCCCCGAACCCCGTCGGTGCCGAACAGCCTGCCCATACCGCGTCTCCTCAGATCGTTCCAGTCCCACCGTAGTGGGCGTCCGGCCGGTGCCGGAAATGCGGATGGCCCCGCTGAACAGTGTCGATACTGTTCGGCGGGGCCACCCGGCCGGGCACTGACTGTGCTCGTCGCCGCGCTTCCTCGGCCGGAGCACAGGCTCTGGCCTCGTACCTCGGCCCGAGCCTGTGCTCCGGCTGTCGTCAGCGCGTCAGCGCTTGCTGTACTGCGGAGCCTTGCGGGCCTTCTTGAGACCGGCCTTCTTGCGCTCGACCTTGCGGTCGTCGCGGCGCAGGAAGCCGGCCTTCTTCAGCTCGGGGCGGTTCGCCTCGGCGTCGATGGCGTTCAGCGCACGGGCGATGCCCAGGCGCAGGGCGCCGGCCTGGCCCGACGTGCCACCACCCGTGATGCGGGCGATGACGTCGAAGCGGCCCTCGACCTCGACCAGGTTCAGCGGGGAGTTGACCAGCTGCTGGTGCACCTTGTTCGGGAAGTAGTCCTCGAGGGTGCGGCCGTTGATCTTCCAGGTGCCGGTGCCGGGGACCAGGCGCACGCGCGCCACGGCCTCCTTGCGGCGCCCGAGGGCCTGGGCCGGGGCGGTGATGGACGAACCGCGCGTTGCCGGCGCGGCCGTCTCGGTGGTGTAGGTGCTGGGCGTCTCGGCGCCCTGCTCGATGTCGACGGTGGTCTCAGCCACTGTGGTGTCCTCGCGTCCTTCGCGTTGCGATCCGGCAGCGGCCTCAGGCCTGCTGCGAAACCTGGGTGATCTCGAACGGCTTGGCCTGCTGCGCCGTGTGCGGGTGCTCAGGGCCTGCGTAGACCTTCAGGTGGGTCAGCTGAGTCCGACCGAGCGAGGTCTTGGGGATCATGCCGCGCACAGCCTTCTCGATGGCGCGCTCCGGCTTGGTGTCCAGCAGCTCGCCGTACGGGGTGGCCGTGAGGCCGCCCGGGTAGCCCGAGTGGCGGTACGCCATCTTGGTCTGACGCTTGTTGCCGCTCAGCGCGACCTTGTCCGCGTTGATGACGATGACGAAGTCACCGCCGTCGACGTGCGGAGCGAAGGTCGGCTTGTGCTTCCCGCGCAGCAGATTGGCGACCTGGCTGGCCAGGCGGCCCAGGACGACGTCGGTCGCGTCGACGACGTACCAGTCGCGCTGGACGTCGCCGGGCTTGGGGGTGTACGTACGCACGGTTCGTAACCTTTTCGTTTGCGGTGTCGTCGGGCGAGAAGCGGCGCCCGATGAGTCAGGTCGTTGTGCGCGGGAGTCAAGGTGACGTCCGGGCCGGACGTCGGCACGCGAGTGGGCGCGGTGCCGACGCAGGAACGCCGGTGACAGAGCACAACGACTCAATAGAATACCTGGCCGTTTCCCCGAGGGTCAAAGCGAAGCGGGCTGCCGGCGCACGGGACGGGCATGACGTTCACCACGTCGACGCATTCGCACCGGCACTGTGGCGTCCACGCGCAACTGGTGCCACCGTAGGAACATGACCGAGGAAACCCCAGCCACCATGCCGGGGCCGGACGGCATCGCCGAGGGCGACACCGACCAGCTCCCGACCGAGGACACCCTGTACAGCCGGGGACCGAAGGACCTGCTCGACGAGGGCTACTCCCCGCCCGACCGCCCGCGCTCGAACCACTGGGGCGAGACCTCGTGGGAGGAGCGGCAGGGAGAGCCGATGGACCAGCGCCTCG
Organism: Promicromonospora sp. NPDC052451; assembly: GCF_044547525.1. Lineage (NCBI taxonomy): Bacteria > Bacillati > Actinomycetota > Actinomycetes > Micrococcales > Promicromonosporaceae > Promicromonospora > Promicromonospora sp. NPDC052451. The sequence continues at coordinate 363,750 of NZ_JBIUAP010000007.1, forward strand.
CCGAGGAGGAGCCGGACATCTGGCAGGAGGACCCGCTCGACCGCACCGACACGTCGCGCGCGGGCCGCCTGGTCTCCGACCCGGACGCCGACCCCGGCAGCTACGCGGCCGAGGACGGCAACCGCGAGAACGACCTGTACGGCACGGACGCGGGCATCGACGGTGCGGGAGCGAGCGCCGAGGAGGCCGCCGTCCACTGGGTCGAGGAGCCCTGACCCGCCGCCGAGGGAGAACTGCAGCGAGGTAGGACGCCGACCAGGCCGTTCTGCCTCGCTGCAGTTCTACCTCTCTGCAGTTCTACCTCGCTGTGGTTCTATCTCGCGGTCGGGAGGTCGTCCCAGACCTCCTCGTCCATCCGCTTCGCACGGACGGCGTCCGCGCGGGACGCGAGCTCGGCGTCCGGCGGGAACGTGATCTCCTCCAGGCACAGCCCCTCGGGCGGCACCACGAACACCCCGGCATCCCGGCGTCGGCTCGCCAGCAGCTCCGCGGGCCAGCCGACCGGACGCCGCCCCTCCCCCACCGCGATCGACGCCCCCACGAGCGCCCGGACCATGTTGTGGCAGAACGCGTCGGCGACGACGTGCGCCACCACGAGCCCCGCGTCCGGCCCCTCGGCCGGCCGCTCCCAGGCGATGCGCTGCAGCTCGCGGATGGTCGTCGCCCCGGGCCGGGGCTTGCAGTACGCGGCGAAGTCCCGCAGGCCGACGAGTGGCCGGACCGCGGCGTCCATCGCCTCGGCGTCGAGCGCACGGCGGGTCCACAGGACGTGGCTGCGGCGCAGGGGGTCGCGCAGGCCGGGGTCGTCGGCGATGCGATACGTGTAGCGCCGGCGCAGGGCGGAGAACCGGGCGTCGAAGCCCGCAGGAGCCGGCGCGGCCCGGCGCACGACCACGTCCGCCGGCAGCACACCCGCCAGCCGCGTCACGAGCGACTCGCCCGGTGACCGGTCGGACCGGCCCGGCAAGGCAGCCCAGCCTTCCCGGTCGACGTCCACGTGCGCCACCTGCCCGCGCGCGTGGACGCCCGAGTCCGTGCGGCCGGCGACCGTGAGCCGGGGCGCCGGCAGCCCGCGCTGCTCGGTCCGCAGCACCCGGGCGATCCCGGTCTCCAGGGCACCCTCCACGGTGCGCAGTCCGGGCTGCCGGGCCCAGCCCGCGAAGTCCGTGCCGTCGTAGGCCAGGTCGAGGCGGACCCTGATGAGCTGGTTCACACGCTCATCCTCCCCGATTCCCGCGCCGAGGTTCGTACAGTGACGTCATGGCAGAGACTCTCACGCTGGCCGTGGACTGCGGGGGCGGCGGGATCAAGGCGGCCGTCCTCGACGCGTCCGGCACCGCCCACGCGACACCGGTCCGCGTCCCGACACCGTATCCGCTGCCGCCCGAGCTGCTCGTCGACACGATCGCGAAGATCGCCACCGACCTGCCCGCGGCCGCCCGGGTCACGGTGGGGCTCCCCGGCATGATCCGCAGCGGCGTCGTCGTGCACACGCCGCACTACATCACCCGGTCGGGGCCGCGGTCACGCGTGGTCCCCGCCCTGGCGGACGCCTGGCGCAACTTCGACATGCGCGCCGCCGTCGCCGAGCGGCTGGGCCTGCCGGCGCTCGTCCTCAACGACGCGGAGGTGCACGGCGCGGGCGTGGTCGCGGCGTCGGGCCTGGAGCTGGTGATCACGCTGGGCACCGGCCTGGGGACGGCGATGTTCCACGGCGGGCGCATCGCACCGCACCTGGAGTGGTCGCACGCGCCGGTCCGCCGCAGCCTCACCTACGACCAGTACATCGGCGAACCCGAGCGGCGTCGGCTCGGGGACGGACTCTGGTCGCGCCGCGTCGTCACCGTGGTGGACGGGCTGCGCCCGGTGTTCCACTGGGACCGCCTCTACATCGGCGGCGGGAACTCACGCTGCATCACGCCGTCCGCGCTGACCCGCCTGGGCGACGACGTCGTCATCGTCCCCAACTCGGCGGCCCTGGTCGGCGGCGCCCGGGCCTGGGACCTCCCGCCGGCGTAAGTGCGCCTCTACCCCGTCATCAGGCCCGGAATCGAGCTGTTTTCCGGGCCTGATGACGGGGTAGAAGCGCACTACGCGCGACACGATGCCCGACACGATGCACAGCGCGATGCGCAACGGAACGCACGACGACGCCGGGCCGCACCCTCCGTACGGAAGGTGCGGCCCGGCGTCGTGCGGGAGAAAGGGGGCTCAGGCCTCCTTCTTCTCCTCGGCGGTCTCGTCCGCGGGGGTCTCCTCGGCGGCGTCCTCGGCCGGGGCGTCCTTGACGTCCTCGGCGGGGGTCTCCTCGACCGGAGCGTCCTCGACAGGCGCGTCCTCGACCGGGGCAGCCTTCTCGGCGGCCTTCGTGGCCTCCTTGACGACGGCCTGCTTGGGGCTCACGGGCTCGGTGACGAGCTCGATGACCGCCATCGGCGCGTTGTCGCCCTTGCGGGTGCCGATCTTGGTGATGCGCGTGTAGCCACCGTTGCGCTCGGCCATGGCCGGGGCGATCTCGGTGAAGAGCGTGTGCACCACGCCCTTGTCACGCACGACGGTGAGCACGCGGCGACGGGCGGACAGGTCGCCCTTCTTCGCGAACGTGATCAGACGCTCAGCCAGGGGACGCAGGCGCTTGGCCTTGGTCTCCGTGGTCGTGATGCGGCCGTGCTCGAAGAGGGAGGTCGACAGGTTCGCGAGAATCAGGCGCTCGTGAGCCGGGCTACCGCCGAGCCGCGGACCCTTGGTGGGGGTAGGCATTACTTGTCTCCTTGGAAGTGGTTCCGCGCGTCCGGCCTAGGCCGGACGCGGGACGTCAGTACGACTGCTCGTCGCCGCTGTAGGCCGCGGAGTCGCTACCCTCGAAGTACGAAGCGCCGGCCGGATCGAAGTCCAGCGGCGAGTCCTTGAGGCTGAGGCCGAGCTCGGCCAGCTTCTCCTTGACCTCGGTGATCGACTTGGCACCGAAGTTGCGGATGTCGAGCAGGTCCGCCTCGCTGCGGGCAACGAGCTCGCCCACCTGGTGGATGCCCTCGCGCTTGAGGCAGTTGTACGAACGGATGGTGAGGTTGAGCTCCTCGATCGGCAGCGCCAGGTCCGCGGCCAGCGCGGTGTCCGTCGGCGACGGGCCGATCTCGATGCCCTCGGCCTCGACGTTCAGCTCACGTGCCAGGCCGAACAGCTCGACCAGGGTCTTGCCAGCCGATGCGAGCGCGTCGCGAGGCGTGATCGCCTGCTTGGTCTCGACGTCGACGATGAGCTTGTCGAAGTCGGTGCGCTGCTCGACTCGGGTGGCCTCGACCTTGTACGTGACCTTGAGGACCGGCGAGTAGATCGAATCAACCGGGATGCGCCCGATCTCCGCGTCGAACTGCTTGTTCTGCGCGGCGGACACGTACCCACGACCCCGCTCGACGGTCAGCTCGATCTCGAGCTTGCCCTTGTCGTTGAGGGTGGCGATGTGCAGGTCGGGGTTGTGGACCTCGACCCCCGCCGGCGGAACGATGTCCGCGGCGGTCACGGCGCCGGCGCCCTGCTTGCGCAGGTACATCACGACGGGCTCGTCGTTCTCCGAGGAGACGACGAGGTTCTTGATGTTGAGGATGATCTCGGTGACGTCTTCCTTCACGCCCGACACGGTGCTGAACTCGTGCAGCACACCGTCGATACGGATGGACGTGACAGCCGCGCCCGGGATGGACGACAGCAGGGTGCGACGCATCGAGTTGCCGAGCGTGTAGCCGAAGCCAGGCTCGAGCGGCTCGATGGAGAAGCGGGAACGGCTCTCCGAGATGACCTCTTCGGTCAGCGTGGGGCGCTGTGCGATGAGCACTGTGGGTGTCCTTTCAGTGTGCGTCCGCTATATGACGCATCACGGCCTGCGATCTCTCGCAGCCCGGACGGATCTCTGTCACCGACCGGGCGGGGGTGCTCACCTCGCGAGGTGAGCGGATGTCGCACCTGCGGTGGGGGGGGGGGGGGGGGGGGGGGGGGCGGGGGCGCCCCCCCCCCGGGGGGGGCCCCCCCCCCCCGCGCCCGGGGGGGGGGGGGGCGCGGGGGGGGGGGGGGGGGGGGGGCGGGGGGGGGGCGCG
>NZ_JBIUAP010000008.1:0-57280 GCF_044547525.1 Promicromonospora sp. NPDC052451
TGTGATGCGCCGATCCGGCACCTGGACCACATCACCCCCCACATTGAGGGTGGTGAGACGAGCCTGGACAACGGGCAAGGCCTGTGCGCGCGGTGTAACCATGCCAAGCAGGCACCCGGCTGGGTGCAGAAGACCACCCAGCACGACGGACGCCACGCCGTGGAGACCACCACCCCGACCGGACACACGCACCTCTCGGTGGCACCCATGCCACCAACACCCCTGCGCGCCGACCGGGCGGGCTCGGCCAGTACTGGGGCATTCACGGACGCGCCGGCCCCGGACAGTGTGCGGGATCGCGGCGGTCAGGGGCCGGTCCACGATCCGTCACCGACCGTCCTGACCGGCACGGCCGGCACAGCCGTCCCGGCGGTCCCGACCGCAGGTACCACCCCGGCCAACGCCCCCTCCACGGCGGGTGGCGGTGGCGCGCGCCCGGGCTGGACTCCCGCGGTCGGCATGACCGGCCCAGCACCCGGCCGCATCCCCCGCAGCCGCTACACGATCGGATGCCACACCACCCACCACCACGGCGCGATCGCCTACCGACCAAGCAAGCAACCCACCACCGGCAGCCGAACCAGCGCCGGCCGAACGAGAAGAGGATCGAAGAGCCCCAAGGGGCGGACAGCCTCTCGGGCCGATCTCTCCTGGGCACACGACCGGACCCTGTTCACCGCACAATCAGCTTGAGCCGTGCTGCCACGCTGGTGGCATGGCTCATCACGAGACCCTGCCGGGCTGCCTGCTGATCACCGGCACCCCCGGCGCGGGCAAGACGACCGTGTCCCGGCTCGTGGCCGAGCGGCTGCCGCGTGCCGCGCAGGTGGACGGCGACGTGTTCGGCCTGATGCTCATGAGTGGCCGGGCGAACATGCTCGACGAGCACGGCCGCTGGAATCCCGGGCCGGAGGGGCAGCGGCAGCTCCGCCTCCGGATGGTGAACCTGTGCTCTGTGGCGGACAACTTCGCCGCGGCAGGCTTCACTCCGGTCGCCGACTCCGTGGTCGAGACCCGGGAGGAGCTCGACTTCATCGCCGGACGCCTGCATGCCCGGCCGCTGATGCTGGTGGTGCTGTGCCCGCCGTTGGAGGTGGCTCGTCACCGGAACGCGACCCGCGCCGTAGAGACCCGTGTGGACTACGACGTCACGCCCCTGGCGCGCAACCAGCGTCGCGAGCTGGGCGGCCTGGGCTGGTGGCTGGACTCGGGTGACCAGACGCCCGAGGAGACCGCGGACCTGATCGTGGCGGAGGCGGCGCGGCGGGCTGTCGTGCACCGCGCGCCACCCTCACCCAGGTGAGCCAGCCACCAGCCCCCGCAGGGGCCGTTGGCTGATGGTGGGCACCTGGATCGTCCTCGGTGTGGTTCTCGTCGTCCTGCGGTAACCGTGGTGGTCGTGCCCCTGGCGGTGAACTGATCCGGACGGGCCCGCCCGTCACGGCACCAGCACCACTCTCCCGAACACCACCCCGTCGTCCATGAGCTGGTGCGCCGTCGAGGCCTGGTCCAGCGGCAGCACGTCGTGCACCACCGCGTGCAGGTCACCGCGGGCCGCCGCGGCGAGCTGCTCCGCCCGGACGGCGTTCCGGGCCGGCACCGGCACGGTGTCCAGGCTGAACGTCGCGAACGAGAGCGAGCGCCGGAACGAGCCGATCAGCCGCTCCCCGAAGTCGGCGGGTGGCATGCCGGCGATCGCACCGACCACGACCATCCGTCCGTTCGGTGCGAGCCGGTCGATGAACTCCGGGATGTCCGGGCCGCCGACGATGTCCACGATCACGTCGTAGGCGGCGGGGGAGTCCGGGCCCGCGCCGGACCGGTCGAGCACATGGGTGGCGCCGAACCCCCGCAGCCGCTCACCCCGATCGGCCGACGACGTCGTCACCGCCACCGCGCTCGCCCCGCCCTGGACGGCGAGCTCCACGGCCGCGACGCCGATGCTCCCGGCCGCACCCCGCACGAGCACCGACTCCCCGGGCGCGAGGTGTGCGTGCGCCAGCGCGAAGTGCGCCACCGGCCCCGAGCTCCCCAGCGTCACCGCGTCGACGGGCGAGAGGCCCGCGGGCAGCGGGGTCACGTCGTCCACCGCCGCCACCGCCTGCTCGGCGTAGCCGCCGCCCAGGCCGGTGAACGCCCAGACGCGGCGGCCCACCCAGGAGTCGTCGACCCCGGCGCCGACGGCCGTGACCGTGCCCGCCACCTCGCTGCCGGGGATCAGGCCGGGCTCGAAGCCCATGCTGCCGATCGTTCCCCGCCGGATGACGGCGTCGACACCGCCCACGCCGATCGCCTCGATCGTCACGGCCATCTGACCGGGTCCGGGGACGGGCTCCGGGGCCTCGCCGACCGCCATGCCGCTCGCGTCGCCGAACCGTTCGATCCGTACTGCTCGCATCGTTCACTCCTTGCTCGTTGCGCTACCGTGGCGACGCTAACGGACGCCTGCGTCCGGTTGGAGAAAGTGAGAGACATGGCTGAGACAGTGCCCCACAAGCTGCGTTCCGACGCTCAGGACAACCGCGACAGGATCCTGGCGGCCGCCCGGTCGCTGTACGCCGAGCACGGGCTCGAGGTGACCATGCGGCAGGTCGCCCGCCGCGCCGGCGTCGGGCCCGCCACCCTGTACCGCCGGTTCCCGGCACGGCAGGTGCTCCTGGAGGCGGTGTTCGCGGACGAGCTGCGAGCGTGCCGCAGCATCGTGGCCGAGGGCAGCGCCGACCCCGACCCGTGGCGCGGGCTGACCTCGGTGGTCGAGCGGATCAGCGTGCTGAACGTCGGGAACCAGGGGTTCGTCGACGCCTTCATGGGGGAGTACCCGCGGGCCGACGCGTTCACCGAGCACCGCACCGAGATGCTGGCGATGCTCGGGGGACTGGCGCGGCGAGCCCAGGCCTCCGGGCAGCTGCGTGCCGACTTCGTGCTCGACGACCTCGTGCTCGTCCTGCTGGCGGGCCGGGGGCTGGCCGCGACGCCGTCGGCCCGCACCGTCGTGGCGGCGCGCCGCTTCGCGGCCCTGGCCGTCGAGGCGTTCCGCGCGTCCGGGGCGAACGAGCCGCTGCCGCGCCCGGCGTCGCTGGCCGGACACCTGGCGCGTACCGGTGAGGACCTCCGGGTCGGGGGCCGATGAGTCCGGCACGGGCTCGTCGTCGGTCAGGGTGACGCAGGAACGAGACAGGAGCCCGACATGACCGAGAACCCCACCGTCACCAGGCCCGCCCGCCCGCGGGTCGTCGACCGGGCCGCGTGGCAGGCGGCGCGCGACGAGCTGCTGGAGCAGGAGAAGGCCCACACCCGCGCGGGCGACGCGCTCGCCGCCGCCCGCCGCCGGCTGCCGATGACCCAGGTCGACGGGACGGCCCGGGTGGTCGGGGCGGACGGCGCCGTGCCGTTCGTCGACCTGTTCCAGGGGCGCGACGAGCTCGTGGTCTACCAGCACATGTGGCACGACGGCGAGCCCGTCGCCGGTCAGTGCCCGGGCTGCACCGTCAACGCCTGGCACATCCAGCGGTCGGCCCCCTACCTGGCGGCGCGCGGTGTCTCGTTCGCGATGCTGACCGAGGGGCCCTGGGCGGAGGTCGCCCCGTTCCTCGAGTTCATGGGCTACACCGAGCCCTGGTACTCGGTCCGCGGCCTGGAGGCGCCGATCGGCGTCGACATGGGGCACATCGCGTGCTTCCTGCGCGACGGCGACCACGTGTACCTCACCTACCGGACCACGGGCCGTGGCAACGAGCCCGCCGCGGGCATCTTCGGGCTGCTCGACATGACGCCGTACGGCCGGGGCGAGGCCTGGGAGGACGTGCCGGACGGATGGCCGCAGGGCCGGGAGTCGTGCTGGTACTGGGCCGCCGACGCCGACGGCAACGCCACCTGGGGGCCGACCCGGCGCCCCGTGCCGCAGTGGGGCCGACCGGGCGCCACGCCGGTCGAGGCCTCGGAGCACCGGCACTGAGGGCCTGTCACGACCGCCCGAAGTGCGTCACGAAGTGCTCGACGGAGCACGCCGCCGCGCCGCGCGCCCAGTCCACGAACCGCAGCGGACGCAGCTCGATGCCCGACTTCGCCGCCGACCCGAAGGCGCGCTCCTCGAACGCCTGACGCACGTGGGGGTCCATGACGTCGTAGTCGCTGCCGAGGGCCTCGCCCGTGATGAGGATGTGCTGGGCGCCCAGCAGGTTCGCGATCGTGGCGATGCCGGTGCCGATGGCGCGGCCGGCGTCGGTGAGCACGCGGACGGCGTCGGGCTGGCCGGCGCGCGCGAGCTCCGCGACCTCGCCGACGCTCGCCGCGCGCAGCCCGGCGTCGGCCACGCGGGACAGGATGGCCGCGGATCCTGCGATCGCCTCGACGCACCCGCGGTTGCCGCAGTGGCACAGCGGACCCTCGGGGTCCACGAGCACGTGCCCCACCTCGCCGGCCACGCCGAAGCTGCCGTGCACCACCTGACCGTTGACCAGCAGCGCGCACCCGATGCCGGTGCCGACCGTGACGAGCGCGAGCGAGGACAGGCCCCGGCCCACGCCGTACCAGCGCTCACCCGTGAGCAGCGCGCGCACGTCGTTCTCCACCGTGGTGGTCAGCCCCGTGCGGCGGGCCACCTGCTCCCCGAGGGACACGTCGCGCCAGCCCAGGAACGGTGAGTAGGCCACGTGGCCCGTCGCGGCGTCGACGTCGCCCGAGACCGCCAGGCCGATGCCGCCCACCTCGGGCCGGCCCTCCCGCAGCCGCGTGGCGAGCTCCGCGACCTGGTCGACGACCGCCTCGGGGCGCAGGTCGGGGACGGGCACCGTGACCTCGGCCAGCACCTGGCAGCGCAGGTCGGCCACGACGCCGAACATCTGGTCGGCCGTGACCTTGACGCCGATCACCTGGTGCGCCCCCGCCCGCACCGTCACCATCGTGGCGGGCCGACCCAGGGCGCCCTCGCTGGACACCCGGTCGCCCGACTCGTCCAGCAGGCCCGCCTCCAGCAGCGGCCGCACGGCGCGGGTGATGGCACCCGGGGTCAGGCCGGTGTCACCGGCCAGGGCGGTGCGCGAGGCGTCTCCGGACATGACGAGCTGCTGGAAGACACGCGTCGCCGCCGGGCTCAGCGCCGGTGCCTGTGGTCTCGCTGGCATGACCCGACCCTAGCCCTCACCACCCACACCGGTGCGGCTGTCGTCAGCGGCGGGGCATCCGGCGAGCCAGGACCGGGGACAGGACCGCGACCAGCACACCCGCGACCGGCACCACGAGCAGGCCGGTGCGCAGCCCGACGGCGTCGGCGACCAGGCCGACCAGCGGCGGGGAGAGCAGGAAGCCGAGCCGCAGCAGCCAGGACACGATGGTCAGGCCGGTGCCGGGGCGCAGGCCGGGCAGCTCGTCGGCCTCGTGCATGGCGGCGGGGATGAGCGTCGCGCAGCCGAGACCCGCGGCGGCGAACCCCGCGATCGTGCCCGGCACCGTGGGCCAGGCCAGCGCCAGCCCCATGCCCAGCGCGATGACGACGCCGCCGGCGCAGGCGACGGTGCGCTGCCCGAACCGGTCGACGAGCCGGTCGCCCAGCAGCCGCCCCACGGTCTGGGCGCCCACCAGTGCCACGTACCCGGTGGCGGCCAGCGCTGCCGGGGCACCGAGCCCGGAGGAGAGGTAGAGGGTCGCCCAGGAGCTGCCCGCGTCCTCCACGAGGGCGCCGCCGATGCCGATGAGGACGAGCGCCGCGAGGATCGCCACGGTGCGCACGCTCAGGCCGACGCCGCGCGCACCGGCGCCCGCGGGACCGTGCGCGTCGTCGGCCGCGTCGTCGTCGGCGCCCCGCAGGCGGAACCGGAACGCCACGAGCGCCACCACGGCGAAGATCGCCAGCGAGATGCCGAGATGCACGTCCAGCGGCAGGCCGGCCGCGATGGCCGCGGCGGCCATGGACCCGCCCAGCACGGCGCCGATGGACCACACGGCGTGGAAGCCGTTGATGATCGACCGCCCGTACCGGCGCTGCACGCGCAGCCCGTGACTGTTCTGCGCGACGTCCGTGACCGAGTCCGACGCCCCGCCGAGGAACAGCGCGGCCACCAGGAGCGCGAACGTCGGCGAGAGCCCCGCCGCCAGCGTGCCCGTGCCCGTCAGGATGGTGCCGACCACGGCGACGCGCGCCGAGCCGAACCGGCGCACCATCCAGCCCGCCGCGAGACCCGAGGCGATCGCCCCGGCCGGGAAGGCGGCGACGGCCAGGCCGTAGGAGGCGTTGTCGAGGTCGAGCGCTGCCTTGATCTCCGGCAGACGGGGCACCAGGTTGGCGTACAGGGCGCCGTTGGTCAGGAACAGGGCGCCGACGGCGGCACGGGCGCGGCGGACGGCGAGCTCTGGACGGTCGCCCGGGGCAAGAGACATGCGCACGAGCGTACCCCGCGATGCGTACGATCGTACACATCGGTGGGTACGCTGTGCCCATGGCTCACGACTACTTCGCGGGCGACCCGCGGACCAACCACGAACGCATGGTCGCCGGGGACCTCTACATCGCCGACGACCCCGAGATCGAGCGCCGCGCCCGGCGCGCCGTGGCGCTCGCGGACGCCTACCACCGCGCCGTGGTGGCGGACGACGCCGGTGCCCGCGGCCTGCTCGCCGAGCTGCTCGGCACCCTGGGGGAGGAGGCCTTCGTGAAGCCGCCCCTGTTCGTGGACTACGGCGAGAACATCCACATCGGCCCGCGCACCTTCGCCAACTACAACCTGACCGCGCTGGACGTCGCGCCCATCACCATCGGCGCAGACTGCCAGATCGGCCCGGGAGTCCAGCTCCTGACGCCCACCCATCCGGTGGAGCCGGGCCCGCGCCGCGACAAGCTGGAGGCCGCGCTGCCGATCACGATCGGCGACAACGTCTGGCTCGGCGGCGGCGTCGTCGTGTGCCCCGGCGTGTCCATCGGGGACAACACCGTGGTGGGCGCGGGGGCGGTCGTGACGCGGGACCTGCCGGCGAACGTCGTCGCCGTGGGGAACCCGGCCCGCGTCGTCCGCGAGATCTGACCGGGCCCGGCCGCGAGATGACGGGACGACGGCACGACCCCGGCCGCAGGGACCACATCATCGACGCCTGCCTGGACCTGGTCGCGGAGGTGGGCGTCGCCGGCGTCTCGCACCGCAAGGTGGCGGCCGCGGCGGACGTGCCGCTCGGCTCGATGACCTACCACTTCACCGGCATGGACGAGCTGCTGCGCGAGGCGTTCGGCCGGTTCGCGCGGAGCGTCAGCGACGGGTTCGAGCAGCGGATGAGCGCTGCCACCGACCTGCCGAGCGCCCGGGCGGCCGTGGTCGCGATCATCACGCGGGACGTCTTCGGCACCCAGCGTGACCTCGTGCTGACCCACGAGCTCTACACGCTCGCGTCCCGCGAACCCGCCTACCGGGAGCTGACCAACGCGTGGATGGCACGCTCCCGGGCGGCCCTGGAACGGCACTTCGACCCGGTCACCGCGCGCATGCTCGACGCGCTGATCGAGGGCCTGACGATCCACCGTGCCCTGGACACCGAGGCGCCCCGCCCGGACACGGTGACGGAGGCGGTGCGCCGCATCACCACGCCGGCGCCCGCCTGATCGGTCACATCGGGTGGCTCGCCGGAACATCTGCCCGGGAGCGGTGTTGGGGCTGGTGTGGGCGAGACGAGACGGGTGACCGTGGTGGTGGTCGGGGGCGGGCAGGCCGGGCTGTCGGCGGCGTACCACCTGCAGCGCCGGGGCTTCGCGAGCGTGCTGGACCAGCCGGACGGCGAGCGCACGTACGTGGTCCTGGACGCCAACCCGGCACCGGGCGGTGCGTGGCAGCACCGCTGGGAGTCGCTGCGGATGGCGACCGTCAACGGCATCTTCGACCTGCCCGGGCTGGCCCAGCCCGCCGTGGACAGCAGCGAGGCCAGCCGGGACGCCGTCCCGCGCTACTTCGCCGGCTACGAGCGGGCGTTCGACCTGCCGGTCCTGCGGCCGGTCCAGGTCGTGGCGGTGCACCGGGCGGACGACGACCCCGACGGCGACCTGGTGGTGACGACCGACCGCGGGTCCTGGACCACGCGGTTCGTCATCAACGCGACCGGCACGTGGACCAACCCGGTGCTGCCGCGCTACCCGGGGCAGGACACGTTCGTCGGGCGCCAGCTCCACACCCGCGACTACGTGCGGGCCGAGGACTTCGCGGGGCAGCGGGTGGCCGTGGTGGGGGGCGGGATCTCGGCGATCCAGCTCCTGGAGGAGATCTCCCGCGTGGCCACCACGCGCTGGTACACCCGGCGGGAGCCGGTGTTCCGGGACGGTGAGTTCACCCCCGAGACGGTGGGCCGCGAGACGATCGCCAAGGTCATGGCCGACGTCGCCGCGGGCCGGCCCACCGGCAGCGTCGTGTCGTACACGGGGTTGATCTGGACGCCGTACGCGGTGGCCGCCAAGGCGCGCGGGGCCCTGGAGCGCCGCCCCATGTTCACGGCGATCGAGCCGATGGGCGTGCGGGAGGCGGACGGTTCGTTCACGCCCGTCGACACCATCCTGTGGGCCACCGGGTTCAAGGCCGACCTGACGCACCTGGACCCGCTCGGGCTGCGGGGCGAGCTGGGCGGCATCGCCCTGGAGGGCACGCAGGTGGCGGCCGAGCCACGGGTCCACCTCATCGGCTTCGGGCCGTCGCAGTCCACCGTCGGCGCCAACCGGGCGGGACGCGACGCGGTGTCGGCGGTGGTGCGCCGGCTCGGGGCGCCGGTGGGCAGCCGGAGCGTGGGTGGGTGATCGTAGGCTCCCGGCCGTGGCCGATGAGCGCGGCTCCGGGGAGCGCTGCGGCCGACGGAGGGTCCGGGGCAACAGAGGTAGGCGCAGGTGTGTTGCGCAGCGTAGACAACGTCTACCGTCGGCAACACAGCTGGGCGGGGCACCTTCCCGGGACACCGTTCGGAGCCGCCCGCCCGGCCGTGCTCAGGCGTTCGCCAGACCCGCGACGAGGTTGATCAGCAGCGCCACCACCACGGTGCCGAACAAGTAGGCCAGCAGCGCGTGCACCTGGGCGATGCGGCGCATCCCCGACGAGGCCAGGTCGGTGTCCGAGACCGCGAAGCTCATCCCGACGGTGACCGCCAGGTAGGTGAAGTCGGTGTACCGGGGCGGCTCGCTCTGGTGGAAGTCGATGCCGCCCGCGGGCTCGGAGTAGTAGGCGCGGGCGTAGTGCAGCGCGAAGACGGTGTGCACGCAGGCCCACGAGACCACGACGGCGGCCAGCACGGCGCCCATGGTGACGGTGCCCTCGCCGAGCCCGCCGCCCACGAGCGCCACCGCCACGCCGCCCAGGCTCGCGACGGCGGCAAGCAGCACGATCAGGTTCGCGATGGTCCGGGTCGGCTCCTCGCGCACGGCGTGCTCGCTGGTCGCGGCGGGGTCCATCGGCACGATCACCAGCACGGTCCAGCCCACGAACACGAGGCCCGCCCCGGCCCAGCCGCCGAGCACGGCGGCGACCGCGGAGTCCCACGCGAGCAGCCCGCCGAGCAGCACGCCCACCAGGAGGGCGACACCGATCCGCAGCCCGTGCGGGCCGTCCAGCACCTGGCTCACCTGCCGTGTCGCCGTCATGCGGACAGTCAACCAGCAGCCCCCGTGGTGAGCAGCGCCACCACCCGCACCGGCACCGGGTGTGCGAACATGGCGGCAGAGCCCCAGAGGGTTCCCGGACGAGGGTTGCCGTACCCGGTGTGCGACAAGACGGCATCGAAGGAGCACACCATGTCCTGGATCGTCCTCGTCGTCTCCGGTCTCCTCGAGGCCGTCTGGGCCACCGCGCTGAGCCGCTCCGAAGGGTTCAGCCACGTCGGCCCCACCATCGTCTTCGGCCTCGCGCTCGTCGCGAGCATGGGCGGGCTCGCGTTCGCGCTGCGGGAGCTGCCGGTGGGCACCGCGTACGCCGTCTGGGTGGGCATCGGCGCGGCCACCACCGTCGTCTGGGCGATGGTCACCGGCGCCGAACCCGTCTCCGTGGTCCGGGTGCTGCTCATCGCCGGGCTCATCGGCTGCGTCATCGGGCTCAAGCTGACGCACTGACCGCGGGCGGTCCGTCTCGGCGGGCGCGACAATGGCTGAGGTGACCGACCTCGACACCTGGACACCGACGACCTTCGCCCGCAACGGCGAGGTCGAGCTCGCCTACGACCGGTTCGGGCAGGGCGGCGACGTGCCCCTCCTGCTCATGATGGGCCTGGCCATCTCCCGGTTCTGGTGGCCGGACGGGCTCTGCCGGGCGTTCGCCGACCAGGGGTTCGACGTGGTCCGCTACGACCAGCGGGACGCGGGGGAGTCCACCCGGTTCGGCACCCCCCGCCGGAGGGGCCCGTGGAGCGGGCTGTTCGCCGGCGAGCCCGCGCCGTACACCGCGGAGGACGTCGTGGACGACGCCGCCGCCGTGCTCGACGCCGTCGGCATGGACCGGGCGGTCGTGCTCGGGCACTCGCTGGGCGGCATCGCGGCGCAGCGGTTGGCGCTGCGTCATCCCGGGCGGGTCCTCGCCCTGGTGTCGTGCGACGCCCCGCCCAGCGACGCCGAGGGGTACGCCGCGCTGCGGTACGTGCGTCCCGGGCTGCTCGCCCGGATGGTGACCCGGCGGTTCCCGCCGGGGCGGGAGGGCGACGTCGCCGCGTCGCTCGCGGTGGCGAAGAGCATGGCCTCACCCGCCAACCCGTGCGACGAGACCGCGGCCCGGGACCGGATCGAGCGGGGTCTGGAGCGGGGCCCGCGGGACACGCGCGCGCTGGGTCGCCAGCTCCGGGCGCGGTGGCGCGGGCCTGCGCTGCGTGACGTCGCCGTGCCGACGCTCGTGCTGCACGGCGAGGACGACCCGCTGATCCGGACGTCCGCCGCACGTGCCGTGGCGCGGGCGGTCCCGGGCGCCAAGCTGGTGCTGCTCGACGGGATCGGGCACGACCTGCCGCCCGCGTGCTGGACGACGGTGGCCCAGGAGACCCGGAGGCTCGTGGAGCCGCGCGGTCAGTCCCGCGTCGCCTGATCGTCGAGCGCCAGCTCCCGCGCGAGGTCCAGCATCTCGCGACCCAGGGCGTCGAGCCGGGCGCGGAGGTCCGGCGTGCCGCCCGCCGGCGCGGGCCGGCCGGCCGGGGCGGGCAGGGTGCCGGGCCCCGGGATGTCGGGCTCGCTGATCACCGCGATGTCGAACACCACCCGGTCGGCCCGGTGCCAGGTGCGGAACACCTCGACGGCCCGGGCGGACCCGTCGGTGCTGGTCCCCTCCAGGAGGAGCACCGGCGCGCCGACCGGGACCCGGAGGGCCTCGGCGGTGTCGGTGTCGGCCCCGACGGCGCGAACCTGGCGCTGCCCGGCCACGACGCGCGTGCCGAACCGGCGCTGGATGGTCGCGTGCAGGGAGGCGTCGGTCAGCTCCTCGGCGCTCAGGTCCCCGAACTCGGCGGGCAGCCAGGTCTCGATGACGGCCAGCGGCTCGCCGTCGGTGCTGCGCAGGCGGCGCATCCGCAGCACGGTGGGAGAGCCGAGCACGCCGGTGGCCTCGGAGGCCGGCTCGGGGCCGAGCTCCAGGACCTGGGTGCTGACGTGCACCCCGCCGTCCTCCACCTGGGTGGAGAGACCCGGGACGCGCTGCACCAGGCGGTGCAGCTCCCCGCGCTCCCGGACGGTGGTGCCGCGCCCGCGGCGGCGCTCCACCAGCCCCTCCTGCTCCAGCGAGGCCAGCGCCTGGCGCACCACGGAGCGCGAGACGCCGTAGCGTTCCTGGAGCTCGGCCTCGGTGGGCACGTGGGCGCCGGGTGCGAGCGCGCGGCCCAGGATCTGGGCGCGCAGCTCGCCCGCGAGCCGCCGGTGCAGGGGCGTGCCGTCGGGGCCGGGGAGGGTCATGGTCAGCTCGCGCTCTTCTGCGCCGTCTGCCAGACGTGGTCCCAGCCGGGCGCGAGCTCGGCGGCCCGCTCGATCGCCAGCACGAGGCTGGCCTCGCGGGCGATGCCCTGGCCGGCGATGTCGAACGCCGTGCCGTGGTCCACCGAGACGCGCACGACGGGCAGGCCCACGGTGATGTTCACGCCGTCGTCGCCGTACACGGCCTTGAACGGGGCGTGGCCCTGGTCGTGGTAGCAGGCGACCACCATGTTCCACTTCCCCTTGACGGCGGCGGGGATGAGCGCGTCGGCCGGGAGCGGGCCGTGGGCGTTGATGCCCCGGGCCCGGGCGGCCTCGACCGCGGGCGCCAGCACGTCGGCGTCCTCGTCGCCGAACAGCCGGTTCTCGCCGGCGTGCGGGTTCAGGCCGGCCAGCCCGATGGGCTCGTCCGGGCGGCCCAGGGCGGCGGTGAACGCGCCGGCCAGGTCGAGCACGTCGCGGGTGCGCTCGGGCGTCACGTCGTCGATCGCCTGCCGCAGCGACACGTGCGTGGTCAGGTGGAAGAAGTAGAGGTCGCCCGCGGAGAGCACGAGGCTGAAGTTCTTGACGCCGAACTCGTGCGCGAGCAGCTCGGTGTGTCCGGGCCACTTGTGCCCACCGGCGTGCATCGCGGCCTTGTTCAGCGGCGGGGTGACGATGCCGTCGACCAGGCCCTCGCGGGCCAGGCGGCACGCCTCGACGACGAACCGGTAGGCGCCGTCGCCGGCCGCGGGGCTGAGCTCCCCGAGGGGCACGTCGCCGAGCGACGGGCCGGTCTGGAGCAGCTCGATGGTGCCCGGCGCGTTGGTGGCCTCGGCCGGGGTGGCGATGACGTGCACCGCGGCCGGGTCGCCGCCGATGGCCGAGACGGCACGGCGCATCGCGTCGGCGTCGCCCACGACCACCGGGACGCAGCGCGCCCGCAGGTCGTCGTGGCCGAGCAGGGCCTTGGCGGTGATCTCCGGGCCGATGCCGGCGACGTCGCCCAGGGTGACGGCGAGGGTGGGGATGCTCAAGGGTTTACCTCCTGGTGGGAAGAGTACGATCTCAGGTTCTCGAGGACGTCGACGACGGTCCGGGCGGTGCCGAAACCACCGGCCTTGGTCACGACCGCGGTGCCGTCGAGGGGTCCGCCCTCGATGTGCCCGAGCGGTACGCCCTCGGCCACCGAGCCGACGACCCGCACGCTGCGGGCACCGAGCCGGGCGAGGACGGCGCGGGCTCCGTCGCCGCCCATGAGGACGAGGGCGTCGGGGCGGGAGCTGGTCGCGACGGCGGCGGTGAGCTCGGCCAGGGCGTGCGCCGCCCGGGCGGCGTGCTCGCGGCCGGTGCCGGTGGGTTCCGGGGTCCGGACCAGGACCGTGCGGGGCTGGCCGACCCCGGGCGCCGCCGTGCGCGGGTCGGCGTCCGCGGTGTGCACCTGCGTGCCCGGTTCGGCGCGGACCAGCTCGTCCGCCTGCCGCAGGGACACCTCGTGCAGCGAGCTGAGCACCACCAGCACCCGCTCGGCGCCGGTCCGGGGCGGTTCGGGTGCCGCGGTGCCGTCGCCCCAGCGCGGGGCGAGCGCCGCCGCGAGGCCCGCCGAGCCGACGGGCACCGCCAGCGGCCCGAGCAGCGCGACCGCCTCGGCCAGCGCGCCCAGGTCCGCGTCCTCGGTGGCGTCCACGACCACGGTGCCCCCGTCCCGGCCGGCGTCGGCCAGGCGGACGGCGAGGTCCTTCGCGTCGCCGTCGGACGGCACCCGGACGGCACCGGGCAGGAGCCTGGTCAGGTCGCTCTCGCGGACCGGCGTGACCGGGTCGCGCCCGGCCGCCGTCCCGGCGACGGGCGTGCCGTCCACGAGCAGCACGCCCTCACGCACGGTGCGTCCCAGCGCGGGATAGCTCGGGCAGACGACGGCGAACGCCGCCGGGTGCTGGGCGCGCCACGCGGTCAGCGCGCCGGCGACCTGCCCGGTCACGCTGCCGCGCATCGTCGAGTCGATCTTCACGTAGAGCCGGCCGGCCCCGGCGGACACCAGCCCGCGCACGGCACCGGCGGTCGCGCGGGCGGCGGCGTCGTCGTCGAGGGGGCGGGCGTCGGTGACGACGGCGACCGCCGTCCGCTCGCCCGCGGGCGGCCGGGTGCCCAGCACGAGGTGGCTGCGCCACCCGGCGCGGGCGAACTGCACCACGCAGTCGCCCGCTCCGGTGAGGTCGTCAGCGACGACCCCGACGGTGTCCTGGCTCATGCGGTGCCCCGCCCCTCGCCGTGCCCGTCGCCGGCCGGGACCGCCACGGGCTCGGCGTCGTCCGCCGGGGCGAGGCCGCCCTGGCGCTTGAGCACGATGGTGGCCAGGAGCGGGGCGAGGATCGCGCTGACCAGGACGGCCGAGGCGACCTGCGCCGTGGCGACCGCCACGTACGGCTCGAACGACGGGTCCACGCCACCGATGATCGCGGGCGTGGCGACGGCGTTGCCGGCCGTGGTCGCGGAGGCGATGGCGATGCCGGACCGCACCCCGCGCCGCAGGATGAACCGGTAGCCCGCGTAGGTCAGGGCGGCGGTCAGCAGCACCGCGAAGACGCCCACGAGGATGCCGCTCGCACCGCCGGTCACCACGTCGCGCAGGTCGATCCCGGTGCCCAGGGCGAACGCGAAGAACGGGATCACGATGTTCGGCACCGGCCGCATGATCTCGGTCCAGCGCGGGTCGAGGTTGCCGACCACGAAGCCGAGCAGCAGCGGGATGATCGCGGCGAGGAACGCCGTCAGGGGGATGTCCGCCAGGCCGGAGGCACCGAGGAACAGCATCGAGATGAACGGGCCGTCGTTCAGGGCCGAGGCCATGTAGGCGCCGCGGTCCCGCTCGTCACCGTACTTGCCGGTGAACGCGAGCCAGAGGCCGCCGTTGCTGTTGTCGACCGTGGCCATGAGCGCCAGGATCGACACCCCGAGGAAGCCCTCGATCCCGAAGAAGTGACCGGCGAGCGCCACCAGCGCCGCCGGGATCAGGGACTTGGTCAGCAGCAGCGTGCCCGTCGCGGCCAGCACGGGGCCCGACGTGCGGGCCGTGATCTGCATGCCCGTGGCGAAGATGAGCACCGCGATGAGCGGCAGCGCCGAGTCCTTGAACAGGGCGGTCGTGAAGGAGCCGAGCTCCAGGAAGCCCGGGAAGAAGGTGCCCACGACCGAGCCGAGCACGAGCGGCACGAGCATCAGCCCGCCCGGGATCCTGTTCATCCAGTCGTAGAGGGGGACGGGTGACTTCGGTGAGTGCCCGGCATCCATGGCGAACCTCTCGTTCGTACGCCGCCCGCGATGGCGGCGTAATTGTTAGGACAAGAAAGTACGGACGAAGTTACGCCACTGCGCGAGCGCGAGCAAGTCCCGGCCCGTAGCGTGACCGGGTGACCGACGTGTGGACCTGGCCGGCCCGAGTGGGCGTACTCCTCGGGACCGGCCTCTTCGTCGCCCTCCTCGTGCCGATCCTCGTGGTCCAGGTACGGCGGTACGGGGCCATCAACCTGGTCCGGCTCGTCGGCGCCGCGGCGCTCGCGGTCTACGGCACCGCGCTGCTGGCCTACACCCTGCTCCCCCTGCCCAGCGGCGACCTGGCCGCATGGTGCGCCCAGTACGGGTACGACGGCGCCCAGCTCCGCCCGCTCCAGATCGTCGCCGACGTCCGCGAGCGCACGGCCGGCATGTCCCTCGGTGCGGCGGTCCGGGACATCTCGGTGCTGCAGGGCGTCCTCAACGTCGTCCTGTTCGTGCCCTGGGGCGTCCTGGTGCGCCGCTACCTGGGCTGGGGACTGCTCGCCTCGGCGGCGTCCGCGCTGGCGGCGTCCCTGCTCATCGAGACGGTGCAGTACACCGGCATCTTCGGCGTCGTCCCCTGCTCCTACCGCCTGGCCGACGTCGACGACCTGCTCACCAACACCCTCGGCGGCGTGCTCGGGGCGCTCGTGGCGCCCTGGGTGCTGCGCTGGATGCCCGGGGCGCGCGCCCTGGCCGCCACCCGCGGCGAACCGCGACCCGTGACGGTCTGGCGGCGCTGGCTCGGCATGCTGGTCGACGCCGCCGCGTACAGCGTGCTGGGCGGCGTCCTGGCCATGGGCTGGGGCCTGGCGTCCTACCTCACGGTGGGCACCGTCCCGGCGGACACGCCCCTGCTGTGGCTGGGCACCAGCGTGCTGGCCTGGGTGCTCGTCTTCGGCCTGCCGCTGGTCACCGGCGGGGGCGAGTCGCTGGGCCAGCGCACCGTCTGGCTCGCCGTCGTCCCACCTGGGCCCGACGGCGCCGCGCGGCTCGGGGCCGGGGCCCGCCTGCGGCGCGGGCTCGCCGGGGGAGCGCTCTGGGGCCTGCTGCAGACCCTCGCCGACGCCGCCACGATGCTCGACGTCAGCGGGCTCACCTGGGCGGACGGCCTCAGCTCGCTGGTCGCCACGGTGCTGGTGGTCGCGGTCCCGTTCAGTGCCGGACGGCGCGGGCTCTCCGGGCGGGCGGCGCCCTACCGGCTCGTGGACGCACGGTCCCCGGAACCGGCCGTCACGGCCCGCTGAGCCGTCAGTCCTGCTCGACCCGGCCCAGCAGGTGCCGCAGGGCGGGCTCCAGCAGCGGGTGCCGGAACCGGTGGCCCGCCGCGAGCAGGGCGGCGGGGTAGACCTGCTGGCTCGCCTCCGCGAGCTCGGCCGCGCCCTGCCGGCCCAGCAGCAGGCGGGGTCCCGCGCCGGGCACGGGCACCAGGGCGGGCCGCCGCAGCACCCGCGCGAGGGTGGCGGCGTAGGCGTCGTCGCGCACCGGGTGCGGCGCGACGGCGTTGACCGGCCCGGACAGCGCGACGTCGTACAGGGCACGGTGGTAGACGTCCACCAGGTCGTCGATGCCGATCCAGGACCGCCAGGCCCGCCCGTCACCCAGCCGGCCGCCCAGCCCGGACGCGAACAGCGGGCGGTACAGGCGCAGCGTGCCGCCGCGCGGGGACTGCACCAGCCCGGTGCGCACGCTGACCACCCGCAGGCCGTCGCCGGCGGCGCTCGCGGCGGCCTGCTCCCAGTCGGCGACCACGTCGGCGAGGAAGCCGTCGCCCCGCGGGCTGCCCTCGGTGAGCTCCTCGTCGCCGCGGTCGGCACCGTAGTACCCGATCGCGGAGGCGGTCACCAGCACGGACGGCCCGTCCGTGGTGCGCGCGGCCAGCTCCGCCAGGGCGCGCGTGGGGCCGATCCGGGAGTCGCGGACGGCGGCGCGGTGCTCGGCCGTGAACCGGCCGGCGATCGACGCGCCGGCCAGGTGGACCACGGCGTCCACGCCGCGCAGCAGGTCCTCGGCGGGAGTGCGCGGGTCCCAGTGCCGTTCGTCCGGGCCGTGCGGGGTGCCGCGCACGAGCCGGACCACCCGGTGGCCCGCGGTGGTGAGGAACGGGGTGAGGGCGCTGCCCACGAGGCCGTGGCTACCCGTCATCGCGACGACCAGCGGCCGGTCGCCCGCCTCCCGGGCCGTGGCCTGCGCCGCCAGGTCCAGCCCGAGCTGCCGGTGCCGGTAGGCGAACATCGGGCGCAGCAGAGTCTCGGGTACGTCGGTGTCCACGGCGTCCGTGACGCGGGTGCGCGCCCCCTCGTCGCGGAAGTCGTGCGTGTGGCGCCACCGCACGGCCCAGCTCAGGGGCGGCGAGACCAGCTCGTCCACGAACCGCCGCGGCGGGTCGTACGCCGAGTGCCGGGCCACCCAGCGCAGGCCGAGCGGCAGGCCGAGCACGGCCTCGCCGTCGGCCAGGGACGTCGCCTCCCGCAGCACGCGCACGGGCTGCCACGGGGGCGTGAGGCGCTCGATGGCCCCCGGTCGCTGGTGCCAGGCGAAGACCTCGGGTCGTGGGTGCCCCACGACGCCGGAGAAGGTGTGCGGTTCCTTGGTCACGAGAACACTCCGTCCCGGAGGGCGTAGCCGATGAGGATCATGGTCACGGCGGTGCCGACGGCGTAGTTGACCCACAGGAAGTGCCGCCAGCCGCCGTTCGCCCGGGCGGAGTCCTCGTCGCCCACCCGCGCGTAGGGGAGTGCCAGGGCGAGGTAGGGGAGCACCAGCAGCCCGGCCAGCGCGCCGGGCAGGCCGACCGTCGCGACCAGCACGCCGGCAGCGCACCAGGCCAGCAGGGCCAGGCGCACCGTGCGGGCCGCGCCCAGCGCCGTCGCCACGGAGGCGATGCCGGCCGCGCGGTCGGGGACGACGTCCTGCACCGCCCCGAAGGCGTGGCTCGCCATGCCCCACAGCAGGAACGCGCCGAGCACCGCGAGCGTCCCGGCGGTGGGGGCGGCGCCGGCCAGCGCGAGGCCGTAGACCGCCGGGCTCACGAAGTGCACGCTGGAGGTGAGCGAGTCCAGCACGGGCACCTCCTTGAACCGGAACGGCGGGGCGGAGTAGGCCACCAGGGCGAAGAGGCTGACGGCGAGCGTCGCCCAGGAGGCCGGCGGGCCGAGCAGCACCAGGGCCGCGACGAACGGCGCGCAGCTCACGACGGAGGCCACCAGCACGGGCCGGTGCCGGCGCGGGGTCAGGAGCGCTCCCTCGACGCCGCCCTTGCGCGGGTTGGTGAGGTCGGAGGCGTAGTCGAAGACGTCGTTGATCCCGTACAGCGCCAGGTTGTACGGCACGAGGAAGAACACGGTGCCCACGACCAGGGCGGCGTCCACCCGGCCGGCGGTCAGCAGGTAGGCCGCGGCGAAGGGGTAGGCGGTGTTGATCCAGCTCAGGGGGCGCGAGGCGCGCACCAGGTCAGCGAGCACGGCCACCTCCCAGCAGCGACCACAGGGCGGGCAGCAGCACCACGGCGGCCAGCGGGTAGGAGAAGTCCTCGACCGGCACGAGCCCGATCCGCAGGCCGGAGACGTGCTCGCCCGCGTAGGTGAACAGTCCGGCGGCGATCATCGCGGCGTCGAACACGGCGGTGAGCACCAGCAGCGCACCCGCGGCGAGCGCGAGCGCACGCCATCCGGCGGCGGGGGCACCCGCGCGGCGGGCCACGACGGCGACCGCGGCGGCCAGGACCAGGAAGCCGGCGGCGAGCAGCACGTAGGTCATCGGGTGCGCTCCGTCCGGGTCAGGAGCCGCTGGGCGCCGAGCACGAGCACCATGGTCAGCTCGCACAGGAACGCGAGGAACACGAGCTCCTCCAGGGGGAGCTGCGGGGCGAGCAGGATGCCGGTCTGGTAGGGCCCCGGGCCGTGGAGGAACACGCCCAGGGCGATGCCCGTCAGGTCCCAGGCCAGGAAGAACGCCGTACCCAGGACGAGGACGGCGGCGGCGCGCAACGGGTCCCGCCAGAGGAAGAGGCCGAACCGCCGGTCGACCGCCAGCACTCCGGCCGCGGACACGAGCAGGGCGACGAGGTAGGCGAGGCTCACGGCACCTCCAGCGGTCCCGCGCTGGTGTCCCCGCGCAGGCGCTTGACCACGAGCTCCGCGCTGATCAGGCACATGGGCAGGCCGATCCCGGGGATGGTGGTGGCGCCCGCGTACAGCAGGTTCGCCACCCGCGGGGACGCGTTCGGACCCCGGAACACCGCGCTCTGGCGCAACGTGTGGCCGGGGCCGAGCGCGCCGCCGCGCCAGGCGCCGAAGTCCCGCTCGAAGTCGGCGGGCCCGATGGTGCGCCGCAGCACCACGCGCTCGGCGAGGTCGGGCGTGCCCGTCCACGACGCGATCTGGGCGATCGCCTGGTCCACGACGCGTTCCACGCCCACGTCGCCGGACCCGTCCACGCCGCCGGCGCCGATCGTGGTGTCCGCCGGTGCGGGCACCAGCACGAACAGGTTCTCGTGCCCCGGCGGGGCCACGTCGTCGGTGGCACTCGGGCGGCACACGTACAGCGACGCCGGCGAGGGCACCCGTGGCGAGTCCCCGAAGATCGCCTCGAAGCCCTGCTGCCAGTCGCGGGCGAACAGGAGCGTGTGGTGGGCCAGGCGGGGCAGCTCGCCGCGCACGCCGAGCAGCGCCAGCACCGCGCCGGGCCCCGGGTCGCGGTGCCGCCACCAGCGGTCGCTGCGGCTGCGGTGCGCCGGGTCGAGCAGGCGGCGCTCGGTGACGTGCAGGTCCGCCGTCGACACCACGACGTCGGCGGCCAGGTGGTAGGTGCCGCCCGTGCCGTCGGCGACCTCGACGCCGGACGCGGCCCCGTCGGCCACCGTGATCCGATCGACGCGGCGCCCGGTGAGCAGCTTGGCGCCCGCGCGCTCGGCCAGCCGGGCGACGGCGTCGATCACCGCGCCGAACCCGCCCCGCGGGTACAGCACGCCCTGGGTCACGTCGAGGTGGCTCATCAGGTGGTACATGCTCGGTGCCGCGGTGGGCGACGTGCCGAGGAAGACCGCGGGGTAGCCGAGCACGCGGCGCACGCGGTGGTCGGCGGTGTGCCGGCCGATGAAGTGGTCCAGCGGTTCGGCGAGCAGGCGCATCAGCCGCGGGGAGCGCTGGACGAGGTCCTGGTCCAGCAGCGGCCGCAGCGAGGCGTACGTCGCATACAGGAACCGTTCGGTGGCGATCCGGTAGGTCTCGCCCGCGGAGTCGAGGTAGGCCCCGAGTCGCGGCGCGGACGCCGGGTCGAGGGCCAGCAGCGCCTCGCGGGCGCCGTCCGCGGGCAGGTCGAAGGGTTCGGCCTCGCCCTCGAACCAGACCCGGTAGGACGGGTCGAGCCGCACGAGGTCGAGCTCGTCGCGGGCGGTGGTGCCCATGAGGCGGAAGAAGTGGTCGAAGACCTCCGGCATGAGGTACCAGGACGGCCCGGTGTCGAACCGGAAGCCGTCGCGCTCCCACCGTCCGGCCCGGCCGCCGAGCTCGTCGCGCGCCTCCAGCAGCGTGACGGACGCGCCCTCGCGGGCCAGCAGGGCCGCGGTGGCCAGCCCGGAGATGCCGCCACCGACCACCACGACGCGCCGGCCGTCCGTGCGGCTCATGCGCGGGCTCCCGCCTGCGCGCCGGCCAGGACGGTCGCCACGATGCGCAGCTTCACCGCGGGCGGCACCGAGACCCGACGGGTCCGCAGCCCCGCGGCGGGAGTGTTCCGCAGCCGTTCGTTGAGCTCGCCGAACAGGCCCGCGGCCAGCGCCGTCGCCCTCCGCGGGCCCGGCGGCAGCAACGGGATGACGGCGCGGGCGGCGGCCAGGTCCGCGTCGATGTCGGCCACGACGGCGGCCTTGCTCGCGTCGTCGAACACCTCGGGTACCCCGGGAAAGTAGGTCCGGCCCAGGCGGTCCTGGTCGTCGCCGAGGTCGCGCAGGAAGTTGATCTTCTGGAAGGCCGCGCCGAGCCGGCGGGCCCCCTCCTCCAGCCGTGCGCGCACCGCGGGGGTGACGGGTGTGCCGTGCAGGAAGGCACGCAGGCACATGAGGCCGACCACCTCGGCCGAGCCGTGCACGTAGGTGCGGTACTCGTGCTCGCTGAGGGCGGCCACGGGGTCCAGGTCGCGGCGCATCGAGGCGAAGAAGGGCCGCAGCAGCGTCTCGTCGATGCCGACGGTGCGGGCGGTCGCCGCGAAGGCGTGCACCACCACGTTCGCGCTGAACCCGGTGTGCAGGGCCGTGCAGGTCTCGGCCTCCAGGGCGTCCAGCGTGGCCCGGCACTGGGCGGGCGCGAGCCCCGCCTCGTGCGCGGGGCCGTCCACGATCTCGTCGGCTACGCGCACCAGCGCGTAGACGTCCTCGATCATGGCGCGCGTGGTGGGCGGCAGCAGCCGCGTGGCCAGGCTGAACGACGTCGAGTAGGCGGGCAGCACGTGAGCCGCGGCCGCGTGCGCGGTGTCGGAGTAGAGGGCGAGCGAGGAGGACGGTCTCATGAGTCGCGGTCCACGATCCGGTCGGCGAGGTCGGTCAGGTGGTGCCGCAGCGCGGTCGGCAGCGCCGTGCCGCCGATCAGGTCGACGACCTCCCGGCGCCGGCTCTCGACCAGCCGCTCGGTGGCGTCCCGGGCACCGCTGGCGACCAGCGCGGCCCGCAGGGCGTCGGCGTCGTCCGCGTCGAGGTCCGGGGCGCCCCAGCGGTGGCGCACCGCGGTCCAGGCCGGGTGCCCCTCGGCGAACGCCACGAGCAGCGTCCGCTTGCCCTCGCGCAGGTCGCCCGTGGTGCTCTTGCCGGTCCGGCGGGCGTCGCCGAAGACACCGAGCAGGTCGTCCCGGAGCTGGTAGAGCACGCCCAGGGCAGTGCCCACGCGTTCCAGCTCCGCGTCGGCCTGCTCGCCGGCGTCCGCGAGCGCCGCGCCGGCCCGCAGCGGGGCGGCGAAGGAGTAGCCGCCGGTCTTGTCCTCCATCATGCGCACCAGGCCCTCGGGCGTGGCCGGGACGGTGCCCAGCGCGAACGCGACGTCCGCGTGCTCGCCGGCCGCGGCGCGGAACAGGCACTCGTCGACGAGGGCGCTCAGTGCCTCGTACGCCGCGGGGCGCACGCGGGCCAGGAGGGCGTGGGCGGCGCTGAGCAGCAGGTCACCGCCGAGGATGCCCGAGGCCTCGCCCCAGGCGTCCGCGGTGCGCGGCGGAAGGTCGGCCTGCGCGTCCTGCGTGAACTCGCCGGTCAGGTTGAGGCGGCCTCGCCGGCTCCGGTCCTGGTCCAGCACGTCGTCGTGCAGCAGCAGGGCGGTGTGGAGCAGCTCGAAGGCGGCGCCCGCCACGGCGGCGTCCTGCGGGTGCGGGTCGCCGAAGGCGCGGTGGGTGTCGAGCAGCAGCCGGGGGCGCAGTCGCTTGCCGCCCTCGGCGGACCGGGCGAGCCGCCGCCACAGCAGGGCGTACTGCTCGCCGTGCCGGGCGGCGCGGCGCACGCGGTCCTCGAACAGCTCCGCCAGGACCACGTCGACGGCGTCGACGGCGTCGCGGGCGAGGGTCCCGGTCATCGCGGTGCCTCCGGGGCGGACGGCGTGTACAGCGGCATCTGCCCGGCCTGGAGCACGAACCACGGCGAGAAGGCCCAGGGTGCCGCCCGCAGCGCGTCGCCGAGGCCGGCGGGGTCCGTCCAGCGGGTCTCCATGACCTCGTCCGGGTGGGGGCGGGGCGCCTGGTCGGTGACCGCGAGGTAGACGGGGCACACCTCGTTCTCGACGATCCCGGACGCGTCCGTGGCGCGGTACCGGAAGTGCGGTAGCACCACGCGGACGTCGCGGACGGTGAGGCCGAGCTCGTCCTGAGCGCGCCGTGCGATCGCGTCCTCGTGGGGCTCGTCCGGCTGCGGGTGGCCGCAGAACGAGTTGGTCCAGACGCCGGGCCAGGTGAGCTTGCCGAGCGCGCGCCGGGTGACCAGCACCTGCCCGGCGGCGTCGAGCACGTGGCAGGAGAACGCCAGGTGCAGGGGTGTGCTCGTGGAGTGCACGAGGCGTTTGAGCTCCGTGCCGACGGGCCTGCCGTCGTCGTCCAGCAGGACGACTCTCTCGGTCACCACGGGTCCTCCTCCGTCGATTTACTAGCCAGGCTATATTCAAGCACAGTAACTATCTATCTAGGGAGGGATATTGTGTCATGAATCCTGAGCCCGGTCCCCAGGACGCGCCCGACCCGTCGATGCTCGACCCCCGGTTCCTCGACCCGCACCAGGAGATCGTCCGGCGTGACGGCCTCGACGACCACGACATCGACCAGGTCGTCCGGGTCATGGACGGGCTCCGGCGCTGGCGGGAGACCGAACGCCGGCTCGGCGAGGCCGCCCGCCGTCACATGCGGCTCAGTTCCACCGACATGCGCGCGCTGCGGTACGTCATCGCGCTCACCCACCGCGGCGAGGTCGCGACACCGGGCACCATCGCCGCGCACCTGGGCATCTCGTCCGCGTCGACCACGAAGATGCTGGACCGGCTGGCCGCCGGGGGACACGTGAGGCGGCTCCCGCACCACACGGACCGGCGCAGCCTCGCCATCGAGGTCACCGAGGAGACCCGCCGGGCCGCGCTGGAGGTCGTCGGCCGTGGTCAGGCGCGGCGGTTCGAGGTGGCCGCGCGCCTTGCGCCCGCGGAGAGGGAGGTGGTGGCCCGGTTCCTGCACGAGCTCGCCGACCTGGGCGAACCGCCGCTCTGACCAGCCGTCAGCCCACGCGGACGAGGGCCTGCGCGCCGGCCGCCCGCACCGGGCGGCGGTCGAACGCAGACCTGGTCGCTCTATGAAGTGTCAGAGTGCGACCAACTCTGCGTTCGCCGGTGGTGCTCGGGGTCAGAGCGGGTCCAGGCGGCGGCGGAGCAGGCAGAACTCGTTGCCCTCCGGGTCGGCCAGCACGTGCCAGGACTCCTCGCCGGTCTGCCCCACGTCGGCCGGGCGCGCCCCGAGGGCCAGCAGCCGCTCCAGCTCGGCGTCCTGGTCGCGGTCCACGGCGTTGATGTCGATGTGCAGGCGCAGCAGCCCGTTGCGCGGCTGGTCGTCGCGGGCCAGGATGATCGTCGGCTGCGCGCCGCCGAACCCCTCGCGCGGCCCGATCTCGATGTCGTCGCCCTCCCGGTCGAGCTCGACGAAGTCCAGCACCTCGCACCAGAACCGCGCGAGAAGCTCGGGGTCACGGCACTTGAGGATGAGCTCGCTGATACGGCTGGCCATGATCGGTTCCTGCTCTCGGGTTGGACGAGCCGGCGCGCGGCCGACGGGATGCCCGGGACGTTACCGAGCCCGGCCGGCGGCAGCGAGGTGATTCGCGGGTGCGACGCCGTCCACCGCTGCGCGACAATCGCGGCGTGACCAGCGACCGATTCATGCGCATCCACGACGAGGAGCTCCTGGCCAGGGGCGAACGGGTGCTCGGACCCGAGTTCCGCGCGATGCACCAGCGGGTCATGGAGGTCACGGCCCTGACGTCACGGCTCAACGTGCTCCCGTTCGAGGACGAGGACGGCAAGGCGGCACTGTTCGAGCAGATCCTGGGCCGCCCGCTCCCCGCCGGGGTGACCATCTACCCGCCCTTCTTCACCGACCACGGCCTGCGGCTGGACCTGGCCGAGCGCGTGTTCGTCAACCAGGGCTGCACGTTCCTGGACTACGCGGGCATCCGGCTGGGCAGGGGAGTGATGGTCGGCCCGAAGGCCACGTTCATCACGATGGGCCATCCTGTGGACCCGGACGAGCGGCGTGCCTGGCTGACCGGCGCACCCATCGACGTCGCCGAGAACGTGTGGATCGGCGCAGGCGCCACGATCCTGCCGGGCGTGAGCATCGGGCGCGACGCCGTCGTCGCGGCCGGGGCGGTCGTGGCGGACGACGTGCCGGAGGCGAGCCTGGTCACCGGGCCGAAGGGGACGGTGCGGCGGCGGTGGTAACCGGACCGTCAGTCGACGACGGCCGCGACCGCCTCGAGCTCGACGAGCTGGTCCTCGTACCCGAGCACCGTCACGCCCAGCAGCGTGCTGGGCACGTCGTGCTCCCCGAACGCGTCGCGCACTCGCCCCGTCCTCGTCCAGCGGGCACGCTCCTGCCAGGAAGACGAGGCGGGCGTCCTTCGGCGCGGTCGCGGCGTACGCGTACTCGGCGACGTCGGAGAGGTCAGGGGCGCGGATCAGCTGCACGGCGCTCGGCATGCCTGCATCCTCTCCGGCTGGCGCCCGCACCCCCAACCATTTCTTCCCGGCCGATGGGCCGGTACGGTCCGGGCATGGCCCTGCCGCTTCTCCTGGTCCCGTCCGACCCGCTCACCCCGCGCCTCCCTGACCCGCACTTCAGGCGCGAGGCCGACGCCGCAGACGGCGCGGGCCTGGATGTCGCGGTGATCGACCACGACGCGATCCTCGCGGGGGACGTCCCGGCCGCGGTGCGCCGGGTCCTGAGGTCCGATGCCCCACGGCCCGCGTGGTACCGCGGCTGGATGCTTCCCGCGGCGGCGTACGCGCTGCTCGCCACCGCGCTGGAGGCCAAGGGAGTCCGGCTGCTCACCAACCCGGACGCGTACCGGACCGCGCACGAGCTGCCCGGCTGGTACGACAGGTTCACGAGCCTCACCCCGGCGACCGTCTGGTCGCCCTGGGGGCCGGGTCGCCTGCCGACGGCGGCCGACGTCGGACCGCTGGTCGAGGCACTCGGCGGGGGACCCGGCGTGGTGAAGGACTACATGAAGTCCCGCAAGCACGAGTGGTACGAGGCGTGCTACATACCGGAGCTCACGGACGTGGCGGGTGCCACCCGGGTGGTCGCGCGGATGGTGGAGCTGCAGGAGGACGCGCTCGCCGGAGGGATCGTCGTGCGGGCCTTCGAGCAGTTCGAGGCCGACGCCGGTGGTCGCAGCCGGGAGGTGCGTGTCTGGTGGGTCGAGGGTGCGGCGGTCCTGACCACGGCGCACCCCGACGCGGTCTCGGCCGATGCCGAACCGGTGCCGGGCGAGGTGTACGACGCCGTCGGCGCGAGCGTGCAGGCGCTCGGGGCACCGTTCGTGACAACCGACGTCGCGCCCCGCACGGACGGCGCGTGGCGTGTGATCGAGGTCGGGGACGGGCAGGTCAGCGAGCTGCCCGCCGGTCAGGATCTGGCGCCGCTGCTGGGGGCGCTGTCCGCAGTGCGGGTGACGCCGTGACCTGGAAACAGCAAGGCCCGGAACCGTTGAGGTTCCGGGCCTGGTGGCTCCCGCGGTTGGACTTGAACCAACGACCGTCCGATTAACAGTCGGATGCTCTGCCAGCTGAGCTACGCGGGATCGCGTTCGCCCGTCCCGTGCACCGGGTGGGCGACCGGTGAAAACTCTAACAGGTTCCGGCGGGTTGTCCTGACGCATTTGCGATCCACCGGACAGGGGCATCGATCACACCCGGCCGCCCGCGGGTGCTACCGCCCCACCAATCCCAGACCCGCCGCGTTGTAGCGGTCGCCCCGCACCCCGACCCGCGCGGCCAAGCCGTTCAGGTCGGCCACGTCGTCCGCCGACAGAGCCACCCGGGTCGCGCCCACGTTCTCCTCCACGCGCTCCAGCCGGCGCGTGCCCGGGATCGGCACGATCCACGGCTGCTGGGCCAGCAGCCAGGCGAGCGCCACCTGGCCCGGCGTCGCGCCCTGGGCCTCGGCGAGGGCACGCACGTGGTCCACCAGCGCCTGGTTGGCCGTGCGGTTCGACGCCGTGAAGCGCGGGATCGAGGCGCGCATGTCGTCGGCGGTGAACGACGTCGACGCGTCCACCGCCCCGGTCAGGAACCCCCGGCCGAGCGGGCTGAACGGGACGAAGCCGATGCCGAGCTCCGCGAGCGTCGGCAGCACCTCCGGCTCCGGGTCGCGGGTCCACAGCGAGTACTCGCTCTGCACGGCCGTGACCGGGTGCACGGCGTGGGCCCGCCGGATGGTGTCCGGGCCCGCTTCCGACAGCCCGAAGTGGCGCACCTTCCCGGCTTCGACCAGCTCCTTGACCGTGCCGGCCACGTCCTCGACCGGCACGTCCGGGTCCACGCGGTGCTGGTAGAACAGGTCGATCACGTCGGTGCGCAGGCGGCGCAGGGCGGCGTCCGCGACCTCCCGGATGTGCTCGGGCCGGCTGTCCAGGCCCACCGAGGTGCCGCCCTCGATGCGCCAGCCGAACTTCGTGGCGATCACCACCTGGTCGCGCACCGGCTCCAGGGCCTCGCCCACCAGCTCCTCGTTGACGTACGGCCCGTAGACCTCCGCGGTGTCCACGAGCGTGACACCCCGTTCGACGGCGCCGCGCAGCACGCCGATCATCTCCTCGCGCGTGCCGGGGTTGGGGCCGTAGCCCTGCGACATGCCCATGGCGCCGAGCCCCACGGCGGAGACCTCGAGGCCCTGACCGAGCGTGCGGGTGTGCATCGTGAATCTCCTTCGTCGCGGGGGCGTCCCACCCCACGCTAGCGCCGCGGGAGCGCACCAGAGGTGTCCTGCCGGTACACGTCACGGCAGGGACTGGCAGGCGCCCGCGTGGCGTTGCACCGTGGGAGCGATCAAGGGCGCCGGGCGCCCGGAGGGAGCACCATGAGCAGCTGGACCGAGCACGAGCTGGAGCAGGCCGAGGTCAGCGACGAGCTGCACGTCTCGTCCTACCGGCAGGACGGCACCCTGCGCCCGTACGTCACGATCTGGGCCGTGCGGCTCGGCGACGCCGTGTACGTGCGCTCCGCGTACGGCCCCGGGAACGGCTGGTTCCGGCGGGCCAGGGCGTCGGGTACGGGACGCGTCCGGGTGGGTGACGTGGAGCGCGACGTCCGCGTCGAGGTCCCGGCCGACGACGTCCACCCGTCCCTGGACGACGTCTACCGTGCCAAGTACGGCAGGTACGGCAAGCGGATGGTCGACACGGTCGCCGGCCCGGAGCTGACCGGTGCGACGCTGCGGGTGGTGCCGGCCTGAGCCGGGCGGCTCAGGCCGGCAGGCCCGCCGCGTTGCGCACCCGCGCCTCGGCCGCGTCGATCGCGCCCGCCACCTCGGGGTCCGTCAGGTCGACGTCGCCGCCACCGATCACCTGCGAGAACAGCTCGCCGTCCACCCGGCGCCGGACGGCGACGCGGGCAGAGCCCCCGCCGGGCAGCCGGACCGGTTCGGCGAGCACCACCGACCACTGCACCCGCTCGCGCAGCACCTGGGGCAGCACGGAGCGGCGGCCGTCGAGCGTCAGCGGCGTCGGCTCGTCGCCGTCGACCCAGTGCACCCGGATGACGTTGGACTCCGTGTCGTAGGTGGCACGGTCGACGTCGGCCCACTCGCGGTGCACCACGACGGCCGGCGCGCCGCGGGACTCCGCCTCGCCCTGGCCCGCGGGCGTCCCGGGCGCGGAGATCATCAGCAGCTCGGCGCGCGTGGCGAACGCCCACGCCTCGCCCGAGGAGGTGACCAGGGGCGCCTGGGCCAGCACCGTGTCGGTGCGGTGCGAGCGCGCGGCGCGCCGGACCGCCGTCGTCGGCCGCGGTGAGAAGAAACCCATGGCCCCACGGTAGTCGCCGGCACCCGGCACGCAGCCCGACCGGTGTCGCGCGAGTCACCACAGTTCACCCGCTGACAGGTCGGCGCCTGGCCGTGCGGTGCCGTAGGTTCTGGCCACGTGACCTCGACAGACATCGCGCCGATCGCGGACCCCTCCGGCCAGCGGACCGGCGGCACGGCGCGTGAGCGGCGCGAGGCGAAGGCCCGCCGCCGTCGCGCCACGCGGACGACGGTCGCGGTCACGGTCGTGGTGGCCGTCACCCTGGGCGGGGGCGGGCTCGCCTGGTACGCGACGTCGACCACGGAGGACCTCGCCGACCAGAACGCCGCCGCGAAGGCGTTGCTGACGGAGTCCGACGGCAAGGTGGCGGAGCAGTCCCCGCGGGACGCGCTCTCGGTGCAGATCGAGGCGACCGAGGCCCTGCTGGACGAGCCGTTCCTCACCCGCCTCGTCAGGGGGACGTCGGGCCGGCGTGACGCCCTGGCGGCGGCGTCGGACGGGGTGCGTGCCTCGATGGTCGAGCTCGCGCGCGCCCAGGTGGTCCAGGCCCGGGCGGGTCTGGAGACGGCCGAGGCCCGGGCGCAGAAGTACTACGACGCGAGCGAGGGCCTGGGCGTCGACGCCGGCGTCCGCGCGCAGCTGCGGGGCGCCCTGGACACGACGGCGAGCGCCGACGAGGCCGCGGACCGCAGCCTGGCCGGCACGGACCTCGCCGAGCTGGAGAAGGCCGCGTACGACCTGAGCGCCAACCGGTCGGTGGTCACCCTGGCGACGGACACGCTGGCCGAGGCGCAGGACGCGATCACCTGCCCCGAGGTGGACCAGGTCTGGCACCCGGACAGCGGCAGGGTGCCGGCCGAGGACCTGGCCCCGATCCCGTGGGCGTCTGACCACATGGTCCGGGCCGACGTGCTGGACGGCCTGATCGAGCTGGACGCCGCGTACCGCGAGGCGTTCGGTGAGCACCTGACCATCAACTCGTCCTACCGGTCGTACGAGGCGCAGGCGTCGCTGTACGACCCCTCGTCGCCGATCGCCGCGGCGCCCGGCTGCTCGAACCACGGTCTCGGTCTCGCCGTCGACATCGGCGGGGGCGTGGAGACGTTCGACACCGAGCAGTACACGTGGCTCAAGGAGAACGCCCGGGCGTTCGGCTGGATGCACCCGGCCTTCGCCGAGCCCGACGGCCGCGTGCCCGAGCCGTGGCACTGGGAGTCGGTGCTCGCCCGCGAGGACGCCTGAGGCGATTTCACCCCGGTCGCCCGAAAGGGTTGCTATCCGAGAAACCGGTTACTAGGATCCGGGAAACCGGTTCCCCGCGCGTACGAACCACGCAATGTCCCGCATTCAACGACGAACGTGAGGCACAGACGATGAGACGACCACGACCAGCTCAGATGCTCTCGGCGGCAGCGGCGGTGACCCTGGCGGTCACCGCGGGGCTGATGGCCCAGGCCCTGCCGGAGGCGGCGGCCGCCACCGGTCCGGCCACGGGTTTCGCCACCCAGAACGGCGGCACCACCGGCGGCGCCGGCGGTCAGACCGTCCGGGCCACGACCGGCACCGCGATCCACGCGGCGCTGTGCGGCCGCACCAGCAGTGACACCCCGATCGTCATCGAGGTCGAGGGCACCATCAACCACGGCAACACCAGCCAGGTCTCCGGGGACAGCTGCAGCACCGCCGACGACGTCATCGAGCTCAAGCAGATCAGCAACGTGACGATCGTCGGCGTCGGCAGCGGTGCGGTGTTCGACCAGATCGGCATCCACATCCGCGAGGCCAGCAACATCATCATCCAGAACGTGACCGTGCAGAACGTCAAGAAGTCGGGCTCGCCGACGTCGAACGGCGGCGACGCGATCGGCATGGAGAGCGGCGTCCGCAACGTGTGGGCCGACCACCTGACCCTGCTGGCCTCGGGCGGCGAGTCGGAAGGCTACGACGGCCTGTTCGACATGAAGAACGACACGAAGTACGTGACGCTGTCGTACAGCATCCTGCGCAACTCGGAGCGCGGCGGGCTGATCGGGTCCAGCGAGAGCGACCTCTCGAACGGCTTCGTCACCTTCCACCACAACCTGTACCAGAACCTCAACTCGCGCACGCCCCTGCTGCGCGGCGGTGTGGCGCACATGTACAACAACCACTACGTGGGGCTGGTCGAGTCGGGGATCAACTCGCGGGCCGGCGCCCGCGCGAAGGTGGACAGCAACTACTTCGAGGACTCCAAGGACGTGCTCGGTACGTTCTACACCGACCAAGCCGGGTACTGGCAGGTCGCCGGGAACGTGTTCGACAACGTGACGTGGTCGAGCCCGGGGGAGGACAACAACCCCGCAGGACCCAACCCGACGTCGAACACCTCGGTGAGCATCCCGTACTCGTACCCGCTGGACGCCGCGAGCTGCGTGCCGGGCGTCGTGGCCGAGACAGCGGGCGCGGACACGGGGCTGCGGGTCTCGGACGGGAGCTGCGCGCCGACGGACCCGACCGACCCCACGGACCCGACCGACCCCACGGACCCGACGGATCCGACTGACCCGCCCACCGGGGCCAACCTGAGCCTCGGCGCCGGCGCCGACGGTTCCAGCAAGGCGAGCGGCACGAGCTACGGCAACGTGCTCGACGGCGACGCCGGCACCTACCGGTCCCCGGCGAGCGCGACGGGCCGGATCTCGGTCAAGTGGGGCAGTGCCACGACGATCTCGTCGGTCAACGTGGTCGAGGCGGCCGGGGCCGCCGGGAACATCGGGTCGTGGCGGCTGGTGAACAACGACAACGGCACCGTGCTGGCCACGGGGAGCGGGGCCGGTGTCATCAGCTTCGCGGCCACCTCGCTGAGCAAGGTCAACTTCGAGATCACGTCGTCGTCGGGCACGCCGCGGGTCGCGGAGCTCGAGACGTACGCGGGCGCCGCGCCCGGTGGGGAGGAACCCGGCGGTGAGGACCCGGGCGAGGAGCCCGGCGAGCAGCCGAGCGCCGACGCGCTCTTCGTGGCGCCGGGCGGTACCGACGGCGCCTCGGGGACCGAGTCCGACCCGACCACGCTGGCCTCGGCGATCGACCGGATCGAGCCCGGCGGCACCATCTCCGTGCGCGGCGGTACCTACAACCTGTCGCAGACGCTCGACATCGCGCCGGGCAACAGCGGCACCTCCGGCAACCGCACCAAGCTGTTCGCCTACCCGGGCGAGACCCCGGTGCTCAACTTCTCGGCCCAGAGCGAGGACCCGGCCAACCGCGGCATCGCGATCGGCGGCGACTGGTGGCACCTGCGCGGGCTCGTCGTCGAGCACGCCGGCGACAACGGCATCCTGCTGGGCGGCGACAACAACGTCATCGAACGGGTCGTGACCCGGTTCAACCACGACTCCGGCCTGCAGGTCTCCCGGTACACCGCCGGGGCGCCGAGCAGCGAGTGGCCCTCGAACAACCTCGTGGTCTCCACGGAGTCGCACGACAACGCCGACTCCGACGGGGAGGACGCCGACGGCTTCGCACCCAAGCTCACCGTCGGTACCGGCAACGTGTTCCGGTACACCGTGTCCCACAACAACATCGACGACGGCTGGGACCTGTACACCAAGGACGACACCGGCCCCATCGGCGCCGTCACCATCGAGGACTCGCTCTCCTACGAGAACGGCACCCTGTCCGACGGCTCGCAGGCCGGCAACGGCGACCGCAACGGCTACAAGCTCGGCGGCGAGGACATCGCCGTCAACCACGTCGTGCGGCGCAACATCGCCTACGACAACGGCAAGCACGGGTTCGGCTACAACCGGAACCTGGGGTCGCTCACGGTGTCGGACAACCTCAGCATCGGCAGCGCCGAGCGGAACTTCAACTTCGACGGCGGCTCGTCGACGTTCCGCGACAACACGTCCTGCGACAGCGGGTCGAACGACCGCATCATCGGCACCGACGCCGGTGGCAACCAGTGGTGGTCCGGCTCGAACGGGTCGCGGTGCGCGCAGTACTCGGGGGCGCTGGACTGGTCCTTCGCGTCCGACGGGAGCCTCGTGGTGACCATCGGGGGTGACGTGGTCGACCTCTGACCCGATACGCGACGAGGCCCGGGATCCGGCGGATCCCGGGCCTCGGCCGTGCCCCGTGCAGGACTTGAACCCGCGACCGAGAGATTATGAGTCTCCTGCTCTGACCAGCTGAGCTAACGGGGCCCACGGCAGCACGCCGCGGGAGGATCTTACTGCCTGGGCCCGCCGATCCCGCTGCGGCACACCTGGCCCCGCCCGCCGCACGACGCCGAAATGCCCTGGCGCGCGTTCGCCGTCGGCCCGTAGGTTCTGCGAGCCCTCCACCGGAGGCGCACCACACCATCCGCACGGAGAACAGGAGCACTCCCATGTCCTCGAACTTCCCGGTCGCCCTCTCGGGTGCCCGGGCCCGGACCCTCATGTGGGCGCACGAGCACGACGTCGACCACGCGGCCCTGAACCAGCTGCGCAACATCTCCGCCCTGCCGTGGGTCGAGGGCGTCCGCGTGATGCCCGACGTCCACCTCGGCAAGGGCGCGACCGTCGGCTCGGTCATCGCCATGCGTGACGCCGTGTCGCCCAACGCCGTCGGCGTCGACATCGGCTGCGGCATGATCGGCGTGCGCACCTCGCTCACCGCGAGCGACCTGCCGGACGACCTCTCCCGTCTGCGGACGCGGATCGAGGCCGCGATCCCGGTGGGGTTCCACGCGCACGACGAGCAGGTGGACCTGCGCCGGCTGCGGCCCGTCAAGGGCTCCGGCGGCCAGGAGCGGCTGCGCGGCGAGCAGGGGTTCTGGGACCGGTTCGAGACGCTCCACCCGAAGGTGCGGCAGCTCGAGACCCGGGCGCGCAAGCAGCTCGGCTCGCTCGGCGGCGGCAACCACTTCGTCGAGGTCTGCCTGGACCAGGACGACCAGGTCTGGCTCCAGCTCCACTCCGGCTCCCGGAACATCGGCAAGGAGCTCGCCGAGCACCACGTCCGCGTCGCCAAGGACCTGGAGCACAACAAGGGGCTCGTCGACCGGGAGCTGGCCGTGTTCCTCGCCGGCACGCCCCAGATGGACGCCTACCTCAACGACCTGTGGTGGGCCCAGGAGTACGCGGCGCGCTCGCGCGCGGTCATGATGGCGCTCGCCGTCCAGGCGGTCCGGGACGAGTTCACCGGCCGGGACATCACCTTCGACGAGGGCGTGAACGTGCACCACAACTACGTGGCGCGCGAGCAGGTCGACGGCGCGGAGCTGATCGTCACCCGCAAGGGCGCGATCCGGGCCGGCCGGGGCGACCTGGGCCTGATCCCGGGCTCGATGGGCACCGGCTCGTACGTGGTGCGCGGCCTGGGCAACCCGGAGTCGTACTGGTCGGCGTCGCACGGCGCGGGCCGGCGGATGTCGCGCACCCGGGCCAAGAAGGAGTTCACGGTCGAGGACCTCGCGGCGCAGACCGCGGGCGTCGAGTGCCGCAAGGACTCCGGCGTGCTCGACGAGATCCCGGGCGCGTACAAGGACCTCGACGCGGTGATCGCCGCGCAGTCCGACCTCGTCGAGGTCGTGGCCCGGCTGCGGACGGTGCTCTGCGTCAAGGGCTGAGCGCGCGGCCGGCCACCGTGGTCCCGACGAGGATCACGGTGGCCGGCCGTGCGTGGGGTGGCCGCCGGG
The DNA here is from genome assembly GCF_044547525.1 of Promicromonospora sp. NPDC052451. Taxonomy (NCBI): domain Bacteria; kingdom Bacillati; phylum Actinomycetota; class Actinomycetes; order Micrococcales; family Promicromonosporaceae; genus Promicromonospora; species Promicromonospora sp. NPDC052451. Next base: position 34,384 of record NZ_JBIUAP010000008.1, read on the forward strand.
TGCCGCCCGGGCCAGAGTGGAGAGGTCCGCTCGGGGAGGTGGTCCGCGTGACGGTAGCTGCGCCGCGGCACGACGGCGGTACCGGGCCGCGTCCGGCCGGGGTCGCGCTCGGCCTCCTGCGGGCCGCCGCCACCTCGGCGGTCCTGGTGGTGCTCTACTACGTGCTGCCCCTCGACCGGGACTCGGTCCTCGGGTCGGCCGTCGGGCTCGGCCTCGGCCTGGTCGTGTTCGCCGTGGCGGTGTACCGGGAGGTGCGGGCGATCGTCCGGTCGCGGGCGCCCGCCGTTCGCGCGATCCAGGCGCTGGCCTGGCTGGTCCCGTTCTTCCTGCTCCTGTTCGCCTCCACCTACTACATGCTCGGCATCCAGGTGCCCGGGGCCTTCAGCGAGACCCTCAGCCGGTCCGACGCGCTCTACTTCACCGTCGTCACGTTCGCCACGGTCGGGTTCGGCGACGTCGTGCCGCGGGCGGAGGGGGTCCGCCTGCTCGTGTCCGGCCAGGTGCTGCTCGACCTCGTGATCCTCGGGCTCGGGGTGCGCGTCATCCTCGAGGCGGTGCGCCGGGGCCGGACGACGGGCTGACCGCGCGGCTGGATCAGGCGGCCCGACCTCTGGCACCCTGTGCGCGGTGAGCGACGCGCGAGACGGGACCGGCGACACGGCTCCCGCGGTCTCGCGACGGCTGCGGGGCCTCGTGCTCGCCGTCTGGGCGCTGCTGATCGCCCATCTCGCCGCCACGCTGCTGTGGACGGCGCCCGGCTGGGTGACCGGACGGCCCCAGGAGGGTCCGCTCTCCGCGGAGCCGTCCGGTACGGCTGGGTACGGTGCGCTGGAGACCTGGATGACGCCGGTCTTCGACCAGGGGTGGTCGCTCTTCGCACCTGAACCGCTGCACGTGGACTACACGCTGCGGGTACGGGGCGTGTACCGGGGCGGTGGCGGCGCCCCGGTGCCCGGCCCCTGGATCGACGCGTCGGCGGTCGAGCTCCGCGCGCTGACCGGTCACGCGCTCCCGGCCGCGACCGAGCGGCCCGCCCGCCGTGTCGCCGCCGAGGCGCGCGAGGCGTACCTCGCACTGCCCGAGGCAGGCCGTGGCGTTGTTCTCCGGTCGACGGCGGCCGCGCCGGACGTTTCCGGCCACCCGGTCGCCTGGGCGGAGCTGCGCGCGGCGCTGCTCGGCACCGGCGCGGCAGCCGGCGTCGTCGACCGGTACCTCGCGGCGGACCGGGCCCTGGCCGCCTACGCGACGCAGGTGGTACGGGCGTCGGGCTCTGACCGGACGCACCGCCGGCCGGTGTCCGTCCAGGCGGAGGTCGTGCGCCGCCCGGTCCCGCCGTACGCCTCTGCCGAGCGGCCCCGCCCCACGACGCTCACCTTCGGTGCCCGCCCGCTCCTGCGGCTGCCTGGGCAGGACGACGCCGCGTTCGGCGCCGTGTGGGCGCGGCTCCAGGAGCTGGGTCACGAGGCGGGGCGGTGACCCGGCTCCTGGACGCCGTCGTCCGCTGGAGCACCCGGTCCGCCCGTGCCACCCACGGCATCGCGCTGACCCGCATCGTGCTGGGCCTCGCCGTCGGTGCCTACGTCGCGGTGAACGTCCCGGCGCGCCACGCCCTGTGGGGCGCCGGGGCCCGCTGGACGACGCCGCTCGGCGGGCAGGTGCTCGCCACCGGCCCCGTGCTCACGGCGGTCTGCGTGGCCGTGATCCTGGCGTCCGCGCTGGTGGCCCTGGGCTGGCACGCCCGCTGGACCGTGCCGCTGCTCCTGATCGGCTGGTCCGGCCTGACCGCCGTGAACCCGCTCGTCGCGGACCAAGGGCTGAATCTCGCCCGGATCCTGCTGGTGTACCTCTGCTTCGCGGACACCTCGGCGCGGTGGTCGCTCGACGCCCGGCGCCGACGGAGGGCGGCGAGACCGCCGGCGGGCGGTGCCCCGGTGCGCACCCTCCTGCACAACGCCGCCGTGGTCGCGGTGGGCGCGCAGGCCTGCCTGGTGTACGTGCTGTCGGGGCTGTTCAAGCTGGAGGGGGAGCAGTGGCGTGACGGCTCGGCCGTGTACTACCCGCTGATGCTGCCGCAGTTCCGGCCCTGGCCGCCGCTGGCCGACCTGATCGCGGGCAGCGGCTGGCTCGTCGCAGCGGTGACGTGGGGAACCGTCGCGCTGCAGCTCGCCTTCCCGCTCCTGCTGCTCCATCCGCGCCTGCGGATGGCCGCCGTCACCGGCGCGTTGCTGCTGCACGCGGGCATCGGCGTCGTCATGGGGCTGCCGTTCTTCTCGCTCTTCATGCTGGCCGCCGACTGCGTCTTCCTCGATGTCGCGGCGCTCCGGCGCGCCGGGCCGGGTGCGCGGCCGCGCCCGGAGCCGGGGTGAGCTCCGGGCGCGGCCGACGGCCAGGGGACCGGGTGGGTCAGCCCACCTGGTGGAGCCAGCGGACCGGGGCGCCCAGGCCCGCGTAGCGGAACGGCTCCAGCTCGTCGTCCCACGCGGCGCCCAGCGCCAGGTCGAGGGCCTCGCGCATGGCGCGCGGGTCGGCGAGCTCCAGGGCGGCACGGACCCGGTCCTCCGGCACCACCACGTTGCCGTGGACATCCGTCATGGCGTGGAAGATGCCGAGGTCCGGGGTGTGCGACCAGCGGGCGCCGTCGGCCCCGTTGCTCGGGTCCTCGGTGACCTCGTACCGCAGGTGCGACCAGCCGCGCAGGGCGGACGCCAGCTTGGCGCCCGTTCCCTGCGATCCCTGCCACGAGTACTCGGCGCGGTACAGACCGCGCCCAGCGGGCTGCGCGGTCCAGTCCATGGAAACGCGCACGCCAAGAACGTTCCCCGCGGCCCACTCGATGTGGGGACACAGGGCACGTGGCGCGGAATGCACGAAAAGTACACCCCGCGTGATGACACCGGCCATGTCTTCCTCCCTGGGTCGAGGTACGTCTTCCCCTACGTCCTCACCAGGGCGGTGACGCTGTGGCCGGCTGCACAGCGGTGCTCCGGACCACATCCTGCCCGATCCTGCGGCGACATGCGAGGCGAACCGGCGCACATGTCGCCGAAAGAATCACTTCGTACGACGAGTTCGTGCGGCACATTCTTGCCTAAAGGGACGTACCGCCACTAGTGCTGGAACGAATCTCCTGATGATTCATCCCACATGGGCGATATGTACGAAAGGAGGTGCTGCTCCCTCAGAGGCGGGCCCGCAGCTCCCGCATCGCGGCCCGGCGCGTCTCCTTCTGGAGGCGGTCCAGGTAGACCATGCCGTCGAGGTGGTCGCACTCGTGCTGCAGGCAGCGGGCCATGATGCCGGTGCCCTCCACGGTGACGGGCTTGCCGTCCAGGTCGATGCCCTCGACCCGCGCGTAGTTGGCGCGCACCGTCGGGTACCAGAGCCCGGGCACGGACAGGCAGCCCTCGCCGCCGTCCTGCAGCTCCTCGCCCAGCTCGACGATGCGCGGGTTGATCACGTACCCGATCTCGCCGTCGATGTTCCACGAGAAGGCCCGCAGCGAGACCCCGATCTGGTTGGCGGCCAGCCCGGCGCGACCTTCGTCGTCGACCGTCTCGACCAGGTCGGCGACGAGACCGCGCACGCGGTCGTCGATCGTCGCCACGGTGTCGCACGGGGTGCGCAGCACGGGGTCGGGAACCACTCGGATCTCACGCATTGCCATGCGTACATTCTCCCATGTCACGACCCGGGGGCGCCGTCGGCACACCCCGGACATGCCAGACGCTCAGGCCACGCGGGTGACCTGAGCGTCCGACGAGGCCTGTGGCTCAGGCGTTCTGGATCAGCAGCGCCACGTTGTGCCCGCCGAAGCCGAACGAGTTGTTGATCGCGGCGACGTCGCCGCCCGGCAGCTTCGACGGCTCGTCGCGCACCAGGGGCACCTGGAGCTCGGGGTCCGGGTTCTCCACGTTGATGGTGGGCGGGGCGAGCCGTTCGGCCACGGCCTTGACCGCGAACACCGACTCGATGGCCCCGGCACCGCCCAGCAGGTGGCCGGTCATCGACTTGGTGGCCGAGAGCTGCACGTGGTCGGCGTCCGACCCGAAGAGCTTGCGGATCGAGGCGGTCTCCGTGAGGTCGCCCACCTTGGTGGAGGTGGCGTGCGCGTTGACGTGCACCACGTCGGCCGCGGTGACCCCGGCGTCCTGGATCGCGAAGCGCATGGCCGCGACCTGGCCGGTGCCCTCGGGGTCGGGGGAGGTGATGTGGTACGCGTCGGACGACAGGCCGACGCCGCCGATCTTCGCGTAGACCCGGGCGCCGCGGGCGGCGGCGTGCTCGGCGCTCTCCAGCACCAGGACCGCCGCGCCCTCGCCCAGCACGAAGCCGTCGCGGTCGACGTCGTACGGCCGCGAGGCGTGCTGCGGGTCGTCGTTGCGCAGCGACAGCGTGCGCGACGCCGCGAACGCGGCGAGCGGCATCGGGTGGATCGACGCCTCGGTGCCGCCCGCGACCACGACGTCGGCGCGGCCGGACCGGATCATCTCGACGGCGTAGCCCACGGCCTCGGCGCCGGACGCGCAGGCGGAGACCAGCGCGTGGGTGCCGGCGCGCGCGCCGAGCTCCAGCGACACGTAGGCGGACGGCGAGTTCGGCATGAGCATGGGGACGGTCATCGGCAGCATGCGCCGGGCGCCGCGCTCACGCAGCGTGTCCCAGCCGTCCAGGATGGTCTGGATGCCGCCGATGCCGGAGGAGACCACGGCGCCGAGCCGCTCGCCCGGGACCTCGGGGCTGCCCGCGTCGGCCCAGGCCTCGCGGGTCGCGACGATCGCGTACTGCGCGGACGGGTCCATGCGCTTGGTCTCGGGGCGGGACAGGACCTCCGCCGGGTCCACCTTGATGGTGGCGGCGAAGTTCACGGGGATCCCGTACTTCTCGGCCCAGTCGTTCTCGAGGGTGCGCGCCCCCGAGACACCGGCGAGGGCGGCCTCCCACGTGGATGCCACGTCTCCGCCGAGCGGGGTGGTGGCGCCGAGGCCGGTGACGACGACGTCGCGTGCGGAGGTCATGATGATGCTCCCGGGGGTGGTGGAACGAATGACTGGAGTGCCCGGCGGCGGCGCGGGACCGGCCCGCGGCCGCCGCCGGGGGCGGATCAGGCCTGGGCGCTCTTGATGAAGCTCACGGCGTCGCCGACGGTGGCGAGGTTCTTGACCTCCTCGTCCGGGATGCGAACCCCGAACTTGTCCTCGGCGTGCGTGACGATCGTCATCATCGACAGGGAGTCGATGTCGAGGTCGTCGGTGAAGGACTTCTCGAGCAGGACGTCGGCCGTGTCGAGGCCCGTCTCCTCGGCGACGATCTCGGCGAGGCCCGTGAGGATCTCCTGGTCCGTGTTGGCCATGGGACTTCCTTATCTTTCGTAACGGTCACCGGCGCCGTCGGGCACCGGAGTCTTGCTGGTCAGATCTTGGCGCATCCTGTGACCGGAATGCACAACAGGCCGTCCTGCGGCCCTGCCGGCACCGGTTACGGCAGCACCACGACCTGCGCGGCGTAGACGAGGCCCGCGCCGAACCCGATCTGGAGGGCGAGGTCGCCGGACCTCGCCTGCCCCTCGGCCAGGAGCCGCTCGGCGGCCAGGGGGATCGACGCGGCGGACGTGTTGCCGGTCTCGGCGATGTCCCGCGCGACCACCACCGTATCCGGCAGACCGAGCTGCTTCTTCATCTGGTCGATGATGCGCATGTTGGCCTGGTGCGGGATGAAGACCTGGATGTCCTGCGCGGTGACGCCGGCCTCGGCCATCGCCTTCTCGGCGACGGGGGCCATCTGGAAGCTCGCCCACTTGAAGACCGTCTGGCCGTCCTGGCGCAGCGTGGGCCAGCCGAGCGAGGGGTCCTCGCGCAGCTCGGTCCAGGAGTGCGTCTGCCGGATGGCGGTCGCCTTGGAACCGTCCGAGCCCCACACCGTCGGGCCGATGCCCGGCGTGTCCGAGGGGCCGACGATCGCGGCGCCCGCGCCGTCGCCCAGCAGGAACGAGATGGAGCGGTCGGTCGGGTCGATGATCTCGCTGAGCTTCTCGGCGCCGATCACCAGCACGTTGCGCGCCAGGCCCGCGCGCACCAGGGCGTCCGCCTGCCCGATGCCGTACGCGTAGCCCGCGCAGGCGGCCGAGACGTCGTAGGCGGCAGCGGGCGTCGCACCGATGCGGTCGGCCAGGACCGCGGCGGCCGACGGCGTCATGTGCATGTGGGTGATCGTCGAGACGATGATCGCGTCGATGTCCGCGCCGGTCAGGCCGGCGGCGTCCAGCGCCTTGCGCGACGCGGCCTCGGCCAGGTCGAGCATGTCCCGGTCGGCGCCGGCCCGGCGCCGCGTGATGATGCCGGTGCGCTGGCGGATCCACTCGTCGGAGGAGTCGATCGGGCCCGCGATGTCGTCGTTCGTGACGACGAGCTCACCGCGCTCCGCGCCGATCGCCAGGATCCGCGAGAACTGGGTGGGCTGGGCCTGCTGCAGGATGGTCACTGGTCTGCTCCGGATGTGCTCGTGCTGTGGGCCGCGATCAGCTCGCGGGCCGCGTCGAGGTCGGCGGGCGACTTCACGGCCACCGTCTCGACACCCTTGAGTCCGCGCTTGGCCAGACCGGTCAGGACGCCGCCCGGGGCGAGCTCGAGCAGGCCGGTGACGCCGCGCTCGGCGAGGCTCGTCATGATCAGGTCCCAGCGCACCGGGGCCGTGACCTGGCCCGCGAGGTTGCGCAGCACGTCGGCGCCGGTGCCGTGCCCGTGGGCGCCGCCCGTGTAGGCCGTCCCGTCGAGGTCCGCCAGGAACGGCAGCGTCGGGTCGGCGGCGTCCCAGGCGAGGGCCACGGGCTCGAACTCGGCCCGGGCCGCGTCCATGAACGGCGTGTGGAAGGCGCCGGCCACCTGCAGCGGGATCACGCGGGCCCGGGTGGGCGGGTTCTCCGCGAGCTTGGCGAGATTCTCCAGCGCGCCGGCGGCGACGGTCTGGCCGGCACCGTTCACGTTCGCGGGCCACAGCCCGGCGGCCTCGATGGCGGCCAGCACCTCGTCCGGGTCACCGCCCACCACGGCGCTCATGCCCGACGGCGCTGCGGCCGCGGCGGTGGCCATGGCCCGGGCGCGGCGTGCGACCAGGCCGGCGGCGCCGTCGTCGGACAGCGCGCCGGCGACGGCGGCCGCAGACAGCTCGCCGACGGAGTGGCCGGCGGTGACGTCGATGACCTCCGGCGCCTCGCGCCCGTCCAGGACGGCGCGCAGCGCGAGCAGGGAGGTCGCGACGATCAGCGGCTGGGCCACGGCGGTGTCGCGGATCGTGTCCGCGTCCGACGTCGTGCCGTGTGCCACGAGGTCCAGGCCCGCGGCCTCGGACGCCGCCGCGAGGCGTTGGTCGGTTCCGGGCAGCTCGAGCCAGTCGCTGAGCATCCCGGGGGTCTGAGAGCCCTGTCCAGGGCAGACGACGGCGAGCACGCTTCCACTCTGCCAACCCTGGCGGCGGATCTGACGTCGCGACCCGTACCAACCTGGTCGGGGGGCCTTGTGCGGAATCTACAAGGCGCCGCCCGGGGCGACGGGTTAGGGCGAACGGGTCAGCCGCGGCCGAGCTGGCCGAGCGCCAGCGCCACCTGCAGCACGAACGACTCCCGGGCGTCCAGCGGGTCCCACCCGGTGATCTCGGAGACCTTGCGCAGCCGGTAGCGCACGGTGTTGGGGTGAACGTACAGATGGCGTGCGGCGGCCTCCAGGGACCGGCCGGTGCCGAGGTAGGCGGAGAGCGTCTCCAGCACGGCACCCCCGGCGTCCTGCAGCGGGGTGAAGGCCTGGGCGATCAGGGTCGCGCGCGCCGTGTAGTCGCCGGTCAGCACGCGTTCCGGCAGCAGGTCGTCGGCCATCACGGGGCGCGGCGCCTGCGGCCAGGCCGGGGCCGCCGTCAGGCCCGCGAGGGCCGACCGGGCCGACCGCGGGGCCTCGGTCAGGCTCGGCACCTGGGTGCCGATCACCACCGGGCCGGCGCCGAACCGGCTCAGCAGCGACGTCGCGGCGGCGACGAGGTCGCCCTCGCCGCCGAGCACGAGCACGAGACGGTCGCCGTGGATGCCCACGAGGGCGTCTCCGGCGGCGCGGCGGGCCACCCGGCGGATCTCGGCGGTGCGGATCTCGTCCAGCTCCTCGGTCGCCAGGCCCACGACCACGAGTGCGTTACCGCGGCCGCTCCAGCCGAGGGCGGAGATCCGCGAGCGCAGCGAGTCGTCGCCGTCGCCGCGCACCAGGGCGTCGACCACGAGGGCCTCGAGCCGGGCGTCCCAGGCTCCGCGCCACTCGGCGGCGCGCGCGTAGACCTCGGCCGCGGAGAACGCGACCTCGCGGGAGTAGCGCAGCACGGCCTCGCGCAGGTCGCGCTCGCCGCCGGGGGCGGCGATGCGGTCGGAGTGGGTCTCGACGACGTCGACCACGACGCGGACGAGCTGCAGGGTGTGCTGGAGCGAGATGGACCGGGTCAGCTCCGTGGGCGCCGCGGCGAAGATCTCGCTGACGCCGTGGGGCGGCCGGTCCGGGTCGGTGAACCACGAGGTGAACGCGTTGATGCCGGCCTGGGCCACGAGGCCGACGTACGAGCGGTCCTCCGCCGGCAGGTCGCGGTACCAGTTCAGGTCCTCGTCGAGCCGGCGCATGGCGGCGGCGGTGAGCAGGCCGGTGGCCTCGCGGACCCGCTGGAGGTTCATCGGGAATCCGGCAGGGTCGGTGCCGGTCTCCTGCGTCTCGTCCGTGGGCCGGTCCACGGACGGCTCCGCCCCCTGGTCGTCCTGGGGGGCGTCGTTCCGCGCGGCCCGTCGTGTTGCTGGCACCCCGGCAGCATACGAGCCCGGGTTGTGGGGAGTCCACAAACGGACTTCTCCGGCAGCGTCGGTCCAGTGTGCGGGTGCGGAAAACTGTAGGGTCGAGGTATGGCCCTGATGCAACGGCTCCGCCGCCTCATCCGTCGGCCCCCGTCCGCGTCCACGGTCGGCACGCGCCGCCTGTCGCCGTCGGCGCCCCGGCGGGGGGACGACGGGCACGAGGACGCCCTGCGCGCCCAGCTGACCGACGATCCCAACAACGAGGAGGCGTTCCGCGCGCTGGCGGAGATCGTCCGCCGTCGGGCCGCCGAGGACCCGACGCTGGAGGACCCGCTGCGGGACTCCGACGAGATCCCCGAGTCGAAGCAGCGCGAGGCGGACCTGGCGGTGTGGGCCCTGGCCGAGGAGCTGGCCGGCCACCCCCGCGGGTGGTACCCGCTGATCGAGCTGGGTCGGCTGTCGCTGGCCGACGACCCGGAGGGCGCCGTCCGCCGGTTCACGACCGCCGCCGAGCGGGACCCGGACGGCCACGCGCTGGTCGAGGGGCTCGCGATCCTGCGGGACGCGGGCATGCCCGTGGAGGCGCTGGGGCTGGGCGTGGGGCAGTGGCGGGTGCGGGAGCACCCGCCGGAGGTCGGCCGGCATCTCGTGCTGGCGGCGCTGGAGGCGGACCGGCCGCACGAGGCCAGGCAGCACCTGCGCTCGCTGGAGACCCACCCGGACGCGAAGGCGACGGCGCCGCTCCGCGCGGAGCTGGCGAAGGCGATCGCGGAAGCCGTCTGACGCCGCGCGACGCAAAGTCACGCTCTACCCAGTCATCGGGCCCGGAACTCGCGTGAGTTCCGGGCCCGATGACTGGGTAGAGCGTGACCTGGGGTCAGCTGTCGCCGCCTGCCACGCCCGACGTGCCGGCGTTGACGTCCAGGAGGCGGTACTTCTCCACGGCCTTGGCCACGACGTCGTTCGGCACCTCGCCGCGGCGGGCGAGCGACTGCAGCGTCTTGACCACCATCGACGGACCGTCGATGAGGAAGTGCCGGCGCGCGGCGGCGCGGGTGTCGGAGAAGCCGAAGCCGTCCGCACCGAGCACCGCGTAGTCGCCGGGCACCCACGCACGGATCTGGTCGGGCACCAGGTGGTCGTAGTCGCTGGTGGCGACGAACGGGCCCTGGGCGCCGGACAGCTTCTCGGTCACGTACGGCGTGCGCACGGGCGCGGCCGGGTCCACGAGCGCGTCGTGCTCGGAGGCGAGCGCGTCGCGGCGCAGCTCGTTCCAGCTGGTCACCGACCACACGTCGGCCGAGACGCCCCAGTCCTCCTTGAGGAGCTGCTGCGCCTCCAGCGCCCACGGCACGCCCACGCCGGAGGCGAGGAGCTGGGCCTTGGGGCCGTCCGCGTCGGACACCGAGATGCGGTGGATGCCGCGCTTGATGCCCTCGACGTCGACGTCCTCCGGCTCGGCCGGCTGGACCATCGGCTCGTTGTACACCGTGAGGTAGTACATGACGTCCTGGTCCCGGCCGTCGGAGCCGTCGCCGTACATGCGCTCGATGCCGTCGCGCACGATGTGCCGGATCTCGTAGCCGTAGGCCGGGTCGTACTGCACGACGGCGGTGTTGGTCCCGGCGATGAGCGGCGAATGGCCGTCCGCGTGCTGCAGGCCCTCGCCGGTCAGCGTGGTGCGGCCCGCGGTGGCACCGATGATGAAGCCGCGCGTCATCTGGTCGCCGGCCGCCCAGAACTGGTCGCCCGTGCGCTGGAAGCCGAACATCGAGTAGAAGATGTAGACCGGGATCATCGGCTCGCCGTGCGTCGCGTACGACGTGCCGACCGCCTGGAACGCGGCGGCGGAGCCGGCCTCGTTGATGCCGGTGTGCATGATCTGCCCCGACTCGGACTCCTTGTAGCTCAGCATGAGCTCGCGGTCCACGGCGAGGTAGTTCTGGCCGAGCGTGTTGAAGATCTTGGCGCTCGGGAAGATCGAGTCGAGGCCGAAGGTGCGCGCCTCGTCCGGGATGATCGGCACGATGCGGTGGCCGAAGTCCTTGGCCTTGAAGAGGTCCTTGAGCAGGCGGACGAACGCCATGGTCGAGGCGACCTGCTGCGTGCCGGAACCCTTCTTCAGCAGCTCGTAGGACTTGTCCTCGGGCAGCGTCAGGGTGGTCTTCGCCGTCGTGCGGCGCTCCGGGACGAACCCGCCGAGCTGACGGCGGCGCTCCAGCATGTACTGGATCTCCGGCGCGTCGGCACCCGGGTGGTAGTACGGCGGCAGGTACGGGTCCTTCTCGAGCTCGGCGTCCGAGATCGGGATCCGGAGCGAGTCGCGCAGCGTCTTGAGGTCGTCGCCCTTGAGCTTCTTCATCTGGTGCGTGGCGTTGCGCCCCGCGAAGCCGGCACCCAGGCCGTAGCCCTTGACGGTGTGCGCCAGGATGACGGTCGGCTGGCCGGTGTGCGCGCGCGCCGCGGAGTAGGCCGCGTAGAGCTTGCGGTAGTCGTGGCCGCCGCGCTTCATGTTCCAGATGTCGTCGTCGGTCATGTTCTCGACGAGGGCCTTGGTGCGCGGGTCGCGCCCGAAGAAGTGCTCGCGGATGAACGCGCCCGACTCGGCGCGGTAGGTCTGGTAGTCACCGTCGGGGGTGACGTTCATCAGGTTGACCAGCGCACGGTCCTTGTCGGCGTTGAGCAGGGCGTCCCACTCGCGGCCCCAGACGACCTTGATGACGTTCCAGCCGGCGCCCTTGAACTGGGCCTCCAGCTCCTGGATGATCTTGCCGTTTCCGCGCACGGGGCCGTCGAGGCGCTGCAGGTTGCAGTTGACCACGAAGGTCAGGTTGTCGAGCTGCTGCTGCGCGGCGAGCTGCAGCATGCCGCGGCTCTCCGGCTCGTCCATCTCGCCGTCGCCGAGGAACGCCCAGACGTCCTGCTGGCTGGTGTCCTTGATCCCGCGGTTGTGCAGGTACTGGTTGGTCCAGGCCTGGTAGATCGCGGATGCCGGGCCCAGGCCCATGCTGACCGTCGGGAACTCCCAGAAGTCCTGCATGAGGCGCGGGTGCGGGTAGGACGGCAGGCCGCCGCCCGGGTGCGACAGCTCCTGGCGGAACCCGTCGAGCTGGTCCGCGGACAGGCGGCCCTCGAGGTACCCGCGGGCGTAGACGCCGGGGGAGGCGTGGCCCTGGAAGTAGATCTGGTCGCCGCCGCCCGGGTGGTCCTTGCCCCGGAAGAAGTGGTTCAGGCCCACCTCGTACAGCGTCGCGACGGACGCGTAGGAGGAGATGTGCCCGCCGACGCTCAGGCCCTCGCGCTGGGCGCGGGTCACCATGACCGCCGCGTTCCAGCGGATCCACGAGCGGTAGCGGCGCTCCATGGCCTCGTCGCCGGGGAAGTACGGCTCCTCGTGCACACCGATGGTGTTCACGTAGGGGGTCGCCATCGACGCGGGGATGCTCACGTTCCGCTCGCGCGCACGGCGCAGCAGGTTGAGCATGACGTACCGGGCGCGGGGTCCGCCCTTCTCGTCGATCAGCCCGTCGAAGGACTCGACCCACTCCTCGGTCTCGGCCGGGTCGATGTCAGGTACGGCGCTGAGCAGACCGTTGATCAGCGGTCCGGTCTCGTCAAACGAAGCCACCAGCTACCTCTCTCGGTGTCGCGCGGCGTGGTCGCGGTTCGCGCTCCCCGCCGCCTCGTCAGGCCCCGTCGCGTCGGCGGCAGCGTCACCACAGCTGGGGTTGCGGCTGTGCACGCCCACGCACAGGTGGTCAGAGCCATTCTGTCCCCTTCCAGCGTGCGCTCACACCATAGGGCGGTCAAGAGTGCGTGATCTGCGTTACGTCGGTGCTGGATCACGTCCGTATTGATACGCGGTATCGCAATGATGAGACTGAGTGCATGACCTCCTCGTTGCCGAGGGCTCATCGATTCATCAAATGGACACCACGCGACCTGGTTGCGAGGCATGGCCGGGGTGCGTGCACTACCTTTGGCGACGGAGAGCCCGACGACGGGCCAGAGAGCACCAGGACGACCCGGCTCCAGGCCGGACAGAGAGAGGGACGATCAACCAAGTGAGCACGGACACCCAGGGCGCGGGGCGCCTCGGTTTCGAGGCCGGCCAGGTGGTGCAGGAGTTCGGCTGGGGCGACGACGTCGACGAAGCACTGCGGGCCGACATCGAGGAGATCATCGGTGGCGAGCTGGAGGACGAGGACTACGGCGACGTCACCGACGGCGTCATCCTCTGGTGGCGGGAGGGCGACGGCGACCTCACCGACGCCCTGGTCGACGTCCTGACGGTCCTCGACGACGGCGGGCTGATCTGGATCCTCACGCCCAAGCCCGGTCGCGACGGCGAGGTGGGCCACGGTGACATCCAGGAGGCCGCGACCACGGCCGGCCTGCAGACCACCAGCACGTTCGCGATCGCGGAGGACTGGTCGGCGACGCGTCTGGGCTACCGCGGCCGCGGCAAGTGACCGTCCTCGCACCGGGGGACCCCGCACCCGACTTCACGCTCCCGGACACGCACGGCACCCCGACCACGCTGTCGGACCTGCGCGGGACGCCGGTGCTCGTCGTCTTCGTGCCGTTCGCCTTCTCCGGGACGTGCACGGGGGAGCTGTGCGAGCTGCGGGACAACATCGAGGACTTCGAGACGGCGGGCGTGCGGCTGCTCGTCGTCTCCACGGACGCCGTGTTCACGCTCAAGGCGTGGCAGGCGGCCGAGGGATATCAGTTCGACCTGCTGTCGGACTTCTGGCCGCACGGCCAGGTGGCGCGCGACTACGGGGTGTTCGACGAGGAGTCCGGGATCGCGCTGCGCGGGTCGTTCCTGATCGACGGGGACGGGATCGTCCGGTGGAGCGTGGTCAACCCGCGGGGGCAGGCGCGGGACCTGGAGGACTACCGCCGGGCGGTCGCCGAGGTCTGACGCCGTCCGGTCGGAAAATCAGGACCTGTGTGCGGCGTGGGCCAGGTATTGTGGACCGCTGCCGGGGCTCGTAGCTCAGCTGGTTAGAGCGCCACGTTTACACCGTGGATGTCGGGGGTTCGAATCCCTCCGGGCCCACTCGCTGCAGAGCGCAGCCTGTCCGTGGCAGGTGCGCAGTGCGGCGCCCGCGACCGAGGAGCCCGCGTCGTGCCGGCGGCGACGCTCGTGGTGCTCGTCGGCACGCGGCCCGGCAAGCTCTGGCGCGCGCGAGAGGGCCAGGAGGAGGGCCGGGTCGATGTCCCTGTGCGAACGATGACGGCGCTCCGTCCGCGAGTAGCCGATCGCCTGCTGGCGGCGGGGTCTTTCGCGCTCGGCGTCGGTGCCGCGCTCACGCTCCAGGTGGTCGACTTCGACGGCGAGCGCCGTGTCGACCTGTGGGCGATCCTGCTCCTGGGCGCGACGTCCGTGCCGTTGCTGGCCCGTCGGCACCGGCCGATCCTCGTCGTCCTGGCCGTCCTCGCCGTGTCGATGCCCTACCACCTGCTCGACTATCCCCACGAGGCCACGCTGCCGGCCTCCCTCGTCGCGGCGTTCGCGGCGGCCCGCTACAGCGACCCACGGCGGCGGCCCGTCGCCGCCCTGGTGGGGGTGGCCGCGGTGACCGTGCCTGTCCTCGCCGACGAGACGTCCGGGGCGCTCGGCGATGTTCTCCTCGGCGTCGGCTGGTTGTTCATGGCCTTCTTCGCCGGGCTGGCGGTCCGCTTCCGGGAGAGCTGGAAGGCCGCCGTCGCCGCGCGGCTGGAGCAGGAGCGTGCCAACGAGGTGGAACGGCGGGTCGCCGAGGAGCGGGTCCTGATCGCGGCCGAGGTGCATGACGTCCTGGCCCACGGTCTCGCCGTCGCCAACGTCCAGGCGTCCGTCGCCGCGCACCTGATCGACCAGCTGCCGGACCGTGCCGATACGTCCCTGCGGGAGCTGTCCGGCACGCTGCACGACCTCTCGGACACGAGCGGGGCCACGCTCCGTGAGCTGCGTGCCGTGCTGGCCGTACTCCATGGTGGCGGGACCGAGACGACCGAGCCGGCGCCCCACCTGGGCGAGCTGCGGCGACTCGTGGACATGGCGGAGGCCACCGGTGTCCGGGTCGACCTGGAGGCTGGCGGGCTGCCGGACGATCTACCTTCGACGGTGTCGGTGGTGGCCTATCGGATCATCCAGGAGGCGCTCACCAATGTCGCTCGGCATTCCATGGCCGGGCAGGCGACCGTCCGGCTCGACCAGGACGGCCACCGGCTGCGGATCACGGTCGTCGACCACGGGCCCGCGCAACCGGGCTCGATCGTGACACCGGCCGGCTTCGGTATCGCCGGGATGACAGGGCGGGCACAGGCCGTCGGCGGCGAGCTGTCCGCCGGCCCGGGCGAGTCCGGAGGATTCGAGGTACGGGCCAGCCTGCCGTTGCCGGAGACCTGGAGGGTCTCCACGTGATCCGGGTCCTGCTCGCCGAGGACCAGGCACTGGTGCGTGGCGCCTTCGCGCTCCTGGTGAGCTCGGCCGACGACCTGGAGGTCGTCGGGGAGGCAGGCACCGGCGAGGAGGCGGTGACGCTGGCCAAGGACCTGCGGCCCGACGTCGTGCTGATGGACATCAGGATGCCGGGTACCGACGGCATCGAGGCGACGCGGCAGATCTACGCCGACGACGCATCGGCCGGCAGCAAGGTCCTCATCCTGACCACGTTCGAGACGGACAGGAACGTGCTGCGCGGCCTTCGTGCGGGGGCATCCGGATTCCTGCCCAAGGACACCCGCCCCGACGCCCTCCTGAGCGCCATCCGCACCGTCGCCGCGGGAGAGTCGCTGCTGTCGCCCGGCGCGACCAGGGCGGTCATCACCCGTGCGCTGAGCCGCCCGGAGGCGCCCGCACCCGAGCGGCTCGCCCGGCTGACAGCGCGCGAGCGGGAGGTGCTCGGGCTGATCGCCGCCGGCCGGAGCAACCAGGAGATCGCGGACGAGCTGGTCGTCAGCCCCCTGACCGCCAAGACGCACGTGGCCCGCATCCTCGCGAAGCTGGGCGCCCGCGACCGCGTCCATCTCGTCATCGCCGCCTACGAGGCCGGGCTCCGCTGACGCAACCCTCGGCGTGGACCACCCTCCCGTACTCCGCGCGGAGTACGGGGAGGTGTCTTCCGTGGGCCGACGATCCGGGCGGGCGGACCTGGAAACGTGCTCCACAACGCAACGAAGGAGCACATGCAGACATGGGACCGAACGAACAAGACCGACGGCGACCGCTCGGGCGCCGCGGGTTTCTCGCCGGCGCGGCCGGGCTTGTCGCCGGCGCAGGACTGTCCGCGGCGGCACTCGCGGGACGCGACGACGGCACGGAGGAGCGGGGAGTCTCGCTCACCAGGAAAGACATCGCGCTGCGCGACCAGGACCTGAAGTTCATCGGCACGGAGGAGACCTTCTCGACACCCGCGCTGCTGAAGCTGAACTCCATCAACCAGGATCACATCGACTTCCTCGAGGAGATCGGTCTCTCGGATCTCGGGGGACGCCGCATCGGCGACATGGACGAAGGGGGACTCGACGTCCAGATCCTCTCCGCGCACACGCCGTCCGTGCAGAACGTCCCTGGGCAGCAGGGGATCGACCTCGCCTACGGCCTCAACCGGCAGCTCGTCGAGGGGCCGATGGCCGGCTATCCCGGCCGCTTCCAGGCGTTCGCCACCCTGCCGTTGCAGAGCCCGGAGGCGGCGGCGGACGAGCTGGAACGCTCGGTGCGCGAGGACGGCTTCCTGGGCGCCCTGACCAACGGGCACATCACGAAGAAGTACCTCGACCATCCCGACCTCGAGCCCGTCCTGGCGCGTGCCCAGGCTCTCGATGTGCCGATCTACCTGCATCCCGGGTACCCGGCCGACGAGGTCTTCGACATCTACTACCGCACGACGCGGTCGGAGTACACGAACGAGTTCCAGGACTACATCTTCAGCGGGTCCGGCTACGGCTGGCACCAGGAGGTGCTGACCCAGTGCATCCGGCTGATCGCCTACGGGGTCTTCGACAGGTTCCCCCGGCTGAAGATCATCGTCGGGCACATGGGCGAGGGCCTTCCGTTCTACTACGAACGGATCGCCAACGACATGGGCGAGCCGACCGAGAGCTCGCTCGAGAAGCCCTTCGAGCAGTACTTCCAGGACAACTTCTGGTTCACGACCAGCGCGTTCTTCCAGGACGACCTGCTCCACCTGCTGCTGAAGTACATCAGTGTGGACCGCGTGATGTTCGCGACCGACTACCCCTTCGCGAGCATCAAGGACGGGACCGACTGGTTCCGAGGGGTCGATCTTCCGCGTGCGGACAAGGAGAAGATCGCGTTCCGCAACGCCGAGACCCTGTTCGGCATCACGGTCTGACGCCGCTCCGGGGACGCAGCAGGCCTGGCTGACCTCTGGCGAGCGGGGCAGCGCGACGACGGACAACCTCGCCGCCGTCGTCGCGCTGGAGCCTCCTAGAAGAAGTTGCGCGGGTCGAACTTCTCCGCGATGTCGGAGAGCGTGCCGCCGGCCTCCGACACCTGGTCGCCGAGGCCGGACACCGCGCCCTCGGCCGTGCCGGTGAGGTCCTCGACACCGGCCGTGGCCTGGTCGACGGCGCCCGCCCCGAGCTCCTCGACGCCGGCCGTGGCCTCGCCCAGCGCGCCGTCCCCGTACTCCCCGAGACCGGCAGCCGCCTGGTCCAGGGCTCCTGCTCCGGCCTCGCCGGCCGCCGCCGTCAGGCCCTCGACGTCGACGCCCGCCGCCAGCGACTCGAAGTCGACCCCGAGGTTCGCCGCATTCTCCAGGAGCGGGCCGGCGACGCTGCTGACCGCCGCACCTGCCGCGACGGCGCTCAGGACGCCCACCGCGCCCACGGCGACGCCGGCGACGGCCCCACCCGTGCCGACCTTCGCGAGCATCGACCGCATGGAGCCCGGCCGCCGAGCCTCCGTCCGGGCAGCCGCCCGGGCGAGCTCGGCATGGTCGGCGGAGCGGGGCTGCTCGTGCGGCGGAAGCTCTGCCTGCATGCGCTGCAGCACCGCCTGGCGCTGCGCCGGTGTCAGGCGGGCGAAGGACTCGGCGTGGATCCGCTCGACCTGGTGCGGGTCGGCGGTCTGCATGAGGTAGTCGTAGCGGGCGATGGCCCGCCGGTCGGCGTCGGCGGTCGCCGGGGCGGGCCGTGCGCCCGGGTGGCCCTGCGGCGTCGTCGGGTAGCCCGGCTGTCGGCCGGCCGGGTAGCCCTGGCCCGGCGCGCCCTGCTGCTGGTCGCGCCCGGTCACCGCTCCGGCGATGTCCTGGAGCGCGGACTGCCAGGATCGCTGGCCCGTCGAGCCGCCCTGCTGTTGCTGCTGCCCGGACTGGGACTCGAGCACCTTCTTGGCGAGGCCGATCATGTTCGAGAGCTTGGACATGCGGTCCGTTCCTTCCGTCGGGGCGGATGGGCCACACTTCCAGGCCAGCATGAGAACTACGTGAGACCAGGATGAGAGATTCACCCGGTGGCCTGGCGGGACACCCCGAGATCAGCCAGGGTGTGAACCGCGAGCCACCACCGAGCGACGGAGGCACAGTGCATTCCCATCTCCCCGGACCCGGCCGCCGCACCCCGGTCAGCACGTACCGCCTCCAGCTCGGTCCGGACCTGACGTTCGCGGATGCCGAGAAGGCGCTCCCGTACCTCGACGCCCTCGGGATCACGGACCTCTACCTCTCGCCCGTGCTGCAGGCCGCGCCCGGGTCCACGCACGGCTACGACGTCGTGGACCACACCCGGATCAGCGACGTCATGGGCGGCCGGGACGGCCTCGAACGGCTCGCGGCGGCGGCACACGCGCGGGGGGTGGGCGTCGTCGTCGACGTGGTGCCGAACCACATGGCCGTGCCGACGCCGGCCTGGCACAACCGGGCCCTGTGGTCCGCGCTCAAGCACGGCCACGAGTCCCCGTACGCGACGTGGTTCGACCTCGACATCGCCCCGGGCGAGGGACTGCTCATGCCGGTGCTCGGTGCGCGGATCGGCACGGTGCTCGCGGCGGGGGAGCTCGTGCTCGACCGCGTCGTCGTGCCCGGCGAGGACGGCGAGCAGCCGGTGCTGCGCTACTACGACCACCTGTTCCCCGTGCGGCCCGAGACGGAGGACCTGCCGCTCGCGGAGCTCGTGGGCCGCCAGCACTACCGGCTCGCGTACTGGCGCGTGGCCGACGAGGAGCTCAACTACCGGCGCTTCTTCGACGTCGGCACGCTGGCGGGCATCCGCGTGGAGGACGACGACGTCTTCGACACCACGCACGCCCTGCTGCTGGAGCTCTTCCACGCGGGCGTGATCGACGGCTTCCGCATCGACCACCCCGACGGGCTGGCCGACCCGCGCGGCTACCTGCGGCGCCTGAACGAGGCGACCGGCGGGGCGTGGGTCGTGGCCGAGAAGATTCTCGAGGAGGACGAGGCGCTGCCCGACGACTGGCCCGTCGCCGGCACCACCGGCTACGACACGGCCTGGCGGCTGCACGGCCTCCAGGTCGACGCCGACGGCGCCGCCCCGCTCGCGGCCCTGATGCAGGAGCTGACGGGCGAGCAGACCAGCCTGGACGACGTGATCGAGCAGGCCAAGCGGCAGATCGTCGAGACCTCGCTGTACGCGGAGACCCACCTGCTGACCACCATGCTGGCCGACATCTGCCGCGAGGACGTGCGGCTGCGCGACCATACGTTCCGGTCGCTGCAGGACTGCGTGGTCGAGCTCGTCGTCGCGTTCGGCCGGTACCGCGCGTACGTCGTGCCGGGGGAGGAGGCCCCGGCGGAGGCGGAGCGCGTGGTGCGGGAGGCGGCCGACGTCGCCCGGTCGCGCCTCGACCCGGACCGGCACGACACCTTGGACCTCGTGGTCGACCTGGTGCTCGGTCGCGAGGCCGGGTCTGCTGGGCGGCGGGACGAGGAGCGGCGTGCCGAGCTCGTGGTCCGGTTCCCGCAGGTGTGCGGCGCGGTCATGGCCAAGGGCGTCGAGGACACGGCGTACTACCGGTGGACCCACCTGGTCAGCCTGTGCGAGGTGGGCGGGGCGCCTTCGCGCTTCGGTGCGGGACCGGACGAGCTGCACGCGCACGCGCGGCACCTGGCCGAGTCGTGGCCCGCGACGATGACCGCCGGGTCCACGCACGACACGAAGCGCGGCGAGGACGTGCGCTCGCGGATCGGGGCCGTCTCCTCGCACGCGGAGGCCTGGGTCGCGCTGGTGCGGCGGCTGCGGGAGGCGACTGCTGATGTGCGGCCTGCCGACCTCGACGGGCGCACCGAGAACCTGCTCTGGCAGACGCTCGCCGGGACCTGGACGCCGGAGGGGCCGATCGAGGCCGAGCGGCTCGCCGCGTACCTGGTCAAGGCGTCGCGGGAGCAGAAGGCGTGGACCACGTGGACGGCGCCCGACGTCGCCCGGGAGGACGCGCTGGTCGAGTACGCGACCGGGCTGCTGACGCACCCCGAGGTCGTTGCCGGGTTCGACGGGTGGGTGGCCGAGGTGACGCCGACCGTCCGGCGGTCGGTGCTCGCGACCAAGCTGCTGCAGCTCACCGTGCCCGGCGTCGCCGACGTCTACCAGGGCACCGAGGTGACCGGGACGTCGCTCGTCGATCCGGACAACCGGCGGCCCGTGGACCTGGAAGGGCTCGCGGCTGTTCTCGGGTCGCTCGACGCCGGGCGGACGCCGTCGGGGCTCGCGGAGGAGAAGCTCGTCGTGACGGCCGCCGCGTTGCGGCTGCGGCGGGCGTATCCCGAGACGTTCGTCGGGGAGGACGCCGGGTACGAGCCGCTGCCGGTGACCACCGGGCGGGCGGTGGGGTTTGTTCGGTCGGATGCTGCCGGGCCTCGGGTCGTGGTGGTCGCGACGCGGCTCGGGGATGCACCGGGGCTGTTGGACGCGTCCGTCGTGCTGCCGCAGCCTGCGCCGGGGGAGGTGTGGCGGTCCGTGCTGACCGGGGTCTCGGCCGACGCCGGGGCGGTGCGGCTCGGTGACCTGCTGGGGGCGTGGCCGGTCGCGCTGCTGGTGGCGGAGGCTGCTGATCGTTCGGACGCTGATGGCCGTTCGCACCATGCTGTTCGTGCGGGCGGGGCGGGCGCATGACCGGGGACCTGCGGGTCTGGGCGCCACGGGCGGCTCGGGTCGACCTTGTCCTGTCGGCGAGCGGCACCACGGAGGCGATGGAGGCCGACGCCGGGGGCTGGTGGCGCTCGCGGCATCCGCTGCTGGCCGGGACCGACTACGCCTTCTCGCTCGACGGCGGCCCACCACGCCCGGACCCGCGCAGCCCCTGGCAGCCCGCGGGCGTGCACGGGCCGTCGCGCACCTTCGACGCTCATGCTCATTCCTGGGCCGACGGCGGCTGGGCCGGCCGGGACGTGCTCGGCGCCGTCATCTACGAGCTGCACGTCGGAACGTTCACGCCCGAGGGCACGCTGGATGCCGCCGTCGGTCGCCTCGACCACCTCGCCGACCTGGGGGTCGACGTCGTCGAGCTGATGCCGGTCGCCGCGTTCGGCGGGCACCACGGCTGGGGGTACGACGGCGTCGCCCTGTGGGCCGTGCACGAACCGTACGGCGGCCCCGCCGCGCTCCAGCGGTTCGTGGACGCCGCGCACGCGCGCGGGCTCGCGGTCTGTCTCGACGTCGTCGACAACCACCTCGGGCCGTCCGGCAACTACCTCGCCGAGTTCGGCCCGTACTTCACCGACCAGCACCAGACGCCGTGGGGCGCGGCCGTGAACCTCGACGGCGAGGGCTCCGCCGAGGTGCGCGTGTTCGTCGTCGAGAAGGCGTTGCGGTGGTTCCGGGACTTCCACGTCGACGCGCTGCGTCTGGACGCCGTGCACGCGCTCGTGGACGACTCGCCGCGGCATCTGCTGGCGGAGCTGTCGGACGCGGTTGCTGTCCTTGCTGCCGATCTGGGGCGGCCGTTGTCGCTGGTGGCCGAGTCGGACGCCAACGATTCGCGGACCGTCACGCCCACTCGTGAGGCGTTCCAGGGGCGGGCCGGGTACGGGATGACGGCGCAGTGGGCCGACGACGTCCACCACGCCCTGCACACGCTGATGACCGGTGAACGACAGGGGTACTACGTCGACTTCGGCACGCCGGAGACGCTCGCCAAGGCGCTGACCGACGTCTTCGTGCACGACGGCGGCTGGTCAACCTTCCGCGGCAAGAACTGGGGTGCGCCCGTGCCCGCCGACCTGGACCGACGCCGCTTCGTCGTCTGCTCCCAGAACCACGACCAGGTGGGCAACCGGGCGCTCGGCGACCGGCCGTCCCGCGTGCTGACGCCGGGGGCGCTCGCGGTGAGCGCGGCCGTGGTGCTGCTCGGGCCGTTCACGCCGATGCTGTTCATGGGCGAGGAGTGGGGCGCGACGACGCCGTTCCAGTACTTCTCGGACCACGAGGAGCCGGAGCTCGCGGCGGCGATCTCGCGCGGGCGGGCGGCGGAGTTCGGCGGGCACGGGTGGGCCGAGCTTTATGGGGCCGATGTTGTGGTGCCTGATCCTCAAGCGCTCTCGACGTTCGAGGCTTCGCGGTTGGACTGGGGGGAGGCTTCGGGCGAGGGCGGGGCTCGGATGCTGGAGCTGTACCGGAGGCTGGTGGGGCTGCGGCGGACGGAGGCGGCCGTGGCTTCCGGGGATCCTTCCGGGACGTCGGTGCGCGTGCAGGACGGGGCTCTTGTCCTGACACGGGTACCCGTCGGGGCGTCTCGGGGTGCGCGGGTCGATGTGGTGCTGGCCGTGCGGGAGGGGGCGGTGTCCGTGGTGGTCGACCGGGGCGGTGAGCCGGCGCGGGTGGTGCTCGACTCGGGGGTGGTGCTCGGGGGCGCGGCGGCGGTCGTCGAGAGCGGCGTCGGTGGGACGACGGTGACGGTGACGGTGTCGGGGCCGGGGGTCGTCGTACTGCTCTGAGCGGCTGTAGAGGTGGGATCAGCTCATCGGGCGGGCAGATCTGCTCACGCTCTCTTGAGGTCGGCACCTTCCTGCGACGTCGGCAGTCTGCCTCGAGGTCGGTACAGGCCTGGACCGACCTCGAGGCAGACAGGCCCAGATGCGCGGGAAACAAGATGGGGAGAGGCGGGGGGT
This sequence comes from Promicromonospora sp. NPDC052451, assembly GCF_044547525.1. Taxonomy (NCBI): domain Bacteria; kingdom Bacillati; phylum Actinomycetota; class Actinomycetes; order Micrococcales; family Promicromonosporaceae; genus Promicromonospora; species Promicromonospora sp. NPDC052451. The sequence continues at coordinate 57,274 of NZ_JBIUAP010000008.1, forward strand.
GGGCAAA